>JAHFNM010000025.1 GCA_023267415.1 Candidatus Nomurabacteria bacterium
TTCCGTTGACAAATAGTGTCAACGGAACTTTTTCTTTTTCTTAAATCTTAAACTCGATCACATCGCCGTCTTTGACGACATACTCCTTTCCTTCCGTGCGGACCTTGCCTTTTTGACGAGCTTCGCCGTACGAGCCGGCATTCAAGAGCTCTTGCCAATTGACCACTTCTGCGCGAATGAATTTGTCTTTGAAATCGGTGTGAATGGCCGTACCTGCGATCGGCGCCGTGCTTCCCTTCTTGATCGTCCAAGCGCGAGTCTCGTCTTCACCGGTGGTGAAGTATGTTTCCAATCCAAGCAGCTTATACGCCTGCGTGATGAGATTGTTGATGCCGTTCTCCCCTCCTCCCATCTCAACGCGAAACATTTCTTTTTCTTCGCCTTCAAAATCCTTGAGTTCGTCTTCGATCTTGGCATCGAGCACCACAAATCCTGCACCAGTTGAGGTAATGTAATCGGTCAATTCCTTGAACAGCTCGGGATGCGATTCGTCGAGATTGCTCGCGCCAGCGCGTTTGTTCAGTCCGTACAAGATCGGCTTCCTTGTGAGCAATCCGAGCTGCTGCACCTTTGGAGCTTCGTATTCGTCGAAGGAAATAGTGTTGACCATTTTTTCCGCTTCGAGCGCATCGATTATTTTTTTCAGCGCGCCTTCTTCGACAATAGCTTCCTTATCGCCGCGCTTGGCATCGCGCGAGATGTTGCTCATACGCTTGGTCGCCGTTTCAAGATCGGCGAGGATGAGTTCAAGATTGATGACACGGATATCGCGGAGTGGATCGATATCGCCGTACACATGGAGGATCTCATTGCCGTTTCCTCCCTTGAGCGGGAAGATGCGGATGATCTCAAGAATAGCATCCGTCTCGCGAATATTGGCCAGGAATTTATTGCCGAGTCCTTCACCCTTTGCCGCGCCTGCGACAAGACCGGCAATGTCCACGAATTCAATCGCAGCCGGAATAGTCTTGGCCGATTTTGAAAACATAGAGAGCTTGCCGAGACGTTCATCGGGCACGCCAACGATGCCGACCGACGGATCGATCGTACAGAAAGGATAGTTCTCAGCCGGCACGCCTTTTTTTGTAAGCGCGTTAAACAGCGTCGATTTGCCGACATTGGGAAGGCCCACAATTCCGATACTAAGTGACATGTCTGGGATAGTAGCAGAAAAAAGCAGAATTCGCACTGCCTTGGGTAAAATTGTAAATACCGGTAAAGCAGTTATAATTGGAAAATATGGAAAAACAGACCCCGTTCAATAGCCAAGAATCTAATCCCTCCCCAGTGGCAGAGCGGATAGAAGAACTGCTGCAAAAGAGCAAATGGAAGCGCTCTAGCCCAGACTCTCCGAACACAACAATCGAAAATAACGGCCAAACTTTTTTGCTGCGAACCATTGAATCCGGAGATGACGAATCAGTCTCCCATATCCAGCAGCTTTTTGAAAAAACATTTGGAAAAGAAGAAATTGATCCTGAAGCGATCCTCCGAGCGGCGGTGGACGGCGTTACTGCAACAGGAATACCACAGTCAAAATACCGGATCGTCGCAGTAACAAATGAGAACGGTGAAATTGCCGGAACGATTGCGGGGGCCTCGTTTGCATTAACTGATGCGAGTGAAAATCCGACAAACGATATGGTGTACTTCGTCGGCTATGCGGCCATGGACGAATCTACCCGCCAAGGTGGCCTTGCACGCGAGGCATACATCTCCGCATTGATAGATGCAAAGCAGGAGGCCATGAAGCAAGGCAAAAATCTCCGATTCGCCTTTGGCGAATGCACAGCGAGTTCCGAACGATTTTGGAACAATGTGGGATGGAAGCGAATATATGGAAAAGCAGACACAGGAACATATGATGAACTGCCATACATGCAGCCTGCGCTTGATTTCGATCAGAACAGCGGCGCACCGGCAGCCGGAGCAGGAACGACCCCCGAGCATCTTATGATGGACAGTTTTGGCGCAAATTCGCCAAGCAAGGACGACATCATGCGAGCATATACCGCTTTCATGCGTTACAACACGATGGATTGGTCACGCGAAGCCTTTGCAAGCGACGAGGCTTTTTCTCTACACCAATCGTACATGCAGAGTCTTCGCGCAGAGATCGAGCACTTTCTTGAATCGCATGGTGCAATCGCATTTTTAGATAGCTCGGAAAGAGAAGAACTACAGAGCACAGGCACGCTCATCAATAACCATGCCGGACCAAAGAATGATTCCGTCGAAGAAAATCTCTCATGATATTCCCCACACTGCAGGGCCAGCCAAAAGCCGAAGTGAACTTGAATCTCTTGGCCATAGAGTGGTTCAAAGAACATCCGATCGAAGAGGGTGGGCAAAACCCTTTTCTTGATCCGGAAAGCTGCGAAAAGATCATCGCCGATCATCACAAAAAACTTGGCATCGCCTATTCCTACGGAGGATGGATGGAAGACCGCGGAACGTTATGGAAAGGCAGCTACCTCGACGAGCAGTCGAACTACATGCATGTCGGCATCGACATCAATGCTCTCGCGGACACACCGATCGCCATGGATATGCACGGAGAAGTGGTTCGCATCGATGATGATTTCCCTGAAGAGGGAGGATGGGGGCCTCGGGTAATCGTTCGATTGACCGACTCGCCATTCTTTCTTATCTATGCGCATCTGAACGAGTCAATCGGATGCAAGGTCGGAGACATGTTGTCGCCCGGCACTATTTTTGCGTCCATCGGTCGCCCTCCGCATAATGGCGGATGGTTCCCTCACCTGCATGTGCAAGTACTCTCTCCCGAAGCTTACGCTACACTAGCAGATAATGCCGAAAGTATCGACGGCTACGTGTCAAAAGAAACAAAAGAAGAGGCTGTTCGCCTCTTCCCTGATCCCTTGCTCTTCATACGATTCGATTAACAATCGTTGAGAGGAATATTATGCTCCCATACCCATCATGAGCTCCATGAGTGGGGCGAGTTCGTCGCGGTGCTTTGCGATCTGATCTTTGTACTTGGTCATAACGGCCATCATTGCATACTGCTCGGGCATGCCGCCTTTTTTCTTTTCTTCCATTTCTTTCTGGATATTCTCGAACAGCGCCTTCACTTCCTTGTTTTCTTGAAGGACTTTGAGTTTTTCCGCTAGGGACGGATCGGCAGCGATCTTATCGGCGATCATTTCGGCCTGGTCTTTCGAAACGCCTTTGGCTTGAAGTGTTTTTTTGATGATGAATGATTTGAATCCCATGCGCCGAGTATACGGCATCAAGTACAAAGTATCAAGTATAAGAAGAATGCGATTATTTTGATACAATATCAATATGCAAATGAATGCAACTGACGGACCAATACGAATTCTCATCCTCGGCGGAGGATTCGGCGGCATACGCACGGCACTCAATCTCGCAAAGAAAAAAATCCCAAATACTAGGATCGTGCTCGTGTCGGACAAGCATCACTTCGACTACACACCAGCGCTCTACAAGCTCGCCACCGGAGCTTCCCCTCTTGAAACATGCATTCCGCTTGGCGAGATCTTCCAACATACCAATGTGGAAGTACTTGTCGACACCATCACCGGAGGATCACTTCCCGACCAAGTCATCTTTGGCAAGAGCGGATCACGGTATCAGTATGATTTCCTCGTACTCGGACTCGGCGCAGAGACTGCCTATTTCAATATTCCCGGGGTGGCGGAGCATTCGTTCGCCCTCAAGTCAGTAGGCACGGCACTCAAACTAAAAAATCATGTGCATGCCCTCTTCGACGGGAGTAAAGGGCTTTCAAAAGAAGAGATGATGTGCCGATTCCAATTCGTTGTCGTCGGCGGCGGACCGGCCGGAGTGGAACTTGCAAGCGTCATTCGCCGATACACGCGGACACTCGCAAAGATGCACACCATTCCGGAGCATCTCATCACCGTGGACATGGTTCAAGCGGTACCTAGACTCCTGCCGACATTTCCGGAAGAAGTTTCCAGGCGTGTGACAAAAAAACTGAGCGAGCTCGGCATCAATATCATGCTCGGCAGAGCGGTGACCGGAGAAGATGCCGATGGTGTGTATCTCAACGAAACAAAGCTCCAGGCAAAGACAGTGATCTGGACAGCAGGAGTCCGTGCCAGCCATATCTACGGAAGCATCACAGGACTTACGCTCGACAAAGGCGGTCGCATCGTGGTGGACGAATACATGAATGCTCTCAATACCAAGAACGTGTTCGCTATCGGGGACAGTGCGAGCACACCGCATGCAGGCACTGCACAAACAGCAAACTATGACGGAAGCTACATTCCCCGCGTTATCGAGGCGATCATACAAAAAAAGAGTCTACCGAAATATGAACCTCGCGTGACGCCGTATGTCATTCCCGTTGGAAGCAAATGGGGTATCTTTTCATACAAAAACACCGTGCTCTCGGGACGAGTGTTCCGCTGGCTTCGCGAAGTAATCGATTTCCGTTTTTTCCTTTCGATCCTGCCGCTTGGAAAGGCATTCAATGTCTGGCGCGAAGGCGGAAGTATCTGCGAATCATGCCCTACGTGCGAGGAGGCAGTCGCAATTTCTACGCAACAACATTTGGAGCGTCGATCTTCTTCAAAATCTTTGGGATAAGCGCGAAGTCTTCTTTGAGCGTATCGCGCATTCCTCCGTTGTAGAGCGCTGCTGCAGGATGATAGAGCGGCAAAAAATATTCCGTCTTGATATGCTTGAATTTTTTATGGATCAGCTTGCCGTGCGCTTCGGATATCTTGAGGTCGGGAAAAAAGTTCAGCATCGAATGCCTGCCGAGAAAGACGACTAGCTTCGGCTGAATGAGATTGAGTTCTTCATAGAGCCAGGGCGCGCAGGCCTCTTTTTCTGACGGCTCAGGATCGCGATTGTTTGGCGGGCGATATTTGACGATGTTGGTGATGTAGATGTCTTCCCTCTTAAGTCCGATGTCGCCAAGCATTTCGGCTAGGAATTTTCCCGCGGCTCCGACGAATGGTATTCCCTGCTCGTCCTCGGATTTTCCCGGAGCCTCGCCAATGAACACGATCTCCGCATTGGCACTGCCGTGACCAAAGACCGCTTGCGTTGCTGTCTTTTTCAAGACGCAAGTGTTCTTTAGAGACCAATCCTCATTGAGAGCCTGTAATTTTTCTTTTTTATCCATGGGTTACTTTCCTCTCCTTAATGAGGAGAGGGTCGACTCGTACTCGAGCGGGGTGAGGTGATTTGCAATTCACTTAGTATTTTCATCAAAACCCCTTCAATATTCGCATTTACCTCAGCATTTGTAAATCTCAAAACCCTAATTCCAAACAGTTCAATATCCCGTGTTCTTTTCATATCATATGCGATCGCGTCATTATCAAAATGTTGAGAACCATCAATTTCAATGGCTAAATTCTTTTCAGCACAATAAAAATCTACTATATAGCCTAAAACACCATGTTGTCGGCGAAATTTAAAGCCAGTTTGATTGTTCCTTAATCTAGACCACAGAATAGTCTCTTGTGGAGTTGATTTATTACGAAGTATTTTTCTTTTTGATATTGATTCCCTACTATTGTGTATTGCTGGCATACAATAAAATAATCACCTCACCCCAACCCTCTCCTCATAAAGGAGAGGGGGTAAATACAAACTTGCTATTCGACAATGCGAATCCTATCTGCGATCTCTTGTGTTTCCGAGGCCAGATCGGATTCCTCTTCAGAAGTTTCCTGCGAAGAAACCACCGAAAATTTGCGCACAGCGATAACGGATCCGATGATGATACCGAGAAGGGCGATGATGTATGGAATAAGCGAACGAGTCGTTTTCTTCGGTGCGGCCGGCGACTCGTCGCCGGCCGCACCGATCGCGTTCCCAGCAAGCCCAATATCCGGATTTTCCTGCGAAGCACCATATGACGCACCTGCAAGCATCGCCTGCGAATGAGGATATTCGTTCGCAGATGCACTCTCTCCTGAAGTCACAGGAGCAATTTCAGTTTGCGTGGAAGCAATCACTGGAGAAGAGACGGTACCAAACATTGCAGAGATCGCACCGGACGGAAGCACGATCTCAACATTGGGTGGTGTGGCAAAAACGAGATTGGTCGTCTTTTGCGGAAGGATTATCGTCTTGCCTGGCAGAAGTATGGTTCCGGGAACAATAGTGAACGCAAATCGTACATTGTCATCGGAAAAAGAAACGATACTCCATTTCGACATATCGATTTCGTCATCCCCGTTATTCATCAGAGAAACAGCACCAGCCGAACTGACACCGGAAATAACAACCGATGAATCGATCACCGCGATCGTCGCGCGAGCTGTGATGTCGGGATCATGCAAATACGGATTGCTGCGGTATTCAAACGAAACCACATACGTGCCGGGAAATTCGTATGTGTGTTCAAACGCTTCGGGAGTCTTACTGTCATATGCCGTACCATCGCCAAGTGCATAATGAAAAGTGCCGAATCCGCGATATTCACCCGCAAGCCCGATGACTCGAGTCGAGATAGAAATCGTTATACCGGTGACTGCTTCTTTTTGAACGATAAGCGCTGCCTGCATGCGAGGCGGAGCGACAGGTTTTGCATTTGAGGCGACAGAAGAAGTGTCTGGAGCTGCAAGGCCTCCTCCTGTCGACGAACCTCCATCGGAAGTTGTCACAGTCGCTGTGCTTGCTGCCCCGCCTGAGGATCCTGCACCGGGCGTTGGTACGGCCGCAACCCACGCACCGCTCGCATTCTTCTGCAAAGAATTGCCATCGTTGTTTCCGCCGACATTCGGATCATAAGTGACCTGATCAAGCACAGCACCTAAGCCGTCGAGGATAAGCAGTGTCTTGCCGGAAGTCGCAGTCAGCCCGGTCCAGCTGCTGTCAAAAATAAGTCCCGCAAAATTGGGGTAATCTGCTTTGAACGAGTCAGGATTCTGCACGATAACTGCATATCCGCCGGCCGGGACAGAACTGCCGCTTTGCGGAGCGAGCACATGATGCGAGCTTGATGCACCATCCGTCTGTAAAACATAATTTGAAATATCAACCGGCGAGCTTCCGGCGTTGTAGACCTCGATCCATTCGCGATTCGTATCAGTTCCGGCCGGGTCGTACATGATCTCCGTAAACGATATTCCACCTGAAGCAAACGTGTGCGATGCGATTGATAAAAAGCAAAGAGCGCAGGCGAATAACGCAAGCGCAAATGATGAGCGTTTCCTGTTTGTCATACCCACAGCATGGCAAACAAATGATAAAGAAATTCTAAACTATTTTACCAGCTATTCACTGAGCACTTTTCGAAGAATGTCTTCGGGGACTTCTTTCACCGATTTTGACTTTGATTCAGGAGCTTTTTCTTCGGCCACCTCTTCTTTTTTTTCTTCCTTTGGCTTCTCTACCGGTGCAGGTGCAGGTTTTGCAACACTATTGCGGGCGGCAGCGATGGCTGCAGCAAGTGAAGAGACATGCTCTTCCGACGCTGCCTTTGTCTGCATTTTTATACCATTCGTCTCTTCTGGTTTTTTGAGTGACGAGAGAGAAATAGTCTTGGGTTCTGCAGGTTTTGGACTTGGGGTAGGAGCTTCAGCTTTTTTGGGTTCTTCGTTTTTTGTGATCGCCTCTCCGAGTGCTTGCTTCAAAATATTCTGCAAGCCTTCATGATCCGGACCTTTTCGTTCGCGAGCATCATGCACCGGTTTCGGTTTTTCTGTTTGGACAATCGGGGTTGGCGACGCCTTCACTACGACCGGAGAAACGGGTGAAGAAACTGGGCGAGGTGCAGGCATAGTTCGTGCCGGGCGGGACATTGGCGCGGGTGCAGAGTTTTGCATTATTTTTGGAGCGGGTGCTGGAGTCGGAACGGTCGGCCTTGGTGAGGGCGCAGGCATGATCGGTCGCGGCGCGGCTGCAGCCGCGCCGCGAGGAGCGCTGCTTCCATTCCCATTATTTGCCTCTGGCGCAAATTCGATTCCCAAATTCGCCAGCGGCGCAAAAGACTGCGGTTCGAGCGCCTTGCTTCGCGTGCCTTTGAGCGGCTTGAGTTCGCCAGATTTTATTTTTGCGATGCAGTCTTTGCAGTAGATCGGGCGTCCGGGCTCAGGCTCGAATGGCACTGTTGTTTCCTTTCCGCATGACGAGCAGGTCGCCTTGAATTTGCCTTCAGATTCCCCTCCTGGCCCTCCACTGATCATTCCGCTCCATTCATTGATCTCGCGCTCCACGATATCGCGCGGACGAGCATACAGCTTGCGCGACGATTCGATGATCTCTTCAGCCACATTGCTCGCAGCCGGAGTCTTGAATGGAGGAAGCGTCTTCGCCGAAAACGGACGCGAGGTCACGCCATCCACCATAAGCTTCAAGTAGATCGTGTAGTTCGGCAGATTCACCATGTCCTGCACCATGAATTCCGGTTCGAATTCCTGTTCGAGAAAGTCTGCATCAGCGGCACCCACACGGAAAATGATCATCGTTCCAACGTTGCCAAACACGGCGTCGCGCACAGCCTGCGAATCTTTGGTCACCAGCTGAGCAATGTATTGATGCGCGAGCGTGAGATTGAGGCGGTATTTGCGCGCTTCGGAAAGAATCGAAGCGAACGAATCGGTCACGAAGTTTTGGAATTCGTCCACATACAAAAAGAAGTCTTTACGCTCGTCTTCGGCGATACGCACGCGCTCCATCGCAGCGAGCTGGATCTTGGTGATGAGCATTCCGCCAAGCAGTGCCGAATTGTCTTCACCGATGCGTCCCTTCGAAACGTTGACCAGGAAGATCTTTCCGGTGTTCATCATATCGAAAAGATCGATCGTGGACTTTGCCTGACCGACGACGTTGCGCACCATTGAAGCAGAGAGAAATTGCCCAACCTTGTTTTGGATCGGAGCGATAGCTTCGTTTCGATATTGATCGCGCCATGCTTCGTACTCATGCACCCAAAAAGCTTTGATGACGGGATCTTTCAAATTGTTCACCACGAGCTGGCGATAGTCTTTGTCCACCAATAGACGTGGAATGCCGAGCAGTGTCGAACCGGGTGTGTCAGCAAGCGCAAGGATCGCATTGTTGAGAATGTATTCCATACGAGCCGACCAGGCATTCGCCCAGATCTTGGTGAAGATACCCATGAGGCCGGAAGCCACAAGGTGTTTATATTTCGGATCGTCGATCTGGAGCACGTTGAATCCAATGTGGTAGTCCGTGTCTGCCGGATTGAAATACACCACGTCCTTCACGCGGTGCGACGGAATGGTTGCGAGGATCGATTCGACAAGCTCGCCGTGTGGATCCACCACGCACACGCCTTCGCCGTTCCAAATGTTTTGGACGATCATGTTGCCGAGAAGCGCAGACTTACCGGATCCGGATTTTCCGAGCACATACATGTGCTGGCGCCTGTCTTTTCTCTTTATTCCGAACACCTGCTCCTGATTGCGGAAGTTCGTCTTTGCCAGGTAGGTGATTTCTTTATTAAAAGCAACCCCATCGGGGAGGAAATCCATATTGAATAAGTATACGGTATAGAGTATGCGGTATCAAGTAGAAAAAATGCCAATTGTTGTCATTTTTGACAATGAAATAAAAATATGGCAGATTAAAGGCTATTGTTCACGTGCGAAGCACATTAAAAAGGCATCATATGAAATTTGTTATTGTATCACTCCACGGATGGAATAGGTATGAATTTTATTTACAGACCAAAAATGAGTTCAACTACAGCGACATCAAAAAGCGGGTTGTAGAGGTAGTACAAATAAAACATAATCTTCCTGAACCTCCGGACAATGTTACTTTCGGGGTAACCGCCCCGTTTGACGACCCACGGAAAGATGAACTGATCGACAAAGATCTCTGGGTTATTGAACCCACCATCACTTTGGCGACACCGGCCTCGAGCAACAAACACATTGCAAAGAAAACCTTTGTTGAACTTCGTGAGTTAGCAAGAGAAGTAATCACCCAACTAAACAGCATGGAAGACCAAAATACTTCCATTCCTGTAAGGGAAAGCAGCAAAGAATACACCGCAGCAACGATCGTTGCAGAATTAGAGAACCTGACAAATGACGGCTTGAATTTCTTGAATGACTGGCTTTTAAATGAGATGCAGGGAGAGACTGTTCGCATGGAAAAAGCCGTAGGCAAATAATGATTAAACATACAACGCAAAATAGGATGTCCAATCGGACATCCTATTTTTTTATTTATATGGCATTTAGTATGCCAATAACGACGCCCGGCATTTAGTGCATTCCCCTGTCGTATTTTTCGCGTGAAAGGTCGAGGATCTTTTCTTTGCTTGATGCGTACGGAGGCGGAAGGACTTTGAGCGTCTCTGCGGAAAACGGATCGTTCGATTCTCCGTCGATGATGGTCTTGATATAAAACTCGCCGATGCCAAGATTGATCATATCCTTCACATCGAAGACGGGAGCAAATTCGGGCTTGAGCAGCGTCGCGTCTTCTCCGCCCACACGGAAGACTACAAGCGTGCCCGCGTTACCGAGCACTGCATGTTCGATCTTCTTCGAAAGCTGGCTCACGTATTGGTTTGCCAGCGTAAGATTGATGGAATATTTTCGC
>JAHFNM010000026.1 GCA_023267415.1 Candidatus Nomurabacteria bacterium
AGGCAGAAAAAGAGTTAAAAAAGGCATAAATCTCTAAGTGATCAGGTTCTCGAACCGTATAGGATCTCGTAAAGGACGTTTTGGCTCCCGGGCTCGTTTCCGGAAGTGCTGCAGCTATCCTCCGCGGTCTCCTTACTTTTAACGCCCAGTCGTTTGAAGGATTATTTAGAGATTTATGCTTTTTTTCTTGCCCGGTAGTAGAACTTGCCTGGCTGAAACTATTCAAAGACAAAACTCACTGAGGTTGTGGAAAAATAAAAGCGACGATCACCTAGGTGATCGTCGCTTGATTGACGTTGCTGTTTTTAGATAGAAACCATATCAGGCCAGAGTCTGTTTTTGTACTGGTCGTAAAAATTCTTCAGAGTCACAACAGAATCCGAGAGTTTTTTCTCCAACAGTTCCGGTGCGATCGTAAGGAATAATTCCTCTCCGTGCTTCTCAAGAACAGAGTTCATCCTTTTGAATTTTGGGTGCGGGCGCCAGCTCTTGATGATTTGTTCTGTAGGGCCGATAGAATGAATAAACCGCTTTGTCTCTTCATATCTCACCCAATCACTCAGAACACCAATTACCGCAATAATCTCTGCCTCGAAATAAATACCAAGTTCGCCGGTTGTGATGAAGCTCACTTTGACGATAGTTCTTTCGCCTCGGGGAAGTTCGAGCGACGAATCGTCCAGCAAAAGGATACTTCCTTCTGTGATCTGGCCGTTGCTTTTTTTGACCGTGCACTCGCTGAGTCTCGGGCGTGTGTCTTCGAAAATAATCCCAATAACCGGGTTAGGCGGATTAAAGAAATTGACGATACTTTTAAGGAGCTGTTTCATAGATGCAATTGTTGTTTGACCCTTTATACCTTGTAATACACGGCGGGTCAATGATCTGCGTTTCTCTCGGTGGATTCTTTTGAGCGTTTGCTTAAAATTGGCAACAGGTGTTTAATGAAAGAAAAAACCTATGAAGACAAACGATAATGCCAAAAAATTCGTGCTCGCATCGCTTCCTGGTGCCGAATACCTTTCTTCTGCAGTCATCAGAGTCGTTCGCGTCGGCTACCTGCAGACAACCCCGGAAAGCGAAGTGAAGATTCTGGGATACGACGAGCTCAATGAATATTTTTTGACCCAAAAGAAAAAAGGATTGTCTTCTGGTCGAGAAAAGAGCCGCGAGCCTATCTCAAAGGAAGTATTTGAAATGCTGTACCCGCTCACTGAAGGAAAACGGGTGCATAAGAAATGCTACATTTTCGACCAAGAGAAGTTCAAGCTTCGCTTTGACGATTTTCTTGATCAGACAACGCTCGGCAAGATACAAATGCTTGAGGTCGAAGGTCTGGAAGGGGAGGAATACGCATTCCCTAAAGAAACATGGACCGAAGGCATCATTGATGTGACTGACGATCCGAAATATTTAAATCAAAATCTTGCAAAATAGACTCCCTTTTAGGGAGTTTTTTCTTTTTCAGGCAAATAAAAAAGCCGGGACATGTGTCCCGGTCTCGAGCGTCTTTCCTTAAAACCACACAATGAAGATGATCAATCCTCTTGCTTCTTACCGACAATGTCAGACCTAACGTCTAAAAGCGACCATTGGCACGTTACGTTTTCCCCCAACACTAGGTTGCAGGCTAGCCTCACCAAGCTACTTATCGACTGACAGCACCTTAAACACGGAGGTGGTCGGATATGATCGAAAGAAATCAGTTCGATGAGTAAATTACCCGCATTTGCAGGGTAAGTCAAGAATGCGTGCTACTCCTCGGTGAGGTCCACAACGCTCTGCACTTCTTCGATGCTTGTAATTCCAGAGAGAATTTTGACCACGCCGTCTTCTTGCATATTGAAGATGCCTTGCGTGTTGGCGACGCGCTTGATCTCGCGTTCGGAAGGGTTGGACGGAATGATCTTTTCGATTGCTTCATCGGTCTTGATCGCTTCGAAGAGCCCCATACGTCCCTTGAATCCGGTGTTGTTACATTCGACGCAACCAGGTGCGCTCCAGAGCTTGATCGGCATGTCGGGCGTGAGATTGTAGGCTTCAAGATTTTTCTTGTTGTCCGCAGCCTGCTTCAAGAGCTTGCGGAGCAATGTTTCTTCTTCGGGCAATACAGCACGTTCAATTTTGCATTTGAGGCAGAGTTTGCGCACGAGACGCTGTGCGATGGAAAGCGAGAGTGCCGAGACCATGATCTTCGGATTTACATCCAGGTCGATGAGGCGGGGGATGACGCCGGCGGCATTGTTGGTGTGGAGCGTTGAGAAGACGATATGTCCGGTGAGCGCAGACTCGACAGCGATCTTGGCTGTCTCGGAATCGCGGATTTCTCCCACCATGATCACATCCGGATCTTGGCGAAGTGCGGCGCGCAGTCCTTCGAGGAAGGAGTACCCTGGTTCAACCTGGGTTTGAGTGATGCCGTTCAAATGGTATTCCACCGGATCTTCGATGGTGATCATCTTGATCTCAGGCGAATAGATCTTGCGCAGGAATGCGTAGAGCGTGGTCGTCTTTCCGGAACCGGTCGGACCGGTGATGAGAATAAGGCCGTTCGGCTTTTTGATCTCCGCATCGATGACGGTAAAGAGGCGCGGTTCGATACCCATGTTGGCGAGATCTACCTGGATGGATTTTGGATCGAGGATACGCATGACGATGCTCTCGCCGTATTCGCCAGGCACGGTTGATGTACGCATAGAGATCTCTTCTTCATTGAGGAAGATACTAAAGCGTCCGTCTTGAGCTTTGGTGACGATGGTGAGCTTGAGTCCCGCGATGAGTTTGATGCGGGAATTGAGCAGGTGATAGAACTTGGGATCGAGAAAGAGAATGTCCTGGAGCACGCCATCGAGGCGGTAGCGCACGCGCATGCGTTTTTCTTCCGGTTCGATGTGCACATCGGAACACTGGAGCGAGATCGCGCCGGCAAGAATAACTTCGAGCAGGTGCGATGTCGTATGTGTCTCGTGGCTCTCCGTGATCTGGTCGACAAGTGTCTTCACATCGCCCATGGTCTTGATCTGTTTCTGCAATTCCAAAAGCGTGTCGCTCGACACGTCGAGTCCGCCGCGGCGAGATTCCTCGGCAAAAGAAATTTCTTTATAGCGAGCCCACGCGCGCTCGAGCGATGCATGACTGGCCATGTATGGGATGACTTTGTATCCTTTGCGCGCGAGATCGTCGAGATAGAGCTTGGTATTGTCATCTTCAGGGGAGAGGACAGCAACATGAGCCTCTTTGCCGAAGATTTTGAACGGCGCGACGCTAATGCGACGCGCTTCTTCCTCCGTAATGAGCCGGAGTGCCTCGTTCTGCACCGCTGTGGCAGAGAGGTCTACATAGGGAATGTTGTAGCGCGCGTTTGCGAGCACGGAGGCAAGCGCCTCTTCCTCTTGTTCGCGATATTCTTCGACTTTTTTGTCGATTTTGTCGTCATAATCTTGGGGCATGGTGCGTTTATATATATGAATTCAGGTAGTGCTTTTTTACCTTTACAAATAAAGCTAAAAATGGAGCATTGACTCTAATAACTATAGCACACAGGCCCTAAGGGAGATATAGAATAAGGCCTTGACTTTTAAGGCCAAATGATATATAATACTGGCAAATTTCAGAAACCAAATTTTCAACAATATTGAAACAATATCAACAATATCTTTGAAACATCTTTAAAAAACCACGTGCTATGAAGAAAAAAACAATGTTAATGACGATCGTCTGCGTGATGATCGGCTTCTCATCTTTCGCGATGTCGGAAGATGAAGGAAACAACCACCGGTACTACGGTCATTTGTACGACCACAAGACAATGTTCTCTGACATCCGAACAGGAATGACAGAATCGCGAATGCGCATGGACATTACTCGTGGCTGGAACGAAGGTCTTGTCCGCCTCAGTCAGGCGACTGGAGGAAAAAGAATCCCCGGTGGTGTAACCGTTATTGTAAACGGAGAAACCATTGCTTTGGGTTTTGTGTCTGTTGGAAAGATGGACACAATTATCGCAACTTCATATGTTGTGGAACACAATGGGAAGGTCAGTACGTGTGCTTGGGGCAATGTTGATCCTGGTTTTCGCTGGCTCGAAAGAGACCAGCTGACAAATCCTGATGGTACGAAAGAAAAATTCAATGCAAAAAATCTTGGGGAGGCATACAACGAACCAAGACTTGCTTTGATAATCATGAAGTACCATTCTCGTACCTGCGGTAACGCTTGCCCAATGTTCCAATTTTTGGAAGAAGAGCAAGATCAACCAAGAGTGCCGCCTGCCGTAAGCAGGATTCCAAATCCCGATGAGGCAACCAATCCTCAGCCCGGTCCACAGTCTCCAGGGACGAATATTGTAAATAGTTACAATACAAACAACTATTACAATACTATTCCGACTCCAGAAGGGGGTCAGATGTACATGCAAGGAGGATATCCAGCTGGATGCGGTCCCAATCAAGGCAATAACCTTGGAATTGGAGGACAGCTTCTTATGGCCGGTGTCGGACTCGCAGTGTATTACCTTGAAGGAGGTACTGGCGGATTTGCAGGCAATGGAGCGTATTCATACGGGGAAAATTATTATCCGCATGAATGTGGTCATCGTGACCAACGTGGAAAGTGGTGCCAAACGAAAGTTAAGCACTACGAGCATCAAAATCACGAGCAGCACCAGCAACAGCATCAGGAGTATCACCCTCCACGCGATCACGATCCCCACCAAAACAATATCGGTCACGATGTTGGCAATGTCACTCCCCATACTTTGAATCAGGGGAATGACAAAAACACGGGAAGAGTGACTCCGCACAACTTCAACAATGGAGATGGGACTACCACCACTACTACCAATACTGGTAAAGTGACTGGCCATTTCAATAATGGAGACGGAGGAGCTACAACAGGCGGTGCACAAGCACAGGGAAGCCAAAACCCTGCTGCGCAAAAAGGACGTACATACCGGAGTTTGTCGCCCAACCGACAAACTCAAGGCAATGCGACGAACTCCTACACGGGAGGGCAGTCACAAGGCAATCAGCAAGGGTATGCCTCTAATGGAAGCGGACGTCGCAGTGGAGGTGGAGCAAACTTCTTCGGCGGGGGACGCAACTCAGGAAGCAGGTCAGGCAACTACAATGGTGGCGGATCTCGCAGTTCAGGAGGAATCTTTGGAGCAGGAGGCAATCGCATTTTCTCAGGCGGTGGACGCAACTCAGGAAGAAGTTCCGGAGGAGGTGGACGCAGTTCAGGAGGAAGAGGCGGTCGTCGCTAAAAACAATGAGTTATTTGCAGAAAAAACAAAAACCTGGAATTTTTATCTTTAGATAAAAATTCCAGGCATTATTTAAGTCTTGAATATTTGAGAGTATTGAAGATTTAACCGGTGCGTTCGAAACTCACCTGCAGTATTATTAGTCGCTATTATCATCAGTATGAAGAACATTAGTATGAAAAAAATATATTCGCTTTCTATCGGCTTGCTTATGCTTGCCGGCTTTGTCGTTTCTGCGCCGCATGCATATGCCGCGTTCAACGACAGCTCACTCGGTCACGACTGTCCGACTATCGGCGCCGCGACCATCACCACTTCACAGTCCGACGGCTGTGATCCGACCAGTGTCAGCACGACCCCTGGTTCGGTTATCAATGTGTCTTTTTATATCCACAATACGAGCATCAACACCGCTCATAACGTGATCTTGCGCCTCTCTCCGCAGACGACCGGATCGGTCACTTCGCAGACATACGCAGGAAGCATCACTTCGAGCGATGGCGGAAGCGTTTCTGGATCGTCAACGATCAATATCAGCTCTCCGGCATCTCTTACGTTCATGACGGTCGAAGCGACCGATCACAACGGAAATGTCACTCAGGTTCCAAATGGTTCAGCACTCTTTAGCGGAGGCCTTAATATCGGAGATGTTCTCGGATATGGCACTTGTCCAACAGTCGGCGGTTCCCGTGACGTATTTTGTCACCAAGGTTGGATCGTCGCCTCGTTCAAGGTTGGAAGTGCAGTTGTTAGCAACCCATGTACGATCCAGTCGTTCACTTCAAGCGCAGGAACGGGCCAGATTTCTTCAGGCTCGTCTGCGACGCTTATGTGGAACGCACCAAACTGCACGAACTTTACCCTCACTGGTGGAATCTTCAACGGCTCTTCATCGGTTACTTCGGGAGTGAACACGGGACCGCTTACCGCGACCACTTCATATACTCTCAATGCAACGGGATCTGACGGATCTCACTCACAATCTTCTACGACCGTTTCGGTCGCGAATGTCGCACCACAGTGTGTCATCACCAATTTCTCAACTAGCACTCCAAGCGTAATCTCAGGAAGCTACGGTACGCTTAACTGGAACAGCTCAGGTTGTTCGACACTCACTGTTTCCGGTCCAAACGGAACGGTCAGCACGAACGCGAACGGTCCGGCCACTGTCGGTCCGCTCACTGCTTCTTCAAACGTCTACAGTATCTTTGGAACAAATAGCGCCGGCGTTTCGGCCACTGCTCCTCAGGTTGTGATCACTGTGGCCTCGGCTGCACAATGTGCGATCACCGGATTCACTCCTTCGCAGACACAGGTTTCTTCGGGATCGACTGTGATGCTTTCATGGACGACGAACAACTGTACGAGCATGACAGTCACTGGTTCGAATGTCTCTTACTCGACATCGACGCTTTCACAGGTCCTCTCTGGTTCAACATACACCGGTGGTGTTTTTGGTCCAACGACTTACACCATGACTGCGACGAACGGTACGAACACTGCGACTGCGACCACAAGTGTCAGCACGACTAGCTCGAATTACTGTACTGCAAGCCTCACCGCATCGCAGACCCAGGTCCCTTCAGGATCGACCGCAACCCTCAACTGGTACAGCACCGGTTGTACATACCTCACGATCTCAGGACCGACAGGAACACTTGCGACCAATCTTTCAGGATCAATCCAGACTCCTCCTATTTACGGAACGACAGTATTCAATCTTGTCGCCGGCGGAACGAACAATGTAAACCAGAGCGTAACGATCTCGACGAACGCTAATGGAACCGTGCCTGTCGTCACAACGAACGCTGCAACAAACATCTCAACAACCTCTGCAACATTGAATGGTTACATCAGCGCAAACACTGCCTGTGTATATCCGTACTACAACTGTACGAACAACAACTATTCAACCTATTACTTCCAGTACGGCACGAGCCAGTATTCGATGAATAACCAGACTCCAAGCCAGACTATGAGCGGAACTGCAGGTGGAGTTCTCTCATATGTTTCAAACCTTCAGCCAAACACCACTTACTACTTCCAGCTCATCGGATCAAACACATTTGGTTTGGGTTACGGCGGAATTCTCTCATTCACTACGAACGGAGGAAACATCAGCGCTATCACCACGATCGCTACGAACATTACTTCAAACTCAGCTCGCCTCAACGGTATCGTAACGGCACCGCAGGGAACGACTGGAGTGACTGCTCACTTTGAGTACGGAACTTCGACCGCTCTTGGACTCCGCACGAACGACCAGGTTGTCGCAGGCAATGTTGTGACGAATTACTTCGACACGATCAACACATCGCCAAACACGACCTATTACTTCCGCATCGTTGGTAACGCGAACGGACAGGTATTTCCTGGATCGATCGTTCCATTCACTACTCCTGGAGTAGACAATGGCGGACCGGTCATCATTACCCGCGTTGTGGGTACTGGCGGCGGATCAGCATTCGTCTCTCTTTCGATTGACGATGCTACTCAGAGCGTTGGACCAGGAGACTTCCTTGTCTACACGATCAACTACCAGAACATCTCTGGTGTGAACCTCAACAATGCAACCCTTAATGTGATCTTGCCTACGGGCGTTACCTTCCGACAGTCGTCGCAGGGAGTGCTCACTACGAGCAATAACGTCACTGCAGTCCTCGGTACTCTTACTCCAGGACAGCAGGGTGTGATCACTATCCAGGCTATTGCTGATGCGAGCGTGCTCACAGGCAACAACCTCTTGGCGACGGCAACCCTTGCCTTTACTACTCCAAGCAAGGCTCAGGACACTGCGATCGCGTACGACCTCGATAGTATCCGCAGCAACAACCTTGGCGGTCTCGCGCTCTTCGGAACGGGATTCTGGCCAAACTCGCTCCTCGGATGGATCATCCTTCTCTTGCTCATCCTTATCTTGATCCTCATCGCTCGCTACTTCTACCATCGCGCAAATGCTGCGAAGATCGCAGCCCAGCCGGTGACGCATGTTCATTATGACAATGCACCAGGCGGCCGCGGACCGGTGAACAACAACGGATACCCAAACAGCAACTTGCCTCACTAAGCTTTGTGTCATTCCGGACTTGATCCGGAATCCATGAAATATGCATGCCCCGCTTTCCCTCGGAAAGCGGGGCATGTTAGTATCTGGATAGAATATGAAAAAAACATTTTCCAAAAACCAAATAACGGAAATCGCCAAAGAACTCCTTGCTTCCCTTGAGCAAAACGAGAGCGCGACAGTAGTCGCGCTCTCCGGCGATCTTGGGGCAGGGAAGACCACACTCACACAGGCAATTGCTCGCGAGCTTGGTGTTTCTGAAAACGTCATCTCTCCGACATTTGTCATCATGAAGCGCTATGCGATACAAGATGCGCGATATGATTTTTTGATCCACATCGACGCCTACCGCCTCAACTCGGAAGCTGAGCTCGAGAAGCTCGGCTGGGCCGAGCTTCTCGCCGATCCCAAGAATCTCATCCTTATCGAATGGCCCGAGCGAGTGCTGGGGATCATTCCCGAGCATGCGCATCGCATATCGCTTTCGCACAAAAGCGAAGACGAGCGGGAAATGGAGATATAAAAAAGCTGCACTTAGTGCAGCTTTTGTGATGTTCTGATACTGATCAGAGTATCAATTTTCGTTTTCTCAGTTCTTCCATGTAACGATTCATATCGTCTTTGCCGAAGGCATAATCTTCGAAATCTACTCTTGCGTCGTCTTCGCTCCCGTGCCAGCTTATATAATAGTAGCGGCATTTCCAGCTGATGGTGGAAAGCATAAGGGCGATAATGATGCAGAACCCGTATATTTCCCAGCGCTCATATCGGAGCGCGAGCGAAATAAAATAGATCGCAAGAGCCAGGACAAACATACCAATCGTGACAAAGCTCGTCAGGGGAGAGAAGCCGAAGCCGTTCAGTGTTACAAAACCCAATCCATGCCCGGCAGTTTTTCTTTGCAGGAATGTTGTAAATAGCGCATACAGGGTTGGTGTAAATCCCCCGAGCAAGAAGGCAAATTCCTTTGCTTTTTCCGGATCAAAATAATAGCCAAACCAGCATGCAAATACAAACAACATTGGGGCAATTAGCGCCATATGCGTCAATGCATAAGGAATTCGTTTTTGTTTTGGCGGAGTCATAGTATTTACGGCCCCCGTGCGATACAGATCGAAGTAGGATTTCGAAGAATTGTACCGAAGGTCCAATTTTAAGGTGCTCATAGTCGTAGTTGATTGATTATCCCTTGTTCGCGGAAGATCGAACGAAAGATAATCAATCAACAAATTTCAGTACTATTATTGCCATTCCATCAATTTTGTCAATAGGAATAAAGCTTTTTATCTAATGGTATACTTTGGCATATGCCCGAAAAGACTCCAAAGACCCCAAAGACCCCAAAGCCCAAGAAAGAAAAAGAACAGAAGATGCGCCTGATTCTGCTCGATGCCCATGCCATCATCCACCGTGCCTACCATGCTATGCCTGAGTTTTCGAACTCGGCCGGAGTGCCTACGGGGGCCCTTTACGGCATCTGCGCCATGCTCATGAAGATCGTGACCGACCTGAAGCCCGACTATATCGTGGCTTGCTACGACCTTCCGCAGAAGACGTTTCGCCACGAAGCCTATGAGGCGTACAAAGGTACACGAGCCAAAGTCGACGAGAATCTTGTATCGCAGATCATTCGTTCGCGAGATATTTTTACGGCATTCAATATTCCCATGTACGATGCGCCCGGATTTGAAGCCGACGATATCCTGGGAACTATCACCGAACAATTGAAAGGGGACAAGAATACGAACATCGTCATAGCTTCGGGCGATATGGATACGCTCCAGCTTGTGGACGACAAAAAGGTTCAAGTCTTCACTTTGAAGAAAGGATTGAACGATACCATTATGTACGACGAGGATGCGGTCAAAGCCCGCTTCGGTTTTGAGCCGAAGCTCTTGCCTGACTACAAAGGCTTGCGCGGCGATCCGTCGGACAATATCGTGGGCATTGCAGGCATTGGAGAAAAAACGGCCACCGACCTCATTCTCTCCTTTGGTTCGATTGAAAGCATGTACAAAACCCTGAAGAAAGACGAGGCCAAAGTCGCCGCTGTGGTGAAGCCCCGCATTGTCGAACTCTTGAAGAACGGCGAGGAAGAAGCACTCTTTTCGAAGACACTTGCCACTATCCGCCGAGACGCACCGATCACTTTTACGCTGCCACAAAAGCATTTTAAGGAAGGTGTGGAAGTCGAGAAGATCGAGGAATTGTTTCGCG
>JAHFNM010000027.1 GCA_023267415.1 Candidatus Nomurabacteria bacterium
CGGAACCAAGCGCTTCACACATCACTACAACTTCCCTGGATATTCGGTGGGGGAGACAGGACGCTTTGGTGGCATCAACCGCTGCGAAATGGGACATGGATTCCTCGCCGAAAAAGCACTATATCCAATGATTCCAGACAAGATGGATTTTCCTTACACCATTCGCGTAGTATCCGAATCGACTGCATCAAACGGATCCACCTCACAGGCATCGATCTGTGCAGCAACGCTCGCACTCATGGACGGCGGCGTACCAATGAAGCGCCCGGTCGCAGGACTTGCGATGGGACTCATTCTCAACGTTGAGAACCCGACAGAGTACAAGATCATCTCCGACATTCAGGGACCGGAAGACCATCACGGCGACATGGACTTCAAAGTCGCCGGAACGCGAAACGGAATCACTGCCATCCAGCTCGACATCAAAGTGGGCGGTGTACCCGTGCAAGCTCTCAAAGATGCAATGATCCAGGCCAAGGCCGGACGACTTCAGATCCTCGATGCGATCGAAAAGGAGATCGCGGCTCCTCGCGCAGACATCTCGCCAACCGCGCCGAAGATCTTGGTCATGCACATTCGCCCTGACCAGATCGGCGGAGTCATCGGATCTGGTGGAAAGACCATCAAAGCTATCCGCGAAAAGACCGGTGCCGAACTCACGATCGAGGACGATGGAACTGTGTACATCACCGGCAAGAACGGCGCCGCAGACGCAGCGCTCGTCATCGTCCAGGAAATGACGCACGAGTACAAGATCGGGGAAGAGATGGAAGGGGAAGTGGTCAAGATCCTTGAAGTCGGTGCGATCGTTAAGATCAGCTCTTCGGCTGATGGAATGGTTCACATTTCCGAACTCGCTCCATGGCGCGTGAACAAAGTCACTGACCTGGTCAAAGAAGGAATGAAGGTGCCGGTCAAAGTCGTAGGCGTAGACCTCGAACGCGGACGCATCTCACTTTCGATCAAAGCCGCAAAGCCAGACTTTTTTCCAAAACCAGCAACGCCTGAAACACCAAAGGCCTAGACATTGCCTCTAAAAAACCGCTTCATCTGAAGCGGTTTTTTGATTGTTGACAAAACACTGAAATGCTGTAGATTTAAGAAAAAATTAGACATATGAGTATTAAAAACTTCACAGCAGCATTTCGCCATATTCACGCGAAATACATCTATAACGGGGAAAAATATCCTGCGTTATTAAAGGCAACAATTACTGAAAAACAGATATTTGCTTTTAAACATGGCTTACTACACCTGATTATGTCAGCGAACAAACTGGGTCTGCAAGTCATTGTCGAAAAACAGAATATTAGAAAGCTTCAATATCTTTCCGCACCAGATAACAAACTAAAACCTCAGGATGCTGAGTTCAAACGAGCCAACCTAACGATAATCGTTGAAATAATTTCGATACTTGGAAGAACAGGGATTGGCGATATGGGTGTTTCTCTAATTTCAATCCCTACTACACAAGAAATGGCCGCACTCATTCCAGTAGAATCGTTTGGCAGCCTTCGCGAAGCATCGTTTATGGAATGCGTTGAGTGGTACATCCAAAACCTCGCCGAGATACTCGAGAAAGCCGACCACACAAACGAGGTCGATATTAAGGAAGTGGAGACTATAACCAAAAAGGCATATCAGGCAATTCTGTACTGGTTTGACGACTTTTGGGTTCCGGATTTTTTAGCAGAAATTGAATTTATCGTCTAAAACAAAGCAAGTATTCTTATGTAACTAAAACGGTTTTCACATTGTGAAAACCGTTTTTTATTTGACAAAACACTGAAATGCTGTAGATTTAAGAAAAATTTTGCTCACGCTCTTAAACAACTTTTATGAAAAGAATACTGATATCACTCCTTCTTTTACCGCTCTTCGCAAACAGCCAAGAGCCTGTCAAAATAATTTCTGACGAGAACCAAGAGTACCAATTCTATGAAAGCAAAACTGGGACTGACACATTTCTTCTCGTATGGAATGTTGCTTGGTATAAAGGTGCGAAGTTACGGCAAAAAACCTTGTATCTGGTGGATTCGATCGCGTATTCAAAAAATACCCGCGTCGAGCATACTGACGGACCGGCATATCATGCAGTGGTCAGCATGACAAAAAATCCCGGCAAGGATACGTTTATTAGAACGGATGAAAACGTCCAAAAGATTTCTTCTGTTTCTGAATTCTTCAAACCCAAGACTATAAAGCACATGATGTTTGCTCATTATGACGCCCAGAAAAACAAAATTGTTTCATGGGTTAAAGATAGCAACGGACGCAAATGGAATTCGGATTTAGGACTCTTTCTTTTCGGTATTTTAGTCATTGTGGCCACACTGCTGTTCAGGAGAACTTTGGATGAAGGTGATTGGACTTTCACCGCAGCGACATTTGGGTGCGGTGGCTTATTTTTGGGAAGCTTTTGCTCATTAGATACTGTGCTTTTTCCAAAACATGTCTGTTGGGTCGTTTCTCT
This sequence comes from Candidatus Nomurabacteria bacterium, assembly GCA_023267415.1. GTDB lineage: Bacteria > Patescibacteriota > Minisyncoccia > Phycocordibacterales > UBA9973 > CAITQP01. The sequence continues at coordinate 2,474 of JAHFNM010000027.1, forward strand.
CACAACAGTAGCGATCGCACTATTGCTTGTTGTTCGACAGAACAAATCATGGCCTAAAAAATTCGCTCGTGGTTTTTCAAGAAAAAATAAAACTACAACCAGTGTGCACGCATACGACGAAGACTGGTGATAAAAGATTCTTATTTCAAAGCTGGTTCGCATATGCGAACCAGCTTTTTCTTTTATGGTATTATTTTTATATGGAACCAACAGAACCAATCGACATCAATGCGCCGATTCCGACACCAATGCCGGCGATCACTCCACACGCTGAAAAGGATGCGCACATCGCCAAATACAACAGCCACATCCAACCGGTGCGAACATTCAATTCCGATCTAGCCGATGCAGTGCGCGAGAAGGGCGGATCGGTCGTTCGCATCGCAATCGCCGAAAATGAAAAGCAGCAGAGAGAGTATCAGGAGGTTTCCATCACTTCGCGCAAAAACATGATCTTCACGATCGCGGGAATTCTCATCGTCGCTGCCTGCATCGCCGGACTTGTGTGGACATACTCCTACAAAAAAAGCGCGAGCATCATAACACCTGTCACGCCTGCGGCACCGTCATCAATCGTATTCTCTGAAAATTCGCAGACGATCGACACAAGCACGATGCAGTCATCGGATCTCATCACTGCGATAAATGCGATCGTCGCTGCTCCGAACATCCAGTCTGGCACGATAAAAAATATCGTCATCGCACAAGGAACCACACGCAGCCCATCATCGCAGTTTTTGACGACGATCGGAGCAACGCATGCACCGGCAGATTTTCTGCGTTCGCTTTCTCCAGAGTACATGCTCGGCACCTATCTCTACAATCAAGATAGTTTATTCCTTATCATTCGCGGCACAGCGCATGATTTCCTGCTCTCCGGAATGCTCGCATGGGAACCATATATATTGAGCGACTTGGCACCACTCTATGCAGTTGATGTGACCGGCGCAAACGCAAAAGCACTCGATGCAAAATGGAGCGACACGGTGATTGAAAACCACGACGCACGCGCCGTCCTCGATGCGAACAAAAAACCGATTCTCTTTTACTCGTTCTTGAACGAAAACGAGATCTTCATCAGCACCGACCCAAAGACGCTTACTGCTGTGGTCGGCAGACTGTAGGCCTTAAACTGAGTCTAGAAACGAAGGGCTCATCTGTGATATATTGGGGGTATGACCACCGACTACAAACACAAACTTGAAGAAGAGAAAGCTGTGCTGATGGGCGAACTTGCCGGACTCGGCAACCGCGACCCGAAGAGCCATGAATGGGAAGTAACGGCCGAGAACACGGAAGGCGAGACAGCCGATCCAAACAGCAACGCCGACCGCTTTGAAGATTTTGAAGAAAAGAGCGCGCTCATCACTCCGCTCGAAGCCAAGCTTTCACAAGTAGAAGCGGCCCTCGCCCGGATAGAAGACGGGACATTCGGAAAATGCCGAGTGTGCCACGGACCGATCGAAGAAGCCCGCCTCCAAGCAAACCCTGCAGCAGAAACCTGTATCGCACACCTGGAAGCCTAGTATTCCTATACGATTCGTTCTCTAAACGCCCATCCTTGCTAGCAAGGATGGGCGTTTCACGGTGAAGTTTAGAATTCCTTTAACATTTTTTTGAGATACTCATAGTGCATCGCTTTCAACTTATCTATGGCCTTCGCTCGCGTATTTTCAGCGCAGACAGAACTCCTCTCCGGGAGGATCGTTTCCGTGGAGATAGATACATCGCGAGGGCTGAACAATTTCACAATCGTCGGACTCGGCGACCGGGCGGTGGATGAGGCTCGCGACCGCGTGGGATCGGCGCTAAAAAATTCCGGCTACGAATCACCCAAAGCCAAAAACCAAAAGACCGTTGTCTCACTCTCTCCGGCCGATCTGAAAAAAGAAGGATCTCATTTCGATCTCTCCATCGCGCTCGGCTACCTCATTGCCGAAGGATTGGCCACCGAAAATCTGGACCGCTCGCTGTTCGTCGGCGAGCTTGCCCTGGACGGATCGGTGCGACCCGTGCGCGGAATTTTGGCGATCGCAATCTCGGCGGCGCGCGAAGGATTCAAACAAATCTACATGCCGACTGAAAGCGCAGCCGAAGCAGCGCTCGTGCAAGAGCTCGTTGTGTTTCCCGTCGCATCGCTTCACGAATTGGTGAACCATCTTGATAAAAGAAAAAATCGAAATGGAAACGGTAATAAGATCGAACCATATCAAAATGAAAAGAAGGCTGAGACATTTATAAAACCCGAAACGGATTTCGGTGACATCATCGGGCAAGATTCTGCGAAACGAGGACTCCTCATTGCCGCTGCCGGCGGACACAACATCATCATGTACGGACCACCGGGTTCAGGAAAGACAATGCTCGCCCGCGCACTCGCCGGAATTTTGCCGCCGCTCTCGCAAAGCGATGCGATGGAAGTCACCGCGATCCATTCGATCGCTGGCGGAAAACATATCACCGGTCTGCAATCATGTGCACCATTTCGCGCTCCGCATCACACGTCATCGTATGTATCGATAATCGGCGGCGGAACATTTCCAAAGCCCGGAGAGATAACACTCGCGCATCGCGGAGTATTGTTCTGCGATGAGTTTCCGGAATTCGACCGTCGTGTCATCGAGAGTTTACGCGAACCGCTTGAAGAACATTTTGTTTCCATTTCTCGGTCGAAGGGGACCGCGGTCTTTCCCGCACAATTTCTTTTTGTCGCTGCAATGAATCCGTGTCCGTGCGGATTTAAAGGTTCCAAAACAAAAATGTGTTCGTGCACTGCCAGCGACTTGGTGAGGTATCGCCGAAAACTTTCCGGTCCGCTTCTTGATCGCATCGACATCGCACTGTATGTGGGAGAGATCGGATATGACAAACTCGCAGGCGGCGGAGGAGAAGCGCAGTCGGAAAAAATTCAAGCGACAGTCGAGGAAGCACGGCAGCGGGCGTTCGGCCGCTGCCGTGCGCTCGGATTGCAACAAAAGCAAAACGGCGAACTCAAAGGCAAAGACTTGCCGATCATCGCGCCACTCTCGCCGGAAGCAGAAAAAGTGTTGAATGATTCGGCCACTCGTCTTGGTCTTTCCGCGCGTGCATATCACCGCACGCAAAAACTTGCCCGCACCATCGCCGACCTCGATGGCAGCGAGGAGATAACAAAAGATCACATCCTCGAAGCAATCCGCTACCGTCCACAAATCGAGAACATCGCCTAAAACAAAAACTGCTCGGTTCGCATTTGCGAACCGAGCAGTTTTTGTTTTTTATAATTTACCTTCCATACTTCGGATCGGAGAATGGATTCGAAACTCCGGAAACTTCGATATGCAAATGCGGGCCGGTGGAAAGTCCGGTGGTGCCGACGTAGCCGATGACGTCACCCTGATGAACCGTCTGTCCGACTTGCGCGACGAGCGATGACATGTGAGCAGAGAGTGTCTGGGCATGGAGTCCGTTTGGAAGCGTATGGTTGATCACAACATATGTTCCCCAACCAGCGTTGTATCCTCCGGATTTTGCAACAACTACTGAGCCATCGGCAACGGCATAGATAGGGGTGCCTTTCGGAGCGCCAATGTCGATGCCACATCCGCAGTTTCCATGAAGGTTTTGTACAAAATGCGAAACAGCAACCGGAAGAGGATAGATGAAATAATCGCCGGCGCTTGGTCGTGCAGTCGAGCGAGCAGCTGGTTTTTTGACCGGAGTGGACTTTGTCGTGCCTTTGGTATCTGCCGGCGAAGCAAGCTTTTCATCAGGAATGATGAGCATGTCGCCCACATTGAGCTGATCGTCGAGAGTCATTTCGTTTGAAAGAGCGATCGTAGTCGCATCAACGCCATATCTTTTGGCAAGGGTTAGTAGCGTGTCGCCTTTTTTGACGGTAATGAGGCGTCCGGAGATCGATGGGATGGTAAGGATCATACCTTCCTTCAGTTTTGTCGTGGCAGTAAGGTCGTTGGCCCACATGATTGTAGCCGGCGTCACGTCAAACATGACGGAAATACTCTTGAATGTATCTCCGGCGTGCACAGTATATACATTGATATAGCCTCCTTGATCGGAAGACTGGTCTGCCTCGGCAGAATTGCCGACCGGGCCGATGCTTGGGGTGAGGGAGGAGTTGTTGATGACGACGTCTCCTGAAGTCGATCCGCCAACCATTCCGGGACCAATGGAAGATACGCCAAGCGGCATGTTTTGCGAGTTTGAAGAAGAATTCGAGCTTCCGTCTGCCGCACTGGCGCTCGCTCCGTTAATAAATCCGGAAAAAACCGACGCCGAAGCCGAGAGCGGCATCATGAGCGGCAATAGGGAAACAAAGCCAAGAACCGCAACAAAAGAGCGGCCTTTCCCTGTCCTTTGAGCAAAACTATGTCCTTCCGCCGGTAAAACCGTTGTTTTACAAGGCGGATATTCTTTTTGAGGGGGTTTAATAAGGCTGTTTCAAGTGGCCTGAAGATAACATTCACACAAAACCCTTACAATTCAAGGTTTTTATTATCGAGGCCGTTACGATCATACGGGAGGTTCGCTAAAACGATTGCAAAACAACGGTTTTATGAACAATAGCCTTTCGGAAAGCATAGTACTATAATATAGAACGTATCTATGCCTCTTAAGCGTAGCACTCCCAAAGAGGGAGTCAACGGGTATTTTCCACAAAACCACAGTGTTGACAGTATGTATACTTTGTTCCATTTTTACTAAAACCATATCGTATGGAAGAACTCAAACACATTGAACAAAAAGGCGGGGCGCCTACCGGCGCCCCGCAGAGCGTCTTTGACCCCAAAGAATCCGAGGCTCGAAACCTCCGCGCCCAAAAGCTCATAGCAAAAGCCGAGATAGAGCGCCTACTGGCAAAATACCTATTATTGACCGAGACCACAAACAAGACAATGGCGCAGACTCTTGTAGAACTCGACAAAATCCAAAAGGAAGCAGAAACACATCCTGGCATCGGATTGTTTACTGAAGATGAAGTGGATCATCTCATGAACCAGTTCAGGAAATATCGCCCAACGGACACAAGCGTCTTCCCCGAAAAAGAGCAGACAATCGCCTCAGCCCAGCCTGCCATGCAAAAAGAGCAGCCTGCGGCCGTACCTCCGCTCTCTTCATACGACAAACTTGAATCAAGCTGGTTCAATCGGAAGATCAGCAAGTGGCTGTATAGCAGACCCGCTGAGATCACGGAAAAAGTAGTGCGGGAGGCGCGTGCAGAAAAGAATAAAAAACTGCAGCAGCAGACACTGGCCGAAAGCTACCGCGATGAGCGTCCAGGAAAATTGATGCTCGCCCACGGCGCAGGCGAACGCGACGAACCGAAACAAAAAAATGAAGAAACAATTTCTCAAGCAGAGAGAGATGTTTTGTCATATGTTGAAAGAAATAACTATTGGAAGACGCTGGCGGTAAAAGAACCGAAGCAAGCTGAAATCTACGATATGCCGTTTATGGCAGAGAAGGCAACCGAGGATGCGCTGCATGCATATTTTGAATCTGGACTGAACAAACCCGAACTTCTCGCTCCGCTTGGCATCGACAAGATACAGCTTGAGATCCTCCGTGAGCACCATAGAGAAAACAAAGCGAAGGCTGCCCAAGAAAAAGCAGAGAAAAAAGCCAACCGAAAGAGTTTTTTCAAACGCGCATTGATCTACGCCACCATGATCGGCTCGCTCTTCGGCGACGGCAAGCAGAAAAATAGCAGTGCTCCGAGCAAAACCGCTCCAAAGATCGAGACCGTAACTCAGGCCAAAACTGAGCAAGCTGTGCCGCCAAAAACCGACACGACGGTCTTTGCAGAAACATTTGCGCGAACTCAAAAAGCAAAACCTGCAGCCAAACAAACAGCGCCGACAGCAGACACAGTTCAAAACAATGCTCCAAGCCAGGCTGATACATTCGAAACCGAATTGATGAAGGGTGTGATCAACGAGCGATCAATGGAGATTCCGGGAACAAGCGTCATCGCTTCGGCTGATACTGCTGCAACACCGGCTGCTGATACGGAAAAAGCTCCGCAGGCATCAGTGGAAAAGATCCGCATCGAGCCTGCCACGATCCTTCCAGTAAAAACGCTTGAGGCCACGCCGGTAAAAGAAGAATCAAAGCTTATGGATGCGGTACGCAAAGCCGACCTCCGCGACAAAGAGCGAGAGCAAAAGAAGAAAACCCCGACGCAGGAAATCCCCGCAAGCGAACTCGCCCGCGGTCCGCAAATCCCTGGAGGCCTCGCACCCGCACCAACCATCGCACCGGAGGCGACTGGACGCTTTAGTCCTGGAGCTGAAAAAAACAATACAACAACGACAACACATGGCATTAAACTTGTGTATACGGACAAAAATGGAAATCCTGAAGGCACTACTCCGGAAATAAAAATCACTCCGATGCCGGAGAAAAAAAACACCAACCAGGCAACGAGTTCCGTTGAAAAAAATACAGGATCGGCAAAAACTGAGGCAATCGTTTCTCCAAAAGAAACTGTTGCAGTGACACGACCAGAATCCATTGCCTCACCTATCAAGCCAACAAAACCTACACGAGAACCGATCGTATTTAGTCCCGCATCATCAACTGATAGCGCTTTCTACTTCAACAAAATCCCACTCAATCAAATGGAGAGAGGCGAGCATATTCCTGTGCCGGAAGGATGGAATTTTGATCCAATAGACAGAACCATGACTGTTAGAAAAGGTGGATTCAAAAAAGAAGGCTGGAATATCCACGAATATCGAGTGAAAGATATCGACGGGTATAAAAACATGCCATACTTCCTTTGGAAAAAAATAGATCCAACTCTATGGGATGCATTCAAAGAGGTTCCGGGTGCTTTGGATAAATATATAAAAAATACCGAAAGAGAAGGTTCTCAAGATCCGTATGTGATCCAACTATGGAAAGGTAATACAGCAACGGAATATATCATCAATTCGATTGGTCGCCCTGCTGCACCAGCACAAGAACGCAAAGCTGAACATCCAAATTTTGGAAAGATCATTGCTTCAATCAAAAAAATTCCAGGCCAGACAACCACCTTTACAGTTTCGGGTCAAAATTATTCTTCTCTCACCGAACTCGACAAAAATGTGCTTAATCTCACTGTAACGCAACCCGGAAAAGAAACATTTACTGTCTATTCATTCAACGCCGATCAGGTCGCGGGTGGAGGACAGGTATTCCAAGGAGACGAGCTGGTAATGAAGGAAGTCTCTCAAATAAAGAAAGAAATTCAAGACGAACTTATTCGTGTGAGAGCTCAAACGCTCATTCCACTCCACCCTGTAGAAAATACCGTGCTTCAAGACGGAAAAACAGTGATCAAAGTACAGTGGATGCCGGACGAAATGCCTGATCTAACGCATCGTGATCGAGAAGTGAAGATCGAACGTAAAAAGAATCTTTTCAAAAAACGAACCAATCCGAGCGCGACAATACAAAATCGAACCACGCCGCAA
>JAHFNM010000028.1 GCA_023267415.1 Candidatus Nomurabacteria bacterium
AGCGGTTTTTTTATTGCATTGCCAAACATTGACTTACACCATATTTAATGGTATTTTGTTTTTGATACACATATAGATTTTCATACCTTTAAATAAATGCATAATGAAAAAACAATTTTTCTTGATCGTTGGATTGCTACTTGTCTTTGCTGCAAATGCTCAGCATTCGCGCGTTCCGCACATAAACGAACGCCTTCGCGCCAATGATGTCCTGCATAGAGGTGACTTCTATGCAAAGAGTGCAGTGCTCTTTCTTGATACCGTCTTTGGTTTTTTGCACAGGGAAATAAGCAAATACGAAAACAAGGACGTTCCTTGGCTTAATCCGTACACGAAAGATACGGCTGCGCATGTCGTGGTGGTTGAAGACACTATCTATGTCTTTCCTTGGCCCCGCACTTCATATTACTGCGTACTGATTGCAAACGCCCGGCATCAAGTGTTGAGTACTGTATTTTATTATGATTGGCAGGACGCAGTGGTCGGCACGTATTTGTTCGGAGAAGGATTCCACTTGGACCATTCTCGTGCGCAATTGCTCAACATTCTGTACAACAAGCTTTTGGTGGGGATTGTAGATCTCCCAAAAGAGTCGTGGAAAAGAAAATAAGTGTGCACCCGCAAACATAGTTTGCGGGTGCTTTTTTATGCTAGGATAATCGCATGCAGAAGGAATCGCCTGAAAATATCCTTATTCGCGACGGGGTCGGTGTCATTCCGACCGATACGCTCTACGGCATCGTGGGTAGCGCTCTTTCAAAGAAAGCCGTTGCGCGCATCTATGCGGCCAAGGGGCGCGACGAAAGCAAGCCGTTCATTGTGCTCATCTCCCAAATCTCGGACTTGGCATTGTTTGGCATCAAACTCACCCTCGGCCAAGCCGAATTTTTGACTTCGGCTTGGCCAGGTCCCGTCTCCGTAATAATTCCGTGTCCGCTCAAAAAATTCGAGTACTTGCATCGCGGGACAAACTCAATCGCATTTCGAATGCCAAAAAATACAGCTATCCACGATCTCTTGAAACAAACTGGCCCGCTCGTGGCGCCATCGGCAAATCCACAAGGTAAAGAACCTGCCCATACGATTGCTGAGGCAAAAGCATATTTTAAAGATGCAGTGGATTTTTATCTGCCTGGAGGGACCAAAAATGCCAAACCGTCCACGATCGTCTCGCTTGTCTCAGGCATTCCGGTGATACTCCGGAAGTAGTTTTTTTATTTGATATTTCTTCGGCGCATTTCGGCGATCTCTTCACCGAGTGATTTCAAAGAAAATTCTATGCGTTCGAGCACTTCTCGCTCGGCGAGTTCTTCTTTTGTTTCTTGTTCGTCTTCCTCCTGAATGTCTTCTACGTCCTCTTGGATCTCGTCCACATCTTCCTGAATTTCGTCGATGTCTTCTTGGATCTCTTCCACATCCTCTTGAATTTCCTCCACGTCTTCCGAAACTTCTTCAAGCTGCTTCGCTTGGCGATTGACACTCATCTGGATGAATATTGAAAGATAGATGGCTTCGAGCGAAACCACGGTCGTCAGTACGAGGAGAATGGTGTTGAACGGTACTCCGAGGAAATACAACAGGAATGAAATGATGAACATCGCCGTATGGAATACGAGCGATGCAGGCGAGCCGATCCAGCGCGTGGCGCGCATGGAAACATACTCAAGCAAGGGTTCGGTTTGGAGCCGCGTGCGGCGATTTTTTCGTGCAATCATTTGAAAATAAGGCTAGTTGAACGGAAACGCTATCTATTATACTATGGGTCTATGGATACTCAAATAACTCAGGCAAAAAAAGGCAGCGGATTTACAAAATGGGCAATGGTTATCGCGATCGTCGTGGTGCTGAATTTGTTCTTCAATTATGCGATCTCTCTCGTGTACAAATCTCCGCAGTACGAAAATTATTTCCCAACGACGCAAGTGGTTGAGCCGATCACCAACAAAGAAGATTGTTTGAAGGTGGGCGGACAGTGGACCGATCCGGATACTCGGTATCAGACTCCAGAACCGGTCGCCGGAATGAAGACCGCTCCCTCTGTCGGTTACTGCGATCCGAATTACACCAAGCAGATGGAATTCACCGCTGCGACAAAGGCGTACAGTCGCACCGTATTCATCATTCTCGTAGTACTCGGCGTCATCTCTCTGGCGCTTGCTGCAGCGTTTGCAAATGTCATTCTCTCGCTCGCGTTCTCTTGGGGCGGAGTGCTCTCTATCATCATCGCCTCGATGCGTTACTGGAGCGATGCAGATAATCTGTTTAAGGTCATCATTCTTGCGATGGCGCTTGGGGCTTTGATTTATCTTGCACTAAGAAAGAGCGCTAAGTAAAACGGATGAAGGTATACGACCACGGCAAAATCGAAAAAAAATGGCAGAAAGAGTGGGGGGCGAAGAAGACGTATAAAACGCTTTCCGCAAAGCAGGCCAAAGGAAAAAAGCCGTTTTACGTGCTTGATATGTTTCCGTACCCATCCGGAGCGGGCTTGCACGTTGGTCATCCGCGCGGATATATCGGCTCCGATGTAGTAGCGCGCAAAATGCGCATGGAAGGATTCAATGTTCTGCACCCGATGGGGTACGACGCCTTTGGATTGCCTGCGGAACAATATGCGATCGCAAACAAGATCCATCCGCGCAAGGCAGTGCTCGAAAACGTAAAAACATTCGAGCGCCAGCTTTCCATTCTCGGTCTTTCCTTTGACTGGTCACGCAAGATAAACACGACTGATCCCGAATACTACAAATGGACGCAATGGATATTCGAAAAACTCTATGAGTCATGGTTCGATCCTCAAAAAAGTATGGCTCGTCCGATCGCCGAGCTTGCAAAGACATTTGCAAAAAAGGGAGGAGCTGATTTTTCTGCGGGAGAGTGGAAGGATATGTCCGAACTGGAACAGCAGACCGTACTCATGCGCTACCGCTTGGCATACGAGGGACATTCGGAGGTGAATTGGTGTCCGGCGCTTGGCACTGTGCTTGCAAACGATGAGATCGTCGACGGACCGAACGGCCCAGTCTCCGAACGCGGAGGACATCCTGTAGAAAAAAAGACTATGCGCCAATGGTTCATGCGAATCACTGCCTATGCCGACCGGCTGCTCGCGGGTCTTGATGGACTCGATTGGCCTTCGCACATAAAAGAAGTGCAGAAAAACTGGATCGGAAGATCGGAAGAAGAAGGGAAGATCGCGTATCAAATGCGCGATGCGGTTTTTGCGCGTCAGCGCTACTGGGGCGAGCCGATCCCGCTTTCAAAAGACAAAGAAGGTATCATTCATGAGGTTCCGGAAAATAAATTGCCGCTCGAACTGCCAAACGTAAAAAGCTATGAGCCAAGTGGTACGGGAGAGAGCCCTCTTGCCGGAGTTCCTGCTTGGACGAAGGGAGGGTATGAGACCAACACTATGCCGGGCTGGGCAGGAAGCTCATGGTATTTCTTGCGCTATACAGATCCAAAGAACAAAAAACAATTTGCCGATCCAAAAGAGCTTGCATACTGGTTTGATAAAAAAAAGCATGGCGGAGTGGATGTGTATGTCGGCGGATCTGAACACTCGACCGGACATCTGCTCTATGCCCGCTTTTGGCATCAGTTCTTGTTTGATTTGGGGCTCGTTCCAACCGCGGAGCCATTCCAGCTTTTGCGCAACCAGGGAATGATCCTTGCTTCCGACGGACGCAAGATGAGCAAGCGCTGGGGCAATGTGATCAATCCGGATGATATCGTGAAGACCTACGGAGCCGATACGCTTCGCTTGTATGAAATGTTCATCGGTCCGTTTGATTCAAGCATGCCATGGCAGACTGACAGCATTATCGGCCCGCGAAGATTTATCGAGCGGGTGTGGCGACTGCACTCCAAGGTGCAGGGTGTAAAATCAAAAATCAAAAATACCGAATACGAACGCGCCCTTCATCAGGCCATAAAAAAAGTAACGGAAGACATTGCCGGCTTTAGTTTCAATACTGCAGTGTCTTCGATGATGATCTGCTTGAATGAAATGGAAAAGGCTGAGGCGATAGCTGACGCAGACTTCAAAAAATTCCTGCAGCTCCTAGCGCCATTTGCTCCGCATGTGGCCGAAGAACTGTGGCACGAGCTCGGCGAAAAGAAATCAATCCATCTCTCCGGCTGGCCGAAATACGATCCGAACAAACTTGTCTCCGATACGATGACGATCGTCATCCAGGTCAACAGCAAGGTTCGCGACCATTTGACCGTTGCTGCTGATGCTTCGCAAAAAGAAATAGAAGAGTTTGCGCGCGCTTCAGAAAAAGTGCAGGCATTTCTCGGTGGATCAGAGCCAAAACGAGTGATATACGTTCCGGGGAAATTGATCAATTTCGTCATATGATCCGAAAGCTTCTGCAACTCATGCGCAAAGGGGAAGGACGGGAAGGCGGCATGCATCAGGCCGCTATTCTTCTTGGTGTTTTCTCACTCGTTTCTCAACTGATCGGGCTTTACCGCGATCGCATGCTTGCGCACACGATCGGGCCAGGACCGCTTCTCGATGTCTACTATGCTGCATTTCGCGTGCCCGACTTCATCTATCTTTCGATCGCCTCGCTTGCTTCGATCACCGTGCTCATGCCGTTTTTGATCGAGCACATGAACGGCAATGGCAAGGAAGCTGCACGCAAATTCTTGAACGAAGTGCTCTCCGGATTCTTTCTACTGCTCCTGCTTGTATCGGTCTTGGTGTTTTTCTGCATGCCGAAGCTCGCTCATGTGATCGCTCCGGGATTTTCTCCGGAGCAGACGCGCCAATTGATCGGCGTGAGCCGCATCATGTTGCTCTCTCCGATATTCATGGGCCTTTCGAACATGCTGGGCACGGTCACTCAGCTGATGCGCAAGTTTGTGGTCTTTTCGCTCTCGCCGATTTTTTACAATCTTGGGATCGTATTCGGCATTTTGTTTTTGTATCCGCGCTATGGCGTTTATGGACTTGCGATTGGTGTCGCTGTCGGTTCGCTTGCACATCTCCTTATTCAGATTCCAACCATCGTCAAAGCTGGATTTACACCCAAGCTTGCTTCGCGCCTTGAGCACTCCACGCTCCGCCAAGTCGTCTCGCTTTCACTCCCGCGCACGCTTGGCCTTTCTATGAACAGCATTGCACTTCTGGTGATCTTGGCGATGGCGTCGAGGCTCTCTCCGGGTTCCATCTCTATTTTCAATTTCTCGCTCAATTTGGAGACGACGCCAGTGGGCATCATTGGTATTTCGTATGCGGTTGCTTCGTTTCCGCTTCTTGCGGAAGCTTTTGCAAAAGGGGACAAGGAACGATGGCAACACAGCATTCTCTCCGCGCTTCGGCAGATCATCTTCTGGTCGCTTCCGCTATCCGCACTCTTTATCGTCGTGCGCGCGCAGATTGTGCGTGTGACGCTTGGCTCAGGAGCGTTTTCCTGGAACGACACCAAGCTCACTGCGGCAGCATTCGCCCTCTTTACTATCGGTCTTATCGCACAGAACATGATCTTGGTTTCCGTGCGAGCGTTCTATGCCGCACACAACACAAAGACTCCGCTCATCATCAACGCCTTCTGCTCGATCACTATCGTTGCGCTTGCGTGGGGACTCTTGCATGCATTCCAAACCATGCCGATGTTCCGCTATTTTATCGAATCGGTCATGCGTGTTCCGGACATTCCGCAAGCTGCCGTACTCATGCTCCCGCTCGCATATTCGATCGGCACGCTCCTCAATGCCTGGTTGCATTGGGTGGATCTGCGAAAGCAATACCTCACCTCTGTCGGCAATCTTCCGCGGACTCTCTTTGAAGGCATTTCGGCTGCATTTGCTGTGGGTCTTGTTTCGTACGGTTCACTCAATATTTTTTCCTACGTGTTCAACCTCAACACAACGATTGGCATATTCTTTCAGGGGGCGCTCGCCTGCGTGTTTGGCACTGCGGCAGGGCTTATGCTGCTTTATGTCTTGAAGAGTGAGTCACTCTTCGAATTCCTCGGCGCTGTCCGCAAAAAATTCTGGAAGGTTGACTTTGTCGAGCCGGGGAAATAAAGTGTCCATCGCATATGATTTCCTGGCCCAGATCCATCACATTGCTGCTCGGCAGGCCTTCCCAAAAAGGATTAGCTGACAGCGCGGATCTACGCGACCCAAAGACCATCCTTGTGGTGAGATTTAACGACTCAATTCGCGAGTCATCTCGATCATTTGGTATTGGAGACCTTGTCCTTCTTAGCCCATTTTTTCGTATTTTGAGAGAGCAATATCCAAAAGCGCTCATTTCACTTGTTATCGATAGTCAGTTTGCAGATTTTTATGAGCACTGTCCTTATGTGGATGAGATAGTCCCATATACATACTCTTCTTTCTATTCTTTTTTGCAAAAAGTTCTTTTGTTCCGAAAACGGAAGCCAGATCTGTTATTTTTTCCAAAGTTTGGGATGACTCGCTGGTATGAGAGCGTCTTTTGCTATCTTGTTCGACCTCGACAAAGCGTTGCCTATTCCGAACATGTTCAGTTGCTGAAAGAAAAACAACAAAGGGATTATGATCTTTTCTTTACTGATACATTAAATGATAGAGCTGTGATACACGAAGCATTGCGAAGCCCGAAACTCGTTTACTATGCTCTTGGCGAATTGGATCGCTTCCCCCATAGCGTGGCGCCGCTTGAAGTATGGCCGGGAAACGAAGATGCGGCGAAGGCAGAAAAACTGCTGTCGAGTATTGAGGATTCAAAGATACGGATCGTGCTGGGGCTTTCGGCTCGTGCCAAAAAACGTTGTTGGCCGATTTCTTTTTGGAAGGAATTCATATCGCTGTCCAGGGAACGTTTTCCGGATATTCGATATGTAGTTACCGGGGGTTCGGAGATCAAAGAAGATGCCAAGGTTCTTGCTATCACTTTTCCGGACCTTGTCTTTGATATCGCGGGGGCGACGAGTTGTTGCGAATCGTATGAGATCATGCGCCGCTGCGATGTGTATGTTGGAAGCGACTCAGGTCCGATGCATATGGCGGCCGCGGCAGGACTGCCGTGCGTAATGATCTCTTGCCATCCGCTCTCTGCTCCAAAGGATCACTCAAACGCTCCTGAACGGTTTGGTCCATATGGTGTGGTTTCAAAGATTCTACAGCCGAAGCATCCTCTTCTCGACTCGTGTGCCGGCGGGTGTACCGCTACTGAGCCGCATTGCATTACTCAAATTTCTCCGAAGATGGCCGTTGATGCGCTGGCAGAACTTATTGCCCAAGGTGCTCTTTCGACAGAAAGAGAAAAGAATCAATAGCATTTTTTGAGAAGAGATTGACCGATAGTTCTCCCAAAAGTTCAACAAGGGCATACAAAGCGATGATCCTTGTATGCTCGCCGCCGTCATAACCGAAGGTATGCAACATGGTCATAAAATACTCGTGTCCTTTCGTGCCAGGACGAGGCCATATCGATTGAATTTTTCCGAGCAGCTGACGCGGATCGCCATAAGCAATATGATCCAAGTCGATGATGGCGGCAATTGAGCCATGGGAGACAATAAAATTCTTATCAGTTAAGTCGTCCAAGAAAAAACACTGTTGAGGTGCATCAAATAATTCTTTCATTGAGATTACTTCGTTCCAAAGCTGCTGTGCAGACTTCAGTATTTCTTCGTTGGCCTCCTCCTTTATTTCTTGTAGGCGATGCATTCGTCTTTCAATGGTATTGCAGATATATGCATGCCAGGTTTTGTCGCAGAGGTCCTTGCCTAGAAGAATGCTTCTTCCAAAGCCGGCCGTTTGCGAGGAGATACCCATGACTTTTTTCTGGATGGATGCGATTTCATGAGCGATAGCGTCGATATCGTTTTTTGGAAGATCGACAATGCAGTCTCGGAGTTCATTTCCTTCAATGAATGAGAGTATGAGGTATGCGAACGGATATCTCGTCGCGGAACAATCTTCGATGAGAATGTTCGGTACTGGAATGTTGAGTGAGGAGAGAACTGCGTGATGACAGGAAAAGCCTTTCAATATGTTCGAGTCATGATTTGTTCGGAGGACCATCTGCTTGCCGTCAACAGAAAATATAAAGACATTGTTTATAAAGCCTTTAAATTTCTTTTCAAAGCTGTCGGGATACTTTCCAAAATGCCCTCGAATAAGCTCTTTTTCGATGCGGTATTCGCTGCCGTTACTCATGCTGGCATTTTATAGGAAAATTACTGAAATGAATACAGAGGTGCCGGTATTCTTTATAAAATAGGGCTTTTCTGCTAGTATGACGCTATCTCTATGGAACTTAAGCATATTCGAAACTTCAGCATCATCGCCCATATCGACCACGGCAAGTCTACTCTTGCCGATAGAATGCTTGAGGTCACGGGTACGATTGAGGCGCGCAAGATGCGTGACCAAGTGCTCGACAACATGGAACTCGAACGCGAACGCGGCATTACGATCAAAATGCAGCCGGTGCGTATGGAGCATAAAGTGAATGGTGAGAATTTTCAGCTCAACCTTATTGATACTCCCGGCCATATCGACTTTTCGTATGAAGTATCTCGTGCGCTGAAGGCTGTTGAAGGTTCGATCCTTCTTGTCGACTCAACGCAAGGTGTACAGGCGCAGACACTCACCACGCTCGAAGCAGCTCGTGCTGAGGGGCTTGTAATCGTGCCTGCAGTTTCAAAAATCGACTCACCACTTGCTCGACCGGACGAAGTAAAGATTGAAATTGCTACTCTCCTTGATATCGACCCTGATACGATTCTTGAAGTTTCGGGAAAAACCGGGCAAGGCGTGGCTGAACTTTTGAAGGCTGTGATCGAACGCGTGCCGCCTCCAGCTCGCGCTGAAGAGCCAGGACTCAAAGCCCTTGTTTTTGATTTCAAATACGATGATCACCGCGGCGTCATCGTTTACGTGCGAATATTTGAAGGATCGGTGCGCAAAAACGATCGCCTGCTTTTTTCGATCGCCAAAGAAAAATTTATCGCACTCGAAGTAGGAATTTTTGCACCAGGAGAAGAAGCACGTGATTCACTGAATGCCGGCGAGATCGGATACATCGTCACCGGCGTGAAGCAGCCCGGAATTGCATCGGTGGGAGATACTATCACGATGGAAAAAAATCCGTTGCCGGCACTTCCCGGATATGCCAATCCGCGACCTGTTGTTTGGGCTTCGATCTATCCGGAAAGTCAGGACGATTTTCCCACTCTCAAAATGGCACTCGGTCGTTTGAAGCTTTCGGACTCTGCATTTACGTTTGAAGAGGAATCGAGCGGCGCACTCGGCCGCGGATACCGTGCCGGATTTCTTGGCATGCTCCATCTCGAGATCATTACCGAGCGACTTCGCCGCGAATACAATCTCGAGCTGATCGTGACCACGCCGTCGATCACCTACATGGTGACGAAACGAAATGGAGGAATGGAAACTGTCTACTCTCCGCACCTTTTTCCAAACGATGGAGAAATTATTTCCGTAGACGAACCATGGGCAGAAATGAAAATCATTTCTCCAGAGCGTTACATTGGAATTCTGATGCCATTTTTGTACGAACACGAAGGAGAAGTACAAACGACGGAAACCTTTGGAGAAGGACGCTCGCAAGTGACAGTGATGATGCCACTCCGTGAAATGATGCGCGGATTCTTCGACGAACTCAAGAGCCTAACCTCCGGCTATGCATCTATCACATACTCGATTGCCGGACTTCGTCCTGCATCCGTTACTCGCATGGACATTGCTCTTGCTGATGAAATCGTGCCAGCATTCACTCGCGTGATTGCACGACGCCGTGCTCAAGAAGAAGCCGATGAAGCCACCGAAAAACTCCAAAAGATCTTGCCCCGTCAACAATTTGAA
>JAHFNM010000029.1 GCA_023267415.1 Candidatus Nomurabacteria bacterium
TATCACTTTCAATCATATCCATAAGATACTTACTAACTTATTCTATACAGGTAAGGTTCTAGGCAATAATGGCGTATATGTTCAGAGTGTCAGCCACGCGCCACTCGTGGATGATGACTTGTTTTACAGAGTTCAGGGTCTTTTGAATTCAAAGAAAGTAAGCACACACTATAAAGACAAATTATACTTCGCTTACCGCGGGCTCATTCGCTGTGGGGCTTGTGAGCGCGTATACTCGCCGTATAGCCAGAAAGGTATTGATTACTATGGTGCACGCTGTGCGGAGGGCTGTACAAACGAAAACAGAAATATAAACGCTGATTACATTGAGCAAAAGGTTGGCGCGGCTATGTTTAACCTCGCTTTCAACGACGAGGAGAAAGCAGAAATTGACCGTCAGGTCAGAGACGAGGTCTCTACTCTTGAAGACAGTCGAGTAGCGCAGATTAACGCCATCGCTCAAGAAAAGAAGAAACTCAACGAGGATTTGTCGTACCTACGCAAAAACAAACTCACGTTGCTCAAGAATGGCGTTTACAGCGGGCAAGACTACCTCGTCGAAGAGTCAAACATATTGCAGAAACTCGAAGCACTGAACAAGCGAGAAGAATCAAGCAACGTCTCAATGCGTGAAGTTATCGACGATGTTGTGTTTCTTTCCGAACTCTTAGAAGATGCGTACCTGTATTACACTTTGGCGAATCCAACAGAAAAGCAACAAATCATTACAAAAATCTTTTCCGAACTCACTTTGTTCGGAGATACGTTGGATTATAAATGCAGAAACGGATTCAAGGTTTTTGAAAACAAGAAATCCTCCTTATGTGACTCTACGGGGAATCGAACCCCGATTTAATCCTTGAGAAGGATCTGTCCTAACCGTTAGACGATAGAGCCATAAGAAAACAAACTCACATTAGCACATTTTTTGGGCATCGTAAACATGCTTGACCGGTATGATATACTCTAGGGAGGAAGATATCATTATTAATTAGAAGGAACACCATTATGCACACCGTTTCTATTTACACGACCCCATCATGCCACTTCTGCCACATGGCGAAGGATTATTTCAAGGAAAACAACATTGCGTACGAAGAGATCGATGTTGCTGCAGATCCAGCCAAGCGAAAGGAGATGGTGGATATGACAAAGCAGCTCGGCGTGCCGGTCATCCGCATCGATGATTCGCTGATCGTCGGATTCAACAAGCCGAAGGTCGCCGAACTCCTCGGACTCGCAGCATAAGCTCTAAAACACAAAGTGTTTGAGCGAACGACTATGGTCGGTTTAGTCAAAAATGTGTATGCTAAAGGCACCCGAGCGGGTGTTTTTAGTTGTCCTCGTAGTTCAATGGATAGAACTGCTGCGTCCTAAGCAGTTAATGTCGGTTCGATTCCGGCCGAGGACACAAGATGAAAAAGATCAAATTGTGCAGGGTATACCCATCTGAGGAGATTTAATGATTAGTAACCACGGTTTGAAAAACATCACTATTTGTGTTACAGTCTTTGCGTGGAGCCGGAAGATTCAAAAAAACTAGATCGCATTCTCGCACTTGCCGAGGAGAACAACGCCTATATTCGCAAGGTGCGAACCACGCAAAAAAACTCGCAAATGTTCAAAGCTATCTATTGGGTCATCCTTATCGCTCTTGCGCTCGGCGGATTATTTTTTGTCCAGCCGTATTTTCAAAAGTTTTCTAGTCTCTACTCCAGCGTGAGTGGAACGGATTACTCAAAACTGCTCGGCCAGTTTGGCCAGCAATCAAAATAGACGCATTGCCTGGGTAGCTCAGTTGGTAGAGCGCTCCCCTGAAGAGGGATAGGTCACCAGTTCAAATCTGGTCCCAGGCACAAAGCAAAAGACCGCTCCGAAGGCGGTCTTTTGCTTTGTCTGTAATTTGCTACAATATCCTCATGAATAAAACACGCGTAGCGATCAACGGATTTGGCCGGATCGGCCGAGCATTTTTAAAAGTAGCCTGGGAACGGCCTGAATTGGAGATTGTCGCGGTCAATGACCTCGGATCGATCGAATCACTCGCATATCTTCTCAAATATGACACTGTGTATCGCGGATGGGGGCACGAGGTCACTCAAGATGGCAAAGATCTTTGGATCGACGGCAAGCAGGTCCGTTTTATCTCCGAAAAGGACACAGCCAAGCTTCCATGGAAAGACCTCAACATTGATGTGGTTGTCGAATCGACAGGACTCTTTACTTCATTTGAAGCATCACAATTCCATATTACAGACGGTGCGAAGAAGGTTGTCATTTCCGCACCATCAAAGGGTGATGGAAGTGTTGCCGGTGAGACCATTCTCCTTGGCGTAAACGAACAAAAATTTGGTACTTGTGCCATCACTTCAAATGCATCGTGTACTACGAACGCAGCGAGCCCACTTATTGGAATTCTCGATGAAGCTATCGGTATCGAAAAGGCGATTCTGAACACTGTGCATGGCTATACGGCTTCACAGGCGCTCGTTGATGGCCCATCGAAGAAAGACTTGCGAGAGGGAAGAGCAGCTGCACAAAACATTGTACCGAGCTCGACCGGCGCTGCAATTGCCGTGACTAAGGCCTATCCAAATCTCGAAGGACTTTTTGACGGCATCTCAATTCGCGTGCCTGTACCGGCAGGATCAATCGTCGATGTTACATTCATCGCCAAGCGAGCAACAACTGCGGAAGAGGTGAATGCAATTTTGAAAAAAGCATCCGCTGACCTACGCTGGGCAAATGTATTCGCAATCACCGAAGAACCACTCGTCTCGTCCGACATTCTTGGCAATTCGCACGCATCTATAGCCGACCTCGCCCTCACTCGCGTAGTAGGAGGCAATCTCGTGAAGGTGATGGGCTGGTACGACAACGAAATGGGGTACACTCACACACTCGTTGAACATGTAATTAAGACAGGTAATTCAATCAAATAATATGGAAGGAGAAAAAGGTTGGGAATTTAAGAAAGGCAATACTCCTGAGTTGCCAACATTTAGCAAAAGCAAAAATCCTATTCCTAAAGAACAGATTGATTCTGGCATTTTGGAGTATATTTACAGCAAAGCTGATCCGGAACAAAAACAACTTCTTGAGATAAGCGACTTCAATCTAAATTTCTTGTGTATGGGAGAGCAAGTTGCATTTCTTGAATTGAATATAACTTCTGGAAACGGTAGTAAGATTGATTTAAAACTCACGAACCAAGATGCTAAAATTTTTGTAGACCTAATTAGAAATACTCAATTTGATAACGAAATTGGAAGCAATTAAATTTATGAAAATTTACCTCGGTACAGACCACGCAGGCTTTGAACTCAAAGAAAAACTCAAGACATACTTGAGTGATTTAGGCTACGTTGTCGAAGACAAGGGTGCATTCACACTCAATCCCACTGATGACTACCCAGATTTTGTCCGACCTGTGGCTGAGGCTGTGGTGAATGACGAAGGAAGTTTTGGAATCGTACTTGGTAAATCTGGCGAAGGGGAGGCAATGGTCGCTGACAAAGTCGAAGGCATCCGCACCGCCGTATATTATGGTGGGTCGCTCGACATTCCACGACTCGCACGCGAGCACAATAACGCCAATATTCTTTCGATAGGAGCCGGCTTTGTGACGGAAGATGAGGCAAAGCAGGCGGTAAAGATATTTCTCGAGACTCCATTTTCTGGCGAAGAACGTCATGAACGAAGAATCGAGAAGATGGAAAGATAAGATTTTGAGTGTCATGCCGGACTCGCTCCGGCATCCATGACGAATTAAATGGATCCCGGATCGGGGTCCGGGATGACGCAAATGCAAATAATTCCAGCCATATTAGAAAAAAACTTTGTTGATGTCTCTACTCGCCTCGAGCAGGTGGTCGGGAGCGCAAAAACCGTACAGATCGATGTCTGTGACGGCGTTTTTGTACCGAGCGTCTCATGGCCATATACAGCGCCCATGACTGCAGGCGGACCCAATCATTACGATCACGATTTTAAGGATATCGTCGGCGGTGAAGGCGAGGTCAACATGCCTCATTGGGAAGACTTGGATTTTGAACTCGATCTTATGGTCGCCGACCCAAAGCGTCTTTTGCCACACTTGCTCACAATCGGGCCTTCACGAGTCATTTTTCATGCTGAGGCACTCAAAGATCTCGAAAGCGACATGTATGAACTCGCAAAAATGATCCCTCCTATCGTGGAGATCGGCATCGCGATACATTTGAATACAAATCCCGAGATCCTGTTTAATCTTATCGACGAAAAGATCATTTCTTCTGTTCAGTGCATGGGTATCGCGTCCATAGGATCGCAAGGTCAGCCGCAAGATGAACGAGTGTATGCAAATCTGCATACTCTTCGATCAAAATATCCTGATCTTCCGCTTTCTGTCGACGGTGCGGTGACGCTGGAAAATGCGCTCAAACTCAAAGAAGCTGGCGCGTCGCGCCTCGTCGTTGGATCGGCTCTATTTTCCGCAGAAAATCCTGCATCGCAGATTGCTGCATTCAAAAAAGTGGTACAATAAATGCATGTTGAGTGATCAAAAAATTTTGGAACTCGAAACAACGGCAAACAATATCCGCATGTCGATCATCGAGATGCTTATTGAAGCAAAGTCAGGACACTCTGCAGGTCCGCTTGGCATGGCCGACATCTTCACCTATTTTTATTTTCATGCACTTCGCCACGATGCGCATCGTCCTGATTGGCCGGAGCGCGACCGACTCGTCCTTTCAAACGGACACATTTGCCCGGTGTATTACGCAACGCTTGCATACGCAGGATATTTTCCCAAAGAAGAACTGAAAACGCTTCGCAAATTCGGCTCGCGCTTACAAGGACATCCGCACCGTGAATGGCTGCCTTTCCTTGAAACCTCTTCCGGTCCGCTCGGTTCTGGATTGTCGCAAGCGGCCGGCATGGCGCTTGCGGACAAGATTGATTTTGGCGATGTCACAACCCGCCGTATTTACGCATTTCTTTCCGATGGCGAATTGGAAGAAGGGAATACATGGGAAGGCGTGATGCTTGCGGCAAAATACAAACTGCACAATCTCACTGCGATCGTGGACTACAACAATATCCAGATCGAAGGCTATGTAGAAAACATCATGCCGCTCGCTCCTTTGATGGAGAAGTGGAAGAGCTTCAATTGGCATGTAATAGAGGTGGATGGACACAATTTTACCGCTATCGATGAGGCCGTTGAGCAGGCAAAGACCATCTTTGAGAAACCGACCGTCATTATTGCGCATACTATTCCCGGCAAAGGCGTGGACTTCATGGAGCACGATTATCACTGGCACGGCAAGCCACCCTCACCAGGTGAGGGGAAAAAAGCATTGGATGAACTTCGAACACTTGGAGGGAAAATTAAAAGTGAGCATCAGTAATATATGAAATTTAATTTTACAAAAAGAATATTGTGGCTAATCGTAGGTGTATTTCTTGCTGTATTTGGACATAGTATTGTTTCGTATATTTTGAATTCAACTACAATACAAAATTACGAAGCCGCTTATTTTGTTGGACTGTCGCTACAAGTACTCGATATATTTCGTCTTCCGCAATGTTTTGGGGTAATAATAGCCGCTCGTCAAATAATTCTTATATCAAGACTGTATAAAACAAATAATGCTTAATCCAAAACTAAAACTAAATCCAAAAGTATGGAATGATGATGTCTAACAAATCCCGATTCGTCAGGGTTTTGGCGAGGGTTTGCTGAAAGCTGCTGAGCTTGATGAAAGCATCGTCGGACTGTGTGCCGACCTCACCGAATCGACCAAAATGAATCTCTTTGCCGACCGATTCCCGAAGCGTTTCATTCAGGTAGGTGTGGCCGAGCAGAATCTTGCCACTGTCGCCTCCGGTATGGCCGCGATGGGCAAGCTCCCGTTCATTTCTTCATACTGCATGTTCTCTCCCGGACGCAATTGGGAACAGATTCGCACCACGATCACGTACAACAATGTTCCGGTCATCATCGCGGGTTCGCATGCCGGAGTGTCTGTCGGTCCCGACGGAGGCACACACCAGGCACTCGAAGACATCGCGCTTATGCGTGTGCTTCCACGAATGAATGTCATCGTGCCATGTGATTCGATCGAGGCAAAGAAAGCCACGCTTGCTGTTGCGAAGCTTCGACAGCCGGCATTCATCCGTTTGGCGCGCGAAAAGAGCCCTGTGATCACGACAGAAGACACTCCGTTTGAAATAGGTAAAGCACAGATCGTATATGAGACCGACGGTATCGCCCATGTGGGTGTGATCGCCTGCGGAGCGCTCGTGCACAACGCCATGAAAGCTGCGCAGAAGCTCGAGAAGGAGGGAATTCGCGTCAAAGTCATGAATCTTGCCACGATCAAGCCGCTTGATGTTGATGCGATTGTAGCACTCGCTCGCGAAACAAAGGCGATCGTGACAGTAGAAGAGCACCAAGTGGCCGGAGGAATGGGAAGCGCGGTGGCCGAATGTCTTGCGCAGTATCTTCCAACGCCGATCGAATTTCTCGGCGTACAAGACCAGTACGGACAATCAGGAACTCCACTCGAACTTATCGAACACTATGGAATGGGTGTGAAAGATATCATTTCCGCGGTAAAAAAAGCTTTAGACAGAAAATAAAAAAGCCGATGAAAATCGGCTTTTTAGGTATTTTTAAAATTGTTATGACTACCTTCCGTAATAGCGGCGGTCATTGCAGTTCCATCCCGAGCACTGCTCCTGGGTTACGCTAATCAGTCTCCGGGGAACTAAAGTTAGCCCATTCTTAAAATCAAAACCAGTCTCTTGGGTTGGTTTTGTGGAAGCATCTTTGCTTCTCGGCACTAATCCAAAAACGATAACATTTTGTGATGTTCGAGTCATAAGAGTTAGATTTGCCAAAATTATACACCTGCCAAATATAATTGACAAGTGTATTATTTCGTCTTGTATATAAAGGCTATATTTGAACAGGCTTGTAATTTGCAGGAGCTTTTGCGAGTAGTTCTTCAATTTTTGATTGAGGAAGAAGTCCTGCTTGCGCTCCGATTTCCTGAGTGACGGACATGGCGTTGATCGGTGCCCAAAGGAGTGCCTGTTCCAGCGTTTTGCCAAGAAGAAGGCACGATGTGATTGTTGATGCATATGCATCGCCTGCGCCAGTGCGCTCTACTGGTGTATGAGGATAGATTGGCATAAACCAATATGATCCGTTCTCCTCGCGTGCATATGCGCCCTTAATGCCATCGGTCATGACGATAGTCTTTGGTCCGAGTGCGTGCAGCATATCCATGAGCTTTTTATGGTCTTCTTCTTTTGTTGCGAGAATGCGTTGTGCCTCTTCGTAATTGCAAAAGAAGATTTCAGCGGCTGCATAAATATCTTTCAGCTTCTCAGTGCCCATCTTCATTTGAAATGTGCCTGGCTGAAAGGCGAGCTTGGTTTCAGGATGGGCCTTGAGCCATGCGCCGAATGCATGATGGAAGGCTTCGGTGTTTTCGCCGAGGCTGGTGAGATAGATCCATTTTGGAGCGACGAGATTTTCGAGAAGCTTGCGCTCGAATGGAGCATGCTTCACCAAGATCGTTCGCTCAGGTCCATACCAGAGAACGTAGTGATAATTGGTTGGAAGGGTTGGATCGGTTTCGACATAATCGAGACCGATGTTGTTTTTCTTGAGTTCGTCGATGCATCCGCGACCGCGTTCATCGTCGCCAACTACACCAGAGAGTGCTGATGAGATTCCAAGGCGTGACGCAGATACGGCTGCGTTTGCACCGTTGCCGACTGCAAATAATACTTTATTGAATTCGTATGGCACTTTGTCTCCGAATCGGATGCAAAGTTTGCAGTTTTCTTGATCAAGGTCGCAAGTAGCCTCGGCGTCTTTGATTCGAATAAAATCGTCGATCACAATGTCGCCGATAGCGAGAAAATCGTAGGTGGTCATGGAGCTATTATACCTGTACCTGAAACACAATCAAAATAGGGTATTTACTTTTAATAAAAGAAGCTTACAATGGGTGAAATTGACTTCTTTTTCGAATAATATTCGTTCAGTCCTCATTTGAAGGATATATGCTGGAGGTT
Source organism: Candidatus Nomurabacteria bacterium (assembly GCA_023267415.1). GTDB lineage: Bacteria > Patescibacteriota > Minisyncoccia > Phycocordibacterales > UBA9973 > CAITQP01. The sequence goes on from JAHFNM010000029.1 coordinate 8,077, forward strand.
CATCCTGCCCTCTCACCAAGGCGGAACTATGATTGGAGCCCAGTGATTAAGATAATCACGTATTTTCGCTGAACGAGTGAAAGATAAAGTTTTACTTAATGTGTTTAAAGTAAATCTATTTCCCTGTATAAGGGATTATCAGTCAGTTTTTTATTTATATAAAATCCGCCTCATGAAAATGATGTGGGTTTTATTTTTTTACTGATATAATGCAAAGACATGAATCCGCTAAAACTTTCTCTTCAAAATATTATCAATATTAATTTACTTCTATCCCAGAAAGGTCTTTTTGCGAAAAAAGACAAAAAGGGTTGGAAAGTTTAGGCGGATGAAGGAGAAGATCAAGGCGTTCCTTAGAGGCGATGTAGACGATACGGAAAAAACTCTTGCAATGCACAGTCGCGATGCGAGTCTTTTTGATGTCCGTCCGGAAATTGTTGCGTATCCGAAAGACGCCGAGGATGTTTCCGCACTCGTTCATTTTGTCGGAAGGGAAAAGCAGGCGAATCCGACGATCTCGATCACTGCTCGCAGTGCAGGCACATGCATGGCGGGAGGTTCGCTGAACGATTCGATCAGTCTTGATTGCATGAAGTATTTGAACAAGGCTCCAGAGATCAAAAAAATCTCTCCGTATCAATACCTGCCGCACTTCTTCGGTGCTAAACCCGTGACTATTTCTGGTGAAGCGCATATCGAGCCAGGAACATATTACCGGGACCTTGAAGCGCTGACGCTCAAGCAGAATTTGCTTTTGCCGTGCTTCACCGCATCAAAGAGTATCAACGCGCTTGGTGGAATGATTAACAACAACTCCGGCGGCGAACTCTCGCTCAAATACGGCAAGACGCAGGATTATATAAAAGACGTTGAAGTGGTGCTCTCCGACGGCTCGATCCAAACTTTCGGCGAAATTCCTCGCTCCGAGGCCGAGCATCGCGCGACCGAACCTTCGTTTGTCGGAGGAATTTACAAATCCATCCTGAGTCTTCTTGATGCGAACAAAGGCTTGATCGAATCAAAGCGTCCGCATGTATCAAAGAATTCTGCAGGATACAATTTGTGGAATATTGTCCGTAAAGATGAAAAGTCAGGACAGGAAACAGTAGATTTGAGTCAGCTCATTGCCGGATCACAGGGGACACTTGGCATTACGACGCGCGCAACGCTTCGCTTGGTGGAAAATGTAGAAGATGAACAGCATTCGGGCCTGCTCGTCCTCTTTTTGCGTGACCTGAGTATTCTTGGCTCGGTTGTGGATGATGCGCTGACTGTGCAGCCGGAAGCTGTGGAAGCATATGACGACAAGACGATCATGCTCGCCGTGAAGTTTTGGCGCGGGTTCATCAGAAAACAAGGGTTTTGGGGTGCGCTCAAGCTTGGTATTCGATTCATTCCCGAACTTTGGATGATGGTGGCTGGCATGCCGAAGATCGTGCTTTTGGTGGAATGCGCTGGCCCAAGCAAGGATGAGGCGCTGTCGCGCCTCATCCTGCTCGAGAAAAAACTTTCAAAATATCCTGCGGTTTCGACTCGCATGGTTCCGCATCATGCGGACGGAGAAAAGTATTGGACCATTCGACGCGACAGCTTCGCACTCCTGCGCGAGCATTTTTCAGGCAAGCGTACTGCGCCATTCGTGGACGATGTGATCGTGCCACCGGAAAAGCTGCCTGAATTTTTGCCGAAGCTGCAGCAGATCTTGGAGAATCATAAACTCACCTACAATATTCACGGCCAC
>JAHFNM010000030.1 GCA_023267415.1 Candidatus Nomurabacteria bacterium
CTCAATTCCAAAAAAGCGATTGAGGAATTTGGTATTGCGAAATTCAACGACAAATGTAAAGAAAGTGTCTGGAAATATGTCGAAGACTGGAAAGCGTTTACGGCACGCATTGGTTTTTGGATTGATTACAAGGACGCGTACGTCACGTATCACAACTCATACATTGAATCTGTCTGGAGTGTCTTACAGAAAGTAAACGACCAAGGACTCGTATACAAAGACTATCGTATCGTGCCCTGGTGTCCGCGTTGCGGAACTGCACTTTCATCGCACGAGCTTGCACAAGGATATCAAGACGACAAAGATCTTTCAGTAACGGCAAAATTTAAAATTGTCGGAGTAGAGAACGGTTATTTTATTGCTTGGACGACAACACCGTGGACACTCCCGGGAAATGTCGCACTCGCTGTTGGAAATGACATTGATTATGTTGAAATAAAAGTCGGTGGTGAAATTCTAGTTCTTGCAAAAAGTAGACTTTCGATTGTTGCCGATCCGTATGAAATCGTTGCTGAACATAAGGGATCCGAAATGGTTGGCATGGAGTATGAACCACTGTATCCATATTTAGTAGACACAGTTAGTGATCTTCAGGTACAGAATCTTGAAAAGGCGTTCAAGGTGTATCCAGCAGATTTTGTGACTACTGAAGATGGTACAGGTATCGTACACACGGCTGTCATGTATGGAGCTGATGACTTCGTGCTCGGGACGGCGTTAGGTTTACCAAAACAGCACATGGTATTGCCAGACGGCACTTTTGTTAAAGGTACAGGTTTTCTCGAAGGACGATTTGTAAAGGATGAGGATGTGGCTGTAGATATCATCAAAGATCTCGCTCATCGCGGCCTGTTGTTCAAAAAAGAAAAGTATGAGCACTCGTATCCGCATTGTTGGCGTTGTAAGACTCCGCTTATCTATTACGCGCGAGATTCATGGTATATCCGCATGAGCGATCCAAAGATCAAAGGGGAGCTTATCGAGGAAAACAAAAAAATCAATTGGGAGCCTTCGTATATTCGCGACGGGCGTTTTGGTGAATGGCTCAAGGACATCAAAGATTGGGCGATTTCTCGCGAGCGCTATTGGGGTACGCCGCTGCCGATATGGACCACGCCGTCCGGAAAGATCGAAGTCGTAGGATCGCTCGAGGAAATGCGTACAAAGGCCAAAAAATCCGGCAACAAATACTATGTCATTCGCCATGGAGAAGCTGATCACAATCTCAAGGGCATGGCGAGCGCCGATCCCAAGGAGGCAGTGCATCTCACCAAGCTTGGCACCGACCAGGTAGGTGCACAGGTTGCGCAGCTCAAGGAAGCCGGGATCGATCTCATCATCGCTTCGCCATTCGTGCGCACTACAGAAACCGCGGAAATAATTCGCGAAGGACTCGGCGGGAATGTCGAGATGCTTTTTGATGAGCGCTTGCGCGAAATGGACATTGGGAAATACAACAAAGGTACCTGGGCTGCGTATCATGCCGACTTTCCGAAGATTGTGGAAAATTTCGACAAGGCTCCGGAAGGAGGAGAGTCATACAACACGGTCAAAGGTTGGATGATGGATTTTCTGCATGATGTTGAGATCAAATTTCAAAACCGCAAAGTGCTTATAGTGACCCATGGCGGACCGGCCTGGCTTCTTATAGCGGGATCGCGCGGCTACGATGCCGAGCAGTCTCTTGAAATGATCCGCGACAAGAAAGACTTTCATTATTTTGAAAATGCGGAAGTGCGAGAAGTGCCGTATGTGCCGTTCCCTCACAACAACAATTGGGAGCTCGATCTGCACCGTCCGTACATCGATTCCATCCAGCTTGTCTCTGAAAACGGGGAAGAGATGACTCGCGTGAAGGAAGTGATGGATGTCTGGTTCGATTCAGGTGCGATGCCGTTTGCGCAAGATCATTTTCCATTTGAGACAAAAGACATTTTGTATCCGGCGGATTTCATCTGCGAAGCGATCGACCAGACGCGCGGATGGTTCTACACCTTGCATGCAGTAGGCATGCTTATGGGTCGCGGGCTGGCATACAAGAACGTCATTTGTCTCGGGCATATCTTGGACGAAAAGGGGAAGAAGATGAGCAAGTCGCTCGGCAATATCGTGGATCCGTGGGAGATGATCGAAAAATACGGAGTCGACACGCTTCGGTTGTGGATGTACTCGGTCAACCAGCCTGGCGAGTCAAAGAACTTCGACGAGAAGACGGTGTCTGAACTACATAATAAAGTATTCAACTTGCTCTACAACGTACTCGCATTCTACGAGTTGTATAGAGATGTATCACTAGAAACTAGAAACTATAACCTAGAACCTGCTAATGTTCTCGATCAGTGGATACTCGCAAGATTGAATCAGCTCACTTCGACGATGACGGAGAATCTTGATGCATATCGTTTGCTTGAGCCTGTTCGTTCCATGCGCGAATTCATCGATGATCTTTCTACTTGGTATGTGCGTCGCAGTCGCGATCGAATGAAAGATGGTGATGCGGATGCAAAGCAAACATTGTATTTCGTATTGAAGACCGTAGCAAAACTCATTGCCCCGTTCGCTCCATTTGCAGCCGAAGATATCTGGCAGAAATTGAAAAATGAAAATGACGAATCCAGCGTGCATCTTGCAGGGTGGCCGGAAATTCAACAATCGAATGCTTGGGTTATAGAATATATGGGTTGGACGAAGGAATTCATTCGACTTGGTTTGGAGCAAAGACAGAAAAATGGTCTTAAAGTAAGGCAGCCGCTCTCACAAATGACTATTTCAACGGATGGTTTTTCGGGTAAAGATATCCTTCTCACTGAATCTTTCAATGAATACATCGATATCATGAAAGATGAATTAAATATTAAAGAGATCATATTTAATGATTCGTTGCCCCCTGCAACCGTCGGTTTAAATACCGAGATCACCCCCGAACTCAAGCGTGAAGGGGAATATCGCGAACTTGTTCGTGAGATTCAAGACATGCGCAAAAAGCAGGGACTCACGCCAAGCGATATCATCGCACTTACTTTGCCTGAAAGTATGAAAGACACGGTTGCTGGATTCGAAGCTGATTTGCAGAAGACTGTGCTTGCAAAATCAGTCAGCTTTGCCGGCGAGGAGATCGTAATTGCTCAATAAGATGCAAAACAAAAAACTCATCATCTTCGATTTTGACGGCGTGTTGGTGAATACCAACGAGATCGCAAGACGCCTGCACAAAGAGGCAAATCCTACCTTGTCCGACGAATACTTCGATCGGATGCATGATGGCAATTTCATGGAAAACCTTGAAAAGGCGATGCGCGAAGATGGATATGTCGTTCAGCCGGATTGGTACGAGCTATATGCCAAAGGACTCGAAGAACTGACGACGGAAGAATTCCTCAAAATGCTCGTGCTCGATCTCGTCGCGCAATATACGCTTGTGATCGTCTCTTCGATGGAAACAAAATATATTGAACGCCAGCTTGCGAAAGAAAACATTAGCCAATGCTTTTCCGAAGTCCTTGGTTCCGATGTGAATCCAAGCAAGGTTGTGAAGATCAAGAACTTGCTTGCACGCAGAGTGATTGATCCGGCCAATGTTGTGTTTATCACCGACACGGTGGAAGACATTCGCGAAGGCAGGGAATGTGGAGTGAAATCGATTGCAGTGACTTGGGGCATGCAGGACCGCAAAAAACTTGAAAACGAACATCCAAATGCTGTCGTCGATACCGTGCCTGAGCTTGAAGCAGCGATAGAGGCATTTTTTCTAGAACCGAGAAATTAGCACCTAGAACCTTTCTGGCGATTGCTATACAATAAAGCATATGCCTGAAGAAAACACAGAGCGCATTGCTGAAGGAAGGGAACTTCTGCAGGATCACTTGGCCAAGATCAAGGAGACGGCCGAGGCTTTTCTTGGTGCGTTAAAAGGCTTTCGGCGCGATCTTACGCTTTCGTCTCAGGCGACCGGCAAGATCCTGCATGGCGAATTCAATGAAACCGCAGGTATCCTTGTTGTTCCTTCAGTCGTGGACGGCAATAGCTTTGCCGATCTTTCCGAAATGCTCCATCTTACGACGCATGCGTTTTTCGGCAAGATATTGATGGAAAAAGGGAATTCGGCCGCACTTCAGGAAGAGATCGGCCTAACTCACAAAAATCTTACCGATGTCTCCGAAACGGCAAACCGATTGTACGAGGCGCTTAAGACGGCGAGCTATGAATTCGACGTGTTCAACACGAAGAATATCGAAGCGGAATTTCCCGAGGCCAATATCGCATTCGACCGTGATGGATTGAATCTGTCGATCGAAACCGCACGAGCACTCGGCGAATATGCCGTACGTCTCGATATTGATTTAATGGAATATGCAAAGAAATTTGAATAACTATATGAAAAAACAAGTAATTGTCATTCACGGGGGAGACTGCTTTCTGACCAAGGAAGGATATATTTCTTTTTTGCAGAGTTTTCAAATCGATAGCCTGGACTATTTCTTTGGAAAGGATTGGAAGAAATTGCTCCAGCAAAATTTGGGAGATGATTTTCAGGTCATCGCTCCCCGCATGCCGAATCAATTTGACGCTCGCTACGCCGAATGGAAGATCTGGTTTGAGAAGTTGATCCCGCTTTTGAACGAGGAAGTCATACTTGTAGGGCATTCACTCGGTGGAACATTCCTTGCAAAATATCTCGCGGAAAACGATCTCGGCAAAAAAATACAGAGCCTGCATCTCGTCGCTCCAGCATATGATGCAGAAGGCACGGATTATGACATGTGCGATTTTGTCATGCCAGAAGATTTGAAAAAAGTGGCAGAGCAGTGTGCGAATATCTTCATCTATCAAAGTAAGGACGACATTGCCGTTCCATTCTTGAATGCAGAAAAATTCACGAAAGCCATTCCAGAAGCAAGGCTTGTTTCGTTTGCCGACCGAGGTCACTTTAATCAAGAATCATTCCCAGAAATTATTGAGAATATTAAAGAATTCTCTAACGCCTAGAGCCTAATCATCTAGTGCCTGCATTCTATGCATCACATCCATCACACCGAAGCATTTGTGCTCGGCTCTCGGCCGAAAGGGGAAGATTCGAAAGTACTGATCCTCTACACGCGCGAGCTTGGTCTCATATACGCCCACGCCCAAGGCATCCGCAAGATATCTTCCAAACTACGGTTTATCCTGCAGGATTTTTCGCATGCCTCCGTCGACCTTGTGCGGGGCAAGGAGATCTGGCGCGTGACCACGGCATCGCCGATCCACTCGTATGCGAGTATTACCCATGCGCGTCCGTCCGAGCGCATTCTGGCGCATGTGGAGGGACTGCTGATTCGCTTGGTGGCAGGGGAGGAAGCCAATGAAGAAGTGTTCCAGATCCTTGTCCGCACCTATGCGCTGCTTGAAGTACCAAACCAGTCGTCTGAAGACTATCGAGCCCTCGAGCTTCTTTCTGTTGCGCGCATTCTGATAGCCCTTGGGTACCTTACCCGCACCGAACACGATGCGGAAAAAGTATCTACCGACATTGCATATCAACATCGCCTGATCCGCGAGATCAACGAAGCGCTTTCCGCCAGTCAGCTCTAATTGGGAAGTGTATTATTTTTGCAAATGCGATATGATGAGGTGGTATTTGTAGTTTCAATAAATCGAAACTATTTTTTCATCACATGAGCGATCGATTCGAACAAAAATTTATTCATTCCTTGGCGGCAGTTTTCCTATTTGTCCTGCTGGCAGGACCGGGCTTCTTCTTTCATCCCGGCAAAACGATTGCGTATGGACCGACGGCTACCTATGCAGGTCTTGCCATGTCCTCGGATGGACAAAAACTGATTTTGGGAACGATCGGAGGATCGCTCTATACATCGACTGATGGAGGGGTGAACTGGACGGAGCGCACTGGCGCCGGTACCGGAACATGGTATGGCATAGCCTCGTCTTCTGATGGAACCAAGCTTATTGCCGCAAAATACGGCGGATCTATCTATCTGTCGACCGACTCCGGAGCGACATGGATTCCACAGGCGGGTCCGGGTACGGGCAATTGGACGTATACGGCATCGTCTTCCGACGGATCGCAATTGATATCATATGTGTATGGAACGATGGATTTCAAGATCTCTACCGATTCCGGTGCGACTTGGAGCAGTTATAGTGGCGCTGGCCTACCGGGATATCCAAGCTCGATGTCGTTTTCTTCCGATGCGACAAAAATTACCGCACTCGTGGAATTTTCTTTATATCGTTCAACCGATTCGGGAATGAATTGGACGCTCATTCCGGCAATTCATAACGGCACTTACTATTCAAATGTGGCTTCATCGGGCGACGGATCAAGGATCGCTGCTGCATACACTGAAAACTATTACAACGAAGAGGCGGATTGGACGTATGTCCATCTTGGAATCGATAACTCATATGACGGAGGCGCATCGTGGGGGACTACAGTGTATGGTGACACAGCCCTCAATAACAGTCAGCCAAACTTCAATGCTCTCGCATTTTCGACGGATGGGACAAAGCTTATTTCAAATGAGATATATTCAGGAATGAGCTTTGGATATGATTCTTCAGCGGGATTCTATATGTTGGGGACCACTCGCACGTACGCTTCTCGATATTTCCTTTCTTCGGATGGGGCAAAGGTTATCGCAGTGGCCGAGAATACGATATATGCCTCTCGTGATGGCGGAGTCAATTGGAGCTCGGTTCCGTATGTGCTCACATATTCGGCCGATGCTCATGGCACGCTCTCTGGAACGCTTTCTCAAAATATCGCTCCGGGAGGCGAGGGTACAGCAGTGACGGCAGTGCCGGAAGCGGGCTATCACTTTGCAAATTGGAGCGACGACTCGACTGCCAATCCCCGCACGGATACCAATGTTCTCGCCAGTCATTCGTACACAGCATATTTTGCGGTCAATCCGACGTATACACTTACGTATGCTGCTGGAACTCACGGAACGCTGACAGGTACAACTTCGCAGTCAGTCATTTTAGGCGGCAGTGGAAGTGCGGTTACGGCCGTTCCTGACGAGTATTATCATTTTGTTGATTGGAGCGATGCATCGACAGAGAATCCGCGCACTGACGTGAATGTTGCAGGAGCGATATCGGTGACGGCGAATTTTGCCGCTGATCTATGCACGCTTGCCTATGTTGCAGGCGAGCACGGCTCTATTACCGGGTCTCTGCTGCAAACGGTGGATTATGAGGCAAGCGGTTCGGCTGTGACCGCCGTTCCCGATGCAGGTTATCACTTTGTGTCCTGGAGCGACTCATCTACTGCAAATCCTCGCACTGATATCGGTGTGGAGGGAGGCATTTCAGTCACGGCGAGTTTTGCGGCCGATGCAGTGGTTCCTCCTCCATCTTCTTCATCCGGAGCATCATCTCCTTCGACACCGAACACTGGCTATAAAAGCGGGGGATATCCCTTTGTTCCACCCACACAGCCGAACCAAGCGGTTGGCGGTCGCGGAATCGCCACGTTTACCCGCGTATTATGGCAGGGAGTCGTGCACGCCGATGTAAAAATGTTACAGGCGTTTCTCAATGCACACGGGTATGTGCTTAGTGCAATTGGTCCTGGATCGCCCGGCAGCGAAACGGATTTTTTCGGAACGCTCACGTTCGACGCACTTTCCCGGTTTCAATCGGATCATGCGCTTGAAATACTAACCCCGCTCAATCTCACGATGCCAACTGGAATATTTGGCATAAACACAATGAAAGTGGTCAACGGCATACTCGTGAAATAGGCATCTTGTGATAAAATGGTCTTATGCCACCTGACCATTCGGAAGGAAACGAAGTCCACAATCTCGATGATGTGAATGACCGGTTGTATCGCCGCGATTTGGCCGGGCGTTCTGTCCGCCGGATCGATGCTCTTCACCGCGAGCCGGTTCCCGTAGAGACCGAATGGAAGGAAGAATCTATGAAAAAAGGAAAGATCCAAATACATCACTCGTTCTTCCGAAAGTTTTTTTACTACTCGCTCGGATTTGCCGCACTTGCGGTGCTCTTTGCTGTGATCATGTTCTTTACCGGAGGCAATACTGTTTCTAATTCGAACATTGATATCAACGTTCTCGGCAACTCATTTACCGCCGGCGGGGAAGAACTTCCGCTTCAAGTGGAAGTGGTCAATAAGAATGCCTCCGCACTTGAACTTGCCGATCTCTTCGTAGAATACGACAAGGGAGGTGATGCATCTTCAGGTGCCTCGCATGTGCGCGATCTCAATTCGCTTGGCACGATCAACGCAGGCAAGACGTCAACCAAGAATTTTTTTGTCACGCTCTATGGCGAGCAGGGAAGCACGAAGAATGTAGACTTCACATTGCAATACCGCTTGCATGGATCGAATGCGATCTTCGTCAAGAAGAGTTCGTTCGTTGTCACGATCAATTCGGCACCAGTGTCGCTTTCTGTCGACGGACCGCAGAGCATCACTCCAAATCAAAAGTTGACGCTGACCGTCAAGACTGTTTCGAACAGCAAGAATACGCTCTCAGGAATGCTTCTGCATGTTGACTATCCGACTGGATTTAATTTTGAAAAATCGGTTCCTGACGCATCTGCCTCGAACAATGTTTGGAATCTTGGCGACCTCGCTCCCGGAGCAGAGCGTGATGTCGTGATCACTGGTACGGTGTATGGACAAGACGGTGAAGATCGAGCCTTCCATGTGTATACGGGCGCAGCGAGCGATGCGGACAATACCAAGATCGGCGTGACATACAATTCGCTTCTTGAAACCATTGCCTTGGTCAAGCCGTTTCTCGCCGCGCATATTTCCATCAACGGAGGATCGGGCGATCCTACTCCTGTATCGAGCAGTGGAAATGTTTCCGGTTCTGTCGTCTACTCAAACAATTTGCCGACTCGCGTGACTGATGCGTCGATCACGGTGCAACTCTCCGGTAATGCGCTCAATGCCGACAGCGTTAGTGTACCAAAGGGATTTTATGATTCTGCCACCAAGACCATCACCTGGAATGCGACTACCGATCCTGACCTTGCGTCTATCGAGCCGTCTGATCAGGGAATGCTCAGCTTCACATTCAAAGTGCTGCCGCTCTGGTCAGGAGGAACGACCATCACCAAGCCATCGATCAAACTCTCGGCAAGCATCAAGGGCAAGCAGCCGGATCAGGGAGGTTCGGTTAACACCGTCACAGACTTTGAGGAGAAGACCGCAGTCGTGGATTCCGATCTCGGATTTTCTGCGAGTGCTTCGTATTCTGCCGGCCCATTCTCAAACACTGGACCGATTCCACCGAAGGCAAATCAACCTACGACATACACCATTACTTGGACGGCGACCAATTCCGCCAACGCTCTCTCTGGCGGGATCGCTACGGCAACACTGCCGACATATGTGGATTGGGTTGGGACGATATCTCCGTCAGGCGAACC
>JAHFNM010000047.1 GCA_023267415.1 Candidatus Nomurabacteria bacterium
CATATCGACGGCGGAGTTCGGCACCTCGATGTCGGCTCACCATATCCCGGGGCTGGAGAAGGTCCCAAGGGTTTGGCTGTTCGCCAATTAAAATGGTACGCGAGCTGGGTTCAGACCGTTAAGGATACAAGAATCAGGAATCTAGATTTAAGATTCAAGAATGATGCAAATGCATTTCTCTTGATTCATGAATCTTGCTTCTTAAATCTCTTGCATTTTTAACAGTCTGAACCCATCGAGACGCGACATATAGAACAACATGTTTATATTAAGCACTGTTTATAAAATCATAGTCCCCAGACTATGATGGAAATCGAAGACAACTATGCACACTGTGGTGTGCATCACGGCGGCTCTTGATTTAATAGATCATGAGAGAAGCTGACTTATATCGGTAGAACCCCACGCGGGCAATACCGAGGGAAACTGAAAAGTACCCGTAGAGACTAAATGTCAGCAATTCTGTAAAAAGGAAAATGCTATAGTCCGATCCCTCAAGCAATTGAGGTTCTGCTTAAAAGCAGATGTAAAACGTAGATGCGTGAGACAGGTTGGTCTCCTATCTACTGCAGGCGCTCGAATTTTGAGGAGATTTGTTTCTAGTACGAGAGGACCGGAATGAACTGACCTCTGGTGTATGAGCTGTCACGCCCGTGGCATTGCTCAGTAGCTACGTCGGGCACGGATAACCGCTGAAAGCATCTAAGCGGGAAGCCGTCTCCAAGATTAGAATTCGCAGAAGGGTCGTAAGAGATGATTACGTTGATAGGCATTAGGTGTAAGGCCAGTGATGGCTTCAGCCGAGATGTACTAATTGCCCGATTTCCTATTAGGAACTGTGAGAATCACGAACAAGCAGAAATGCTTGAACAACGCGAAAGCGTAATATACAAAAATACAATTCCTGATCAGTCAGGTTGTGTGTTGAATCGTTTGTTTTGGTGGCTTAACGGCAAGGTCACACCTCTTCCCATTCCGAACAGAGAAGTTAAGCTTGCTAGTGTCGATGATACTCCTTGTGGGGAAAGTAGATAGCCGCCAGAACAAAATATTTAACACGTAGAAAACAAACCACACAAAAATGTGGTTGTTTGACATGCTCTATTCATGTGATACTGTTTAGATATTAGAAAATAATTGTGACACTAAAATATCCATGGAATTTTTAAAATTTGGCAGAAAACCAGCATCCAAAGAAGAATATCTTAAGCAGGAGAAAGAGGTAGAACGATTGGATACACTGGCGAACAGCGATCGAGGAATGACAAAAGAAGTTTCAACCCCGTTCACTACTGTAGTCGGTTCATCAGGTGGAGTTCCTGGTTATGGCCATGGCGAGGCTATTAGTCAAGAATTTGTGCCTTCACAAGCTCAAAAGGATTATGAGAAAGCAGATAAAAAACGTGAAGCAATGATTGATGATGCACATAGTGAAGGTTTGAAGCTAAACAAAGAGTACAACAAGCTTTTGCAAAACTTGGCTGATGCACAAAATGCAGTATCTCGTTTTGAAAAAGAACAACTTGGAATGAACAAAGAATAAGAAAGATTCGCACTTGCAATAAAGCTCGGCCGCTGTAGCGGCTGAGCTTTATACTTTATGTCTAATACCGTATACTATTTGTATATGAGTTGGGCCTCACGCCGTAGATTGTTTATTTTTATCATCGTCATTGCTGCCGTTGGCGGACTGGCTTTTTGGCATTATTCGCCGGATATTTTTCGTGCACCAACTTGCACAGACGGCAAACAAAACGGCACTGAAACCGGTATCGATTGCGGCGGAACCATGTGCACCAATCTGTGCACCGCCGAGGTGCGGCTTCCAACGATCTTGTGGTCACGGGCATTCGCTGTGACCGATTCGGTCTACAATGCGACCGCGTATGTCGAGAATAAAAACGATGCAGCTACGCGAGCGATCCCATACGAATTCCGCCTCTATGACGCCAATGATATTCTCGTGGCACGCCGTATCGGCACCGCAATCATTCCTCCGCTCGGAAGATATGCCATCATCGAGACTGGTATCGCGGTGGGGAATGCCACCGTCAAGCGCACGGCCTTCGAATTTTCCAAGACTCCCGCACGTTGGGATCGCATTCCTGCCGCTACAGAAAAACTGCGCGCAAACACGAGCGATATTTCTTTCGATGCGACCACTTCGACCCCGCGCCTCAATGCACTTCTTACGAATCCATCTCCCACGGTCACCCTCAGCAACACGCTCGTAGCCGCGATTCTCTACGATGCCGACGACAATGCAGTGAATGTATCGCAAACACTGATCCAGACGCTTTCGCCAGGAGCGAGCGCTCCGCTTTCTTTCACTTGGCCTCGTGCACTTTCCGCTCCGGTCGTACGGTACGAACTCGTGCCCATCATCGATGTTTTTAATGCGCAATAAGAGTCATGGGTGACCGGAACGAATCCTCAAACAATTTCTTTTCTCGCATCGATTGGATGATGCTTGTGTATGCATTGCCTATCACGATCGCCGGATTGGTGACGATGCAGTCATATGGCGGCGGAAGCATCTTCTTCGACAAGCAACTGGCATGGCTCGCACTCGCGCTCATGTTTTTTTTCGTGTTCGCTCTCATTGACACGAG
>JAHFNM010000031.1 GCA_023267415.1 Candidatus Nomurabacteria bacterium
GTATTTATTAGTTATCCTGCAATCGCCGAAATAGTGTTTTGAATGACATGCGCCAAACCGGAAGCGCCGAGCACAATCGCTGCACCGATGAGTGTGTACATGAGCGCCTTCTTCGCATCTCCGAGCTTTTCTATATTGCCTCGCGAAATTACAAAGAGGAATCCGGAATAGAGCAGCATGATGACGACAACCGGGAACAATAAATCAACGATGGCATTCAATACGTTTGCCACAAATCCAGGCAAGTCTGTACTCGAGGTGCCAAGCGGATTCTTGACCGCGAATTGAATGCTGATGTCTTGGGCTCCGCCATTCACGTCACCTGACGTTGTTTTCGTGGCACCGCCATCACCACTTGTTGTTACCACAGGTTTTGGAGTGATCGTTCCCGTGATCGCATATGCTCCGGTACCTACATTGTTCACCGCGGCCACTTTGAAGGAATACGTTGATCCGTTCTTCAGTCCGTTGATCGTGTGCGAAGTGCTCGTATTGAACGACATAGCCTGATCCTGTAGCCCGGGAGAGACGATGACTATATTATAGGCAACGATCGGCGAGCCTCCATCTGAAGAAGGAGCGGAATAGGTAATCGTGGCCAATCCATCCCCTGCTGCAGCAGAAACATTCTGCGGAGCGCTGGGCGCAGTCGCTGCAAAAGCAAACACTGGTCCAGTAAGCAATCCGAGCCCGAGTAAAAAACCGGCAAGGCGATTGTTCGGCTTTGGTAGTGAGAAAAATGTCATACAGCTAGTATAGCAAGTTAGTAAAAGACTGGGAACACAGTCGTGTCGACACCGAGCGCCACCAATAATGACTTGACCAAGAGCCACGCACCCATGGCAATTACCAACCCAATGACCACTTTCCATATCATGCCTTTGGCCTTGGAAATGTTTTCAGTCGCTCCACCCGCGGTCAGGATCAGGATTCCGGCATAGAGAATGACACACACGGCGATGATCGGCGCAACGAGAAAAATCAGGAAATTGATGATGCGATTGATGAGCGCCATTGCTTCCGGAAATCCGCAAGCTTGCCTTCCTTGCGCAGTGAGTGGTCCTCCAGTGCCGCAACCTACGAGTGCGCCGTCATTATATGAAGAAGAAATTGCCGTGCTGCCGCTCGCATTGAGTCCGGTAATGTCCGAACCTACGATCGTGGGAATAGTACCCGTTGGCGCCACCACGGTTGGGAGTGTGACAAAGCTCATGACCGCCGTGTAGTACACCTGCGTGCCAGGCTTTTGATAACTGTCACCCACAAGCTGATAGTAGTAATTGGTATTTTCTTTGAGACCGGAGAGCGAAGCGGAATATATCCCGTTTGAAAGTGTCATGGAAACAGGCGTGCCGAGATTGCCAAATTGTGTACTGTAAATGATAGCCGGATTTTTTGCGCCTTCGGAGATCGTGGCCTGGATCGTCGCACTCTTATCGTCGAGCTTCGACACATAGAGCTTGGCATCGACAGCGGGAGTAACAAATGAATTCACTGCGCTGAGTCGAGTCGTGTCGTTGCCGGTAGCAACGGCGAGAAAATGATAGGTATACGCAGGAGAGAGTCCGGTGAGCTGATATGAAAATGTGCCATCGCTCTGCACTTGTGGAGAGAATTTGTCGGTAAACGTTCCCGTGAGCTTCGTGTCGACAAGAATGTCGAACGAAGGAGTGCTGCGCTGAGCCTTACCGGTGATCGTAGCCTTGGTTTGGGTGACATTGGCCGCTTGAAGCGATAGCAATGCTCCAGCCCCCATGCTTCGGCTAAACTGAGGTGGGATACTGTTGTTGTACAGATAGGTATCCTGTTGTGCCTGTACGACAGAGAAAAAACATGCAACCGAAATTACAAAACTGAAAGCAAATACCGAATATATTTTTACGTTTTTCATTTTCATTTTTCTCTGTATTACTGTCCCCCTAATGAGCCGAGCTCAGTGGCCGCCTTCGCCAAAGCCTGATCGGTGGAGAGTGCCGACGAATTGATATTGCTGATGAGATTGCTGAAGATCTGGTTTGATGCAATCGGATTCGGGTCGAGCCACGAACGTTGGATAAGCGTGGCATCGTAGAGGAATCCAAGATACGGATCGGACACTGGCTTGACCGCAAGCACATCACGGCGCACCGGCATGAGTGCGGCACTGGTTTCAAGATCGGTCGCAAGAGCCGACTGTGCTTGGGCTCCGGAGAGGATCGTGGTCGCCGTGTATGAGAGCAGCTGATTTGGCGCAGACTTTGGAATCGCAAATCCATAGATCGATCCAGTGGTCAGCGGCGTACCTCCTTGTGCCTGAGGTGGAAGCGCAATACCAAAATTCAAGTTTGGATTCTGTGCGCGAATGATCGGCAACTCACTTGCCGTGCCAAAATAGTATGCGAGCTTGCTTTGAATGAATGAGTCGCGATCAGCGCTCTGTCCCCCGTTCCATGAGTAGACCGGCTTGAGCGGATTAGAAAATGCCATGAAGAAATCGGTCGCGGCGATCGCGGCATTATTCTTTGGTCCTCCAGCGACCGGTCCAAAGTCCACGGTCAGTGAGCCGTTGGTCGTGGTGACAAACGAACTTCCGCTTTCCATAAAGAGAAGCGCCAAAATATCTTTCGGATGCACGATATTCTTGAACGTTCCCATCGCAGTCGCCGCGCTGGTGATTGTGAGATCGCTCGTCTTCTTTGTGAGCTTTGAGACAGTATCGGTGAACACAGTCCAGTCAGCCGGAGGCTGTGCAATGCCTGCGCCTTGGAGCAAGTCGCGATTGTAGTACATGACGAGCGGATCGGCAGCCCATGGAACGGCAAGCGTGCCGTCGGAAACAGTGAAAATATTTGCCGCACTGACAAACGTGGTTTGAAACGTCTGCGCAGGAAGTGATGCGAATGGAATGTGCGTCAGTTTGTTTTGAAAACGCCAAACGAGATTGTTCGGCAGAAGAACGAGGTCGGGCGGAGATCCGGCTGCGATCGATTCGACAAGCGTGGAGTCGAATGTAGCAGCATCTTTTTGCGTGTAGGTAATATGAATGTCGGCGTTATGCACGTTGAAGTCGGTCACAAAAGAGGACATGGCGCGACTGTCCACAGTACCCCAGATATTGACCGTACCGGAAACCGTCGCCGAGCTTCCCGACGACCCGCCGATGTTGATGATGCCGGCAAAAACGAGCAGCCCAAAGACAGCTGCTGCAATAAACACTCCGATGAAGATAAGTTTGAAATTACTCATTTAATTCCTGCTCAATATCATACCATAATGGTATTCACCCGCATCGATGTCGCGTTCTTTTTCGAATCCGTGCCGTCCAAAGATCGAGAGTGCGACTTCCGGAGAGAGCTTATGCTTGGCGTGAGGACCGCCTTGCGAGCCCTCGTTCCATTCAATAATGACAATCTTCCCTCCTGGACGAAGTATGCGGGCAGCTTCTTCCGCAAATGCGTTGCGGTCGTCAATATGACAGAGAATATTTGCGGCGATCGCGCGGTCGAGCGTCGCGTCCGCAAGCGGTATTCCGCGCGGACGCGACGCATCGCCCCAGATCGGATGAATATTTGTGTGTCCGCGGAATTTTGCTTCCGCAACAAGACGGGAAAGCATTTCTTTTTCAATGTCGACGGCGTAGAGCCGGCCGCCTTCTAGGCGGCCGGCCGCTGCCAACGCAAAATGTCCTCCACCCACACCCAAATCGGCCACGTCTTGGGTGCCGTACACACCGAACTGTTTGAGAACATGATTCGGATCGAGAAAACTCATACAAATAGTATATCAAATCCCCGCGCGCTGTCATACAAGGACCGGTACAAATTCGCCCTTATTTCCCAAGCATTACGACAGACTATTGACTTATATGCAACTATGTAGTAATATACAAACGAACTCACAAAACTTGAAAATCAAAGAATATGAAAAAGATCATCATGATGATTGCCTTTTTGGCGACTACGGTTACCACTCTCCATGCAAAATGGACAGTACGCATTGGAAATGGATTATCATTCCAGATAACCCAGGATTCAATAGCCAACAATGAACGCAAGTACAACATCGTACTTGTTGACGCGTTTGCAAAACCTGCGCCAATCGCAACCAGTGCGGTAAAAAACGACGGAGTAAAACTTCTCGACAACCGCTGCAAGACTATCAATTCCGGATCGATCGGATACAAAAGCACTGAGAAAGATTCATTCGACACTCTCACAGTGACGCAAGCAATGAATGTCATGGACTCGACCCAAACGGGCGTGCCGACAAGCATAGCGATCGTTCCTGACGGAACGAAGATCCATCACGGAAACAAGAAAAGCAGGCATCGCGCCACAGCTTCAGTTCCTCCGACAACAAAATCTGAGAAAACTGCATCGCATTATCCAACTCACTTCAAAATGAATTCGGATAAGAACGTGGTACAAGCGCCTGTTGCCAAAGCGCGCACAAAGACAATCGCCAAAGGTGATCAAAAGCCAGCACCCAAAGTAGTTGCAAACGCAAAGAAGGGAAAAAAGCATTCTGCCAAAAAACAGAACACTTCGACTTCTATTACAGTAGCAATACCTGTGCCGGCCGCAGACGAGCCTATCGCGTATCAGTCATCAACAGTCGTTGTCGAAAAAAGATCCGCAAAGGATACCAATTCGACTTCGACCAAGATTGATACGACAACTATTGTAAAGACCGGTGGTGGAAACACCATGACCGGTTCAGGCAATAATGGCGTTGCGCTAAACGGAGTTACTGTTGGCGGGAACATAACCATCAACTACAACACTCCGCCAACAAGCACTTCCGATCAGCCAACCGCCGCAAACAATCCGGCAAAGAAGAAAGAGTTCAGCATCGTAACGACGAGAAGGTTCCGGAGATTTTGCAATTCGCATTATTCCAGAGACCCTATTGCTTTTACATACATCGTCTTTGAAAAAGAAGACGACGGGCCCCCGGCCCCTGACCTCTATCTCTGCGAACCCAAAGAAGGAGTGGCTGAGGCTAATTACCTCTTAGCTCACCCTTGGGAAATACCGAAGGAAGGCATCACAGTGGTAAACCACCGCTGGGGAGCAATGATCTTCAGCTACAACAAAGATGGCACGACCTTAAAAGTCGACTTCCGAAGACGAAGATTTGTCTTTTCGAACGACGAAGGTCCCACAACCGTATACTTCCCAGCAGCAAATGGGAATCCGGCATAACAAAAGCAGTCACGACATTTAGAAATACCCAGCCCAAGCAGTTAAAACTGTTTGGGCTTTTTTATTTTTCCTTAAACATACAACGCCATGCTACTATCATCACATGCACAAACAGACGTATCGGATCTTGATCACGGAATTCGCCGAATATGATGCCGCCGCCGAGATCCCCTATCTCTTTAAAAAAGCCGGGTGCACCGTCGATGTGTTCTGCAAAAAAACTTCCTGGCTGCGAAAGAACAGCCACGTCGACAAGTGGATAGAGTCCGGATCGGGCGAAGAGAATTATATCGAAGGACTCATTGCACTTGCTTCCCGAGAAGACTACGACGGGATCATAATTGTCGACGATCCCGCTGACCGCATCATGAACAAGGCGATCACCGATCCGGAATTATTCGCCAAGATACTGCCACTTAGCAGGATAGAAAACAGGGCCCTGCTTGGATCAAAGCGAGGCCTCTCCGAGTTATGCACGAAGTATAACGTCCTCACTCCCCCGTTTACAGTATACGAAAATGGATTTGATATCGCTTCGCTTGCAACAACCGTACCATATCCCCTCGTGATGAAGATCGACGAGAGCGCTGCTGGGGGCGGAGTATTTTTGTGCAAGAACGAAGCCGAAGTCGCCGCCAAGCTTGCTCAGCTCTCTCCGACAGAAAAACAAAATCTGCTCTTCCAACAATACATCCCGGGAGGAATCGTTTCCGTTGAAGCACTCTTTGGCAATGGATCGCTTCTCGCCTATGCATACTCGACTGTCACCAAGACCGTCGTCTCCGAATTCGATATCTCAGTCGACCGACTATATTCGGAATGTCCGAAGATCGAACCAGCGCTGCAATCCATGGGCGAAGCATTCGGCATCAACGGATTTGCGAGTATCACTTGCATGCGGGACGAAGCGACCGGCCGGCATTATTTCATTGAAGCTGATCTTCGCCCGCACGGATGGTTCCGGGCCGACATCGCCGCCGGAGTGGATTTTTCACTTGCCATACGCGACTGGCTTGATGGCACGCCTGCACTCTATCGCCCAAAGATCGCAAAGCCATTTGTCATGCGCAATTTTTCCAGAGACATCCGAAGCTGCGGCATTCACAAGGACCCAATCGGCATCCTGAAATGGTGCTTCAATATCGACCATCGTTGGCGTGACATTCCAACATACGACCCAAAGATGCTCGGCGCGACGTTTTCCTACCTCTCTGGAGTCTATGCCCGCGGCATCTATAAAAGGGCTAAAAAGCTCGTTAAAAACATCATTTGACTTTTGATTTTATATATGCTATAATATACGCAAATAACACTGTGTATGAAACAAATAGCAATTCTTTGTCTTCTTGGAATACTCTTTTCAAGTTGCGGACCGCATCGCGTAAAGATGCAAAAACGAGTGCAGTACGCGCAGAGCATTGAGCTCAATCGAAGTCTGTACTCTAAGGTGCATCCGAAAGACCGCATCGTGATAAAGCTCAACAGGAGGCTTTCTCCGACTGAAATCAAGAGCATCGAACAGGATTGGGAACCATTCTCGAAGGTGTCCTTCCAAAAATGCGAAGTGCAGGAAAGCGCCACGCGATTCATCTTTCAACCGAAAGCCGGATCGTACGGAAAGGTAGAGATCCCGATCTTCGCCAAAGGAACCTATCTCTGTGAGATCATTCGTTAATGAGTGCAAACAAAACCAAATGCCGCCGGTAAACCGGCGGCATTTTTTATTGCATGGTTCTTCTAATGTGCCCGCAATGAACTCTCAGTCTCGATCGTCATTAATGCAAAGTTTTTATAATCGGTGTTGTTGTTTGTAAGGAATGCTCCGAGATATGAGGTCTCGCGATTCATGCTGCTACTATCACTATGGGTAGCACTTTCTTCGTACGTCTTTCCCTGTCCTCCATTTATTCCCGCTACTACGATTTTGTAATACACATGCTGTTCACCAGCAATGCAATTGTCGCTTGAATTTCGACCGTAGATTGCTCCTGCAGGACATTCAGGGCCTGTGTACAAAAATCCGGTCAGCATAAACTCATCCTTCGTTCCTTGTATTCCATACGTTTTCCCAAGATAAGCGGTAAACGGCGTTCCGGGAATTATTTCTAATGCCTCAGGGGTAGTGAGTTCATCGTTATAATCTTTTCTTGTCGAACAATTAGACGATCGTAAGAGACAATTAGAGAGATGAATGAATGCGGGTGGACGTTGAAAAACAAAAACAATCAAACCCGCCATCCCAAGAATGACAATCAGTGCAGCAAGGATTTTGTCTGTTCTGTTCATTTTTTACAAACACGTGATCGAAGCCACCTTGTCCCCTGCGCGAAGCTTCATGATCGAGACTCCCTGCGTCTGGCGTCCGAGTTTTGAGACCGATTCAAGTGCAGTGCGGATCACCTGACCCTTCTGCGACATGGCGATCAGTTCCGATTCGTCGGTGATGACCTTGGCCATGATGAGATCGCCGGTCTTCGGCGTGACCTTGGCAGTCTTGATACCCGAACCACCACGCTTCTGCACTTTGTATTCTTTGAGTGGAGTCTTCTTACCGAGACCGTTTGCGCTCATAACAAGAAGCGCTGCAGAATCCTTGGTTTCTTTTTTGATGATATCAAATCCGACGATCGTGTCTCCCTTGCCGAGCTTCATGGCGCGAACGCCTCCGGCCGTGCGTCCCATTTCGCGGACGTCGGACTCTTTGAAGCGCACGCTCTGGCCCTTGCCGGTAGCAAGCATGACTTCGTCGCCCTTTTCCACAAGGTTTGCTCCGCGGAGCGAATCATTCTTGTCGAGATTGATGGCGATGATGCCGCTTCGGCGCACGTCGGCAAAATTTTTGGCGGACATCTTCTTTCCGGTGCCGTTCTCCGTCATGAGGAAGAGATACTGCTCTTTGCCTTTTTCCATCTTCGATACAGGCAAGATCGACATGACCTTTTCATTGTCGGCGAGCGAGAGGAAGTTCATGATGGACTTTCCACGAGTGGCGCGCTTGCCTTCCGGAAGATCATACATCTTCATGAGATATGCCTTTCCGAGATTGGTGAAGAAGAGCAAATCATCATGCGTGTTTGCTGAGAGCAGGATAGTCACGAAGTCTTCTTCCTTGGTTTCAAGGTCGACAACGCCCACGCCTCCACGTTTCTGTGAGCGGTATTCTGTCGGATCGGTGCGTTTTACATAGCCGCCTTCGGTGAACACGAGCATGGATTCTTTTTCCGGAATGAGATCTTCATCGGTGATTTCCTTGACGCCTCCCTTGATAACCTTGGTGCGGCGTTCGTCAC
Organism: Candidatus Nomurabacteria bacterium; assembly: GCA_023267415.1. Classification (GTDB taxonomy): domain Bacteria; phylum Patescibacteriota; class Minisyncoccia; order Phycocordibacterales; family UBA9973; genus CAITQP01. The sequence goes on from JAHFNM010000031.1 coordinate 8,474, forward strand.
CATACTTGTCTTTGAGTTCAGTTATTTCCTTTGCAATAAGAGCGAGCATCTTTTTTGCCGAAGCGAGGATAGCCTTGAGTTCGGCAATGAGTTCCTGCTTTTCTTTGAGTTCCTGTTCCACTTGTTTGCGTTCGAGGCCGGCAAGCTTCTGCAGGCGCATTTCGAGAATGGCTGTCGCCTGCAAGTCGGAGAATTTGAATTCCTTCATGAGGTTGAGCTTTGCGAGCGCAGCGTCTTTTGAAGCGCGGATCACTGAGATCACGCGATCGATATGATCGAGCGCCTTCTTCAAGCCGAGCAAAATATGCTCGCGCTCTTCCGCTTTGCGAAGGTCATATGCCGTGCGACGCTTAACCACTTCTTTACGGTGCTTGATGAATTCGTCGAGAATGCCCTTGAGTGAAAGTGTTTGTGGAACTCCGTCGACGAGTGCCACCATGTTGAAATGGAATGCCTGCTCGAGCTGCGTGTGCTTGTAGAGATAGTTGAGAACCTTTTGCGGAAAGACGCCCTGCTTGAGATCCACAACGATGCGGATGTCTTTTGCGGATTCGTCGCGCAAGCCCTTGATGCCTTCGATCTTCTTTTCTTGGGCGAGTTCGGCGATGCTTTGGATGAGGTTGGACTTATTTACGCGGTACGGAATGCTCGTGATGATGATCTGCGCCATGCCGGCCTTCTGCTCAACGATCTCAGCCTCGCCTCGGCACACAACGCCGCCGCGGCCGCTTGAATACGCATGGAGCATATCCTTCGTGCC
>JAHFNM010000048.1 GCA_023267415.1 Candidatus Nomurabacteria bacterium
CCTCGAAGGACTCGACGGCAAAGAAAAGATGAGCAAGTCACTCGACAATTATGTGGGCATCGCAGACGAACCGAACAACATGTACGGCAAGATCATGTCCGTTCCCGACGCACTCATCGTTCGCTATTTCCGCCTTGCAACGCCGCTTGCCGACGAAGAGATCAAAAGTATCGAGAAAGATCTCGCCTCTAATGGCACCAACCCGCGTGATATCAAGATGAAGCTTGCCCGCATTATTGTTGAAATGTATCACGGCGCAGGCGCTGCGACTTCTGCGGAAGAAGTATGGGTCAGCACTTTTTCGAAAAAAGAAATTCCGGAGAACGTGCCTGAGATATCAGCAGAATTTACCACGATCATCGACGCTATCATGGCGGCCGAGTGCGCCGAGTCCAAGACCGAAGCTCGCCGTCTCGTAGAGGCCGGAGCGGTCACTCATCTTGAAAACGATGTCAAAATAACGGATACCGCTGCCACTCCTACGAAGGGAACGTACCGAGTAGGAAAGATGCGCTTCTTTAAGATCAAATAATGCACCTATACAAAAAAGCCTCGCGTATGCGAGGCTTTTTTGTATAGGTCTTTAGAGGTCTGCTGCTGGAAGATCGCTTTCGTCATCGTCCTCCGTATCGATATCGTCATCAGTGAGAGGGATGTCGTCTGCGAGAAACTCGTCATCGACATCGGTGTCGTCTTCGGCAAGCGCACTGCCCGTGAATTCCGGATCTTCGTCCGAGGGGCGGATGGTATCTTCTTCAAATTGCATAATATACTATTTCTAGGGTTAATTATTTTTTCGCACGACCAAGGATGTTACATTTGTAACAGATAGCTATTTTGTCCGCAATACATATTTTAGGAAAAGTGTGGATATCTTTTAGATATTTTTCTCGTGCGCAAAGCAGGTGAGTGCGACTGCGATCGCATCCACTTCGTCGTCGATCATTTTTCGCGTCGGGAGCTTGATCAAGCGGGGGACCATGTCCATCACGCCGCGCTTGTCGCTCTTTCCATAGCCGGTGACGGCGACTTTGATTTCAAGCGGAGTGTATTCATACACGGAGAGGTTTTTGCGCGCGCCTTCATAGAGCATCACTCCGCGCGCTTCCGCCACACCCATTGCCGTCGTCGTGTTCTTTTCAAAAAAAAGCTTTTCTATGGCCATGCCGCTCGGCTGCCATTCTTCGATCGATCGCTCGATCTCGGCGCCGATAAGGGCCAGGCGTTCGGCATGCGAGAGCTTAGCGGAAGTCTTGAAGCACTCGGAAAAAAGATAGGTTTCCTTGCCGGCAATCTTTTCAATGACGGCGATGCCGACGCGTTCTATTCCAGGATCGATTCCAATGATGCGCATGAGCCTAGTATATGGTATCGAGTATGAAGTAGAAAGGGGAACAGACCTTGTTTTCATCAAGCGAAAACAGGAGTACAATCAAAGTAAATTAATACCTATTGCGTATGGTGCCGTTATTTTTATGTTTCGTGTATACAAAGAGGCGCCACATGCGTCTTTGGTTCGGAACAGCATATGTTTTGCTGTTGCATCGCTGATTCAATGCGTATTTCAAATAATTCAACCCTCTAAGCGATTAGGGGGTATTTTATTTCTCAAATAGGCTCGCTGGGGCGTCAAAACCCAAATGCTCATACGCTTTTTTTGTTGCAGTACGTCCACGAGGAGTCCTTTCGAGAAGGCCGCGCTGAATGAGATATGGCTCAGTGACTTCTTCGACCGTAGCCTCTTCTTCGCTTGTCGCTGCGGCGATAGTGTTCAGGCCCACCGGCCCGCCGCCGAATTTCTCTATGATCACCTGCAATACCTGGCGATCGCTCTCGGAGAGTCCGAGTTCGTCGATGCCGAGGAGTGAGAGGGCAAGGAACACTGTCTTCTTATCCATGTCTTTCTTGTGCACCTGCGCATAGTCGCGGCAGCGTTTGAGGAAATAGTTTGCAGTGCGGGGCGTGAAGCGTGAACGCTTTGAGATTTCCATGATCGCCTCGTCGTCAATGTTCACCCCAAGCACTTTGGCCGAACGGCGAATGATCTTGGCGATCTCTTCTTCGGTATAAAATTCGAGTCGGTATGTTCCTCCGGAGAAGCGCGAGCGAAGGGGAGAGGAAAGAAGTGCGATTCGTGTGGTAGCGGCGATGAGAGTGAACGCAGGCAGGTCGAGCTGGATCGTTCGAGCGCTCGGACCTTTGCCAATGATGATGTCGAGCACACCAGACTCCATTGCGGGGTAGAGAACTTCTTCGATCGTTTTATTGAGACGATGGATCTCGTCGACAAAGAGAATGTCGCCCGGCTGGAGATTGGTCAGGATGGATGCAAGGTCGCCGACCTTTTCAATGGCAGGTCCAGATGTGGCTTTGAGCGAGCGTCCCGTTTCTTTTGCAATGAGATGCGCGAGTGTTGTCTTGCCGAGTCCTGGCGGACCATAAAATAGGATATGTTCGGCAGGATGATTGCGTTCGCTTGCAGCCTGCAAGAGGATTTTGAGGTTTTGCTTGATGGATTCTTGGCCGATGTATTCGTCAAACGTGCTCGGACGCAAGGTTT
>JAHFNM010000032.1 GCA_023267415.1 Candidatus Nomurabacteria bacterium
AGATTGCACACAGCCACATTGTCTCGGTTCTGCGGAAGAGTGACTTCGGTGCAGAGGTTTGAAGCATGGATCGTTCCGGTGTTGTTGTTGAGGGCGCGCACGTTGATCGCATCCTTCCAAGTGAGCCATGGGTGCGACGTAGTCTGAAGTCCGATGAGAATATTTTTGTACTGTTGCTGCGCAGGCATCTTCTTCCAAAGCGCGATCTCTCCCCGCTCGGCCATCTCGCAGTATTCCTGGTAGCGCTTAGAAAACGCTTCGCCGTAGAGTTCGACAAGATCGCCGGTCTCTTTTGGATCGAAGAGGTACCAGTCCTGATTGTTGCGCACGCGCTTCATGAATTCGTCGGAAATATAGACGGCGATGTTCGCAGTGCGGGTTCGGCGATAGTCGTCACCAGCGTTCTGCTTGAGGTCGAGGAAGTCTTGGAAGTCGTAGTGCCAGTTCTCCATATAGAAACAGAGAGCTCCAAGCTTCTTGCCTCCGCGCTGAACGGCGCGAATAGCAGAGTCGATGATATGGAGGAATGGGATCGGACCGGACGAAACGGTGTTTGAGGATTTGAGCACTGAACCGTTAGCGCGCAGCTTGGTCACCGCAAGGCCGATGCCTCCTGTTGCCTTCGAGAGCATGAGCACATCGCTCACCGTCTTTCCGATGTGAGCCATGTCGTCTTCCACCATCATGAGGTAGCAGTTTGAGAACGACTGCGCATTGGTTCCGGCATTCACGTTGGTCGAACCAGCCGAAAGATATTCAAGTTTCGACATCTTGTCGTAAAACTTCTTTGCCCAATCCATCTTGTTCTTTTCTGGGAGCGCCATCGTCATCGCCACGCGCATCCAAAAATACTGCGGGGTCTCAAGCGGCTTGCGGTCTTGATCTTTGATGAGGTAGCGATCGAGCGTGGTCGATACGCCGGAATATTTGTACAAGTCGTCGCGTTCAATCTTGAGGTAGCGGCCGAGCTCGTCGAGATCAAACTGCTTCAAGCGCTTGTCGAGCAAGCCAAGCTCAACACCCAAGCGAATGTAGTGCTGGAAGTGCGCCTTGTGCATTGTCGCAAGCTCTTCCTTCGTATCGTAGGTGCCGAGAACTTTTTTGTAGATTGTCTTTAGGAGGAGACGTGTCGCGATCTTGTCGTAGTCGAGATCGTACTGCGCGTTCTGGAGCGCAGCATTGATGGTGGCCTGGTCCATCTCTTCCGTCGTAATGCCATCGTAGATCGTCAGTTCGGTCTCGGACGCGATCTGCATGACCTTTTCCAACGGATTTGGAATGCCGTAGGTTGCACGCTCGATCGATTTGTTGATCTGGTCGGCGTTGAACGGCGCTCGAGTGCCGTCGCGCTTCATCACCATCTTAGAAGAAACTGGAGCGGAAGCTGCCGCTGCGGGAGCATGCGCTGAAGGAACCGGTTTTTTTGCGGGAACGGACGCAGTCTGCGAAACGTCGGCGATCGGAAGCACGGTCTTCAAATCTTCAAGTCCGAGCTTTGGCTTTTGTGGTGATGGCATAGCAACTCTCTGATAAAAATTAATAATGCGCCCGATCCCTCCGCACGCACGAGAAATACTTTTGGACTTAGATTATACATAGCCCGAACCCCTGCCACAAGGTGTGAAATGGCCAAAAATGAGGCTTAGAAAACAAAAAAAATAGCGTGTCGAATGCGGTAAAAAAATGCCCTGCAATAGCTTCTTTTCGGGGCTGTGAACCGGAAAAAATAATTGGCAAGAGCGGTTATACACAGGCATCCCCTCCTTAGCACCAATAGCTAGGTCTCAAACGTAGTATAAGGGCAGGACTGGAAAGACTCGGCCTTGCATGATTACTATCAATAATAGTCTTGTGCCATTACACCAATTATGAAAAACACAAAATACATCGCAGCGTTGGGACTCATTAGCACTATCGCCTTTGGCGGAGCGACCGCATTTGCGGACACGGCTCCTTCAACCGCGGCTCCGCAAGCAACAGCCGAACACGGTTGGGGCAACGGAAAGATGTTGGGATTCGCCATGCGAGGCAATATGCGACGCGAAATGGGAATTCGCGGAACGGTTACAGCCGTTAACGGAACGACCATCACCGTCTCACTCACTAACCCAAAGACAAAAGTCGCAACCTCATACACGATTGATGCATCGAAGGCAACAGTCTCAAAGGCAGGAATCGCATCTACCGTATCAGCCATCGCAGTCGGAGACACGATTATGGCAAATGGAACAATAAACGGAACTGCGATCACTGCAACCAAAATTTTTGACGGACAGGTGCAGAAACCAAAGACAGACGAAACAAAAAAACTTCCGCTCTTCGTTGGAAACGGACAGCCAGTGGTCGCGGGAAATGTAACCGCTATCAATGCGAACACGATTACCATCACGAATAAAAGCAATGTAACCTACACGATCGATGCAACAAACGCAAAGATCCTCAAGGGAGGCGCGGCGACAGCAACAATCGCCAACATCGCCGTCGGCGACAGCATTGTTGTTCAAGGTACTATCAACGGAACTGCGATCGTCGCAGCTTCAGTCATCGACCAACCGGCACCCGCAGCAAAAACAACGGAGGGTACTGAAAAGGCAAATGGCGGATTCTTCCACGGAGTCGGCAATTTCCTTAAGGGGATCTTCGGATTCTAAACAACCACATATGGAAAAAACCCGAGCCTGAGCTCGGGTTTTTTAATGTCCGCTGAAATGCATCGATTATAACAACAAAAATGTCGTCGCCTTTCATATGAGTAACAAGCCAATTGAGATCGGGCGAATCCCTTTTAAAGCTTTATATAGCAAGCTGTATTCAATTACCTTTCTTCGGCCCAAGCGTCGCGGTTTGCCGACAGCGCGCCACACATTGGATTTCATTGGTGATCTGCGGTTCTCTGGTAAAAATAGATTAGGGATATATATCCTCCACTCCGTTAATACATCAATCACATGCAAACATATCCAAAAAATAAAACCGGCACAGTTCCATTCCCAACAGCTTCTTCATTAAACGAAGATAGCGTATCTGCTATCTCATACTTCACTGAGTTCGCTCTTCGATATCCAAAGGCGAAGAGTGTAGAACTGTATAAAGAGATTCGCCGAGAAACAGCATTAGTGCAGAGTAGCGCGCGTGCTGCTTTGCGTGACATCTATCAAATAATCCCAAATCAAAAACGCATCCTGCAGACCGAAGATTCGTTCCGCCTCGCCATCAAAAAAATCGCCGCGATCGCAAAAGTATACCGAGCTCGATTCATCACCGGAATAGTCATCGCCGATGTCATGCTGCTCTTGGTGCTTGCTGTATCGATGTTCTCTCCCCTTTCGCTCAGTCAAAAGGAATTACTCAACGGCTATCTCGTTCCCGTTTCGCTTGCATCGGCCGGAGACAGTGCGCAGCCCCGCATACTCACGGGAGACGCCGGAAAACTGATCGCACTCTTTCAAGAGCGAGGACTCTCTGTTTCTGTCGGAGGACAAACAAGGAAGACCGGACTTTCGGCAGTTGGAAATGTAGTCACTGCAGACAGGGACACGTTTCTGGTCTTTGCATATCCAAACGCCTCGAGTGCACGCGCCGAAGCTCTATCCCTCGCCGCCCGCTACGCCAAAGGCACCAGCGCATCAAACTGGTCCGACCAAGTGCACATTTACGCAAAAGACTCTCTCGTTATCTTCTATCTTGGAACAAAAACCACGCTCACCGACACCTTCGCAAAGTTCGCGGGAGATTCTTTATAAGATTTTTAGAGCTTTCGACTATCGTACGCCCAATGCAATATAGCTTGGCGCTGTTTCGGGCGGCATGACAGATCGCCAACCCGGCAATTTTTTTTCACTTGAGCGATATGCCGAGCCATGGCCATCCACCGTTTTATCTGACGAGCATCTTCATCGGGGATTCTCCGACCCATGTAATATCTGCAATACCACTGAAACCACCCTCGCGGATCGTCTTTATAAATCCATCCTTTCTTTTTCCATACAGAGAGAGGCTGGCTCGCATTCACACCAAAGAAGTTTAGGACAGGATCATGTGTATACAAATCCTTCTTCTGAAATTTTGCCTTGGTAAACCAGTCTTTCGGAAATTCCTTGGTGCAGTCACGCATATACACACCTCCGAATACTCCCAGTTCGAGCATTTGCTTTGGTGTGAGGTCGGGCTTGAATCGCGCATCAAAATTCTTTCCCGCAGGCTCAGTCAACGCATACCGATACCCCTTTTGCATCTTGTCATGCACTGCAACATATTTTTGTGTGTAGGCATGGGTCATGGCTGGTGTTCATAAAAATTAATTTACCTTATTCGTATCCGTTCCAGTTTCAAGCAAATTAAGCAAAGACTGAACGGCCATATCGCTCACAAGCTTAATCTCAAGAAAGGTATTAAAAGCGTTCGAACCACTACCTGAATACCAGCGTGAGAGCGGTAGATCGTTTGCTTCTTTGGCATCCAAAGGATAATCCGAGACGGCGCGGATTCTGCCACCCTGAAGCTCTTTCAAAAGCGCAGATTCATTGATGATTCCCTTATGTATGAATGAGACGAGAAGCGCATCGTCTTTGAGCAGACCAAGCTCCTTTTCAGTAATGAAGTCCTGACCTGCATCGTTTGAAACGCAGACGAATACAATATCACTCTCTTTCAAGACATCTTCAATGTCGGCGTATTCGATACCCAATTCTTTTTCTGAACTCTTGTGCCTGTTTTTGCTGTAATACGAAATCGAAGCTGTTTTGAATGGCTTGAGCATTCTTGCAATCTCAGATCCAATACGTCCGAGACCGATAATACCTACACGCTGTCCCTCTATACCTTTTGTTGTCAAAAACTTCTTTGTTCCAGTACGGCTAATATCAAAAATATTGCGATTCATAGCAAGCGCGGCGGTCATTGCCCACTCTGCGACGGCGTGTGTCGGGCCGTCAGGAGTATTCGCTATAGCAATTCCTTTCTTGGTGACGTATTCATAATTTGGAATAAATCCTTTATATCCAATACCAGTGAATGCGATAGCTTTAAGTGCATCCGCCGCATCAATGATTTTGTCGGTGAGTGTTTCCGTGCCGCCGAGAATATAGCCGACTTTGTCTTTAATGGCTTCAACAAGCTGATCTTGGGTAGCCTCAGGCGTGTCGAGGCGCTCGATTTCGTACCCGGCTGCGATCAGAGTTTCTTCATGCTCTTTGGCAATGAAGAGGCTGTCGGTTATGAGGATTTTTCCTTTCATATGGGCATAATAACACAATCCGTTACAACTAGGTCAGCTTTATTAGACTCTGTAAAATAGCCCGAAGCGGGGTTATTGTTTGAGTAATTCCATCTTGGGATACCTATCGGGAATTGGGGTCAAGTTTCTAATTCGCTTCGCTCATAAGAACTTCCTCCCCGAACTCATCGACAAGCCTCGCAAGCTCGCTTGTGTACCGCTTCCGTCTTTCAAATCCCGGCAGGTACGCCAAAAACATACTCCATAAACGGAGTATGTTTATTCTGTTGTTTTTGGGTGCCGTGGTGGAGGATGTTAGAACTATTTTTGAGAGAAAAAACGACGCAACCGTATATATTCCTGCGTTCCAAACCCAGACCGAGACTCGCACACCCGTTTTGACTTGATCCCAGATGTACTGTAGTTTTAGCCTAACTGCTGTTTTTTGTCATGTTTTATTGATGACCAGAGGAATGCACGCTTTTTCTGGTCATCAATAAAAACCAATACTTATGCCTACAAGCAAGATTTTACATCCGATAGTTACAGGACATGAGGCGACCACGACGATCGCCCCAAAAGACCAGACCATTAGCCTGAACTTGGGAACGCTCCTTTCCGAGACTCCATTAAAAGTGGAGTCTGGCAACTACGCGCATCTCCAAGGGATCATGCAAAATGTGTACAGGGACGTAATGAACAATCCTGTTAGAAAGAAGAAATACGAGAGTTTTCTCAAAGGAGCTTTCAAGCTTGATCGCCTCTGGCGAAAAGCACGATTGCCAAACCCAGAAGAAAGGTTCCGAGTCTTCGTACTGACTTACGCTCAACAACGCCTCTTTGATGACATCATAGATGGCGATGCTCCAACAAAACCAACGGCGCAAGCAAGAGTGCTATACGCCGAAGAAAAGCTACAGCGTTTTACGGCAGGCACTTTTGACGAGTCCGACCCAGTTGAAGCTTTTGCCGTCAGAATACTCGACGACATCCGAACGATTGATCCAACATACGTTGATACTGCAAGAGAACGGCTCGCGCTCATTATGCGTAGCATTACTTTTGACGGTCACCGCATTTTGGAAAGAGAACGAACAGGTACTTGGCAATTCTTCTCAAAGGATGAGCTTGAAAAGCACTTCTTTGATTTGGACATTGACGGCACCACAGGCCTCACGCTTTTCTTGTTTGGATTAACCGACGCTGAAAAGAACATGGCTATTATGAAGCCTCTCGGACAAGTTTCCCGAGTAGCTTACAATCTCCAAGATTTCAGCGACGACATCATCGCAGGTCTCTGCAACATTCCAAAAGAAGATGCTGTTAGGCTTGGTATCACTGATGCCCACCTTTCCGAAGTCGTTACCGCAGGGAAAAACATTCTGCTCTACCCTGAAAATGTCCGCACATGGCTGCGCGAGCAAGTTGCTCGTGGTCAAAAGCTACTAAAAGATCATGGCAAACAACCCCTCACCCGATTGAACATGTCTTATCCGTCAAGAAATATCGGAACATGGTTCAGAAATTACGGGTATCGCCTTGTCGTAAAAATCAAAGTTTGTAGCGGCGTATACGTTAAGGAAGCAAAGGAGGTTTTCGCTGATTTTAATGAAGTATGATCGAGCCAATATAAAAAGAGCCAATGCTTTTTGTATTGGCTCTTTTTATATCAAATCAATATGACAGGGCTAAATCCCTTTTTTATCCATGAACTTCTTAATAGGATCATTCAGTAAAGTCGGCAGTAAAACAAAACGGACAACGAGAAGCCCTAGCGCGAACAGCCATCCCGAACCTTTATAGCCAAGATAGAGAGCTACGAAAAGCGGAACCCAACCAAAGATAACCGTCAGGGCAAGCGTGACATTTTCGTTCCTGTAAGCCAATGGCCTATCAATCACGCTCCTTAAACCTTGATGGGCAAAATATACCCCGAGCAGGTAGCTCACTAGAGCCAAGACTGTTGGTAATAAGTATTCCATATTTAGAAATTATTGATCTCGTGGATCGCTTTTTTGAGACTCGCCAGAAGTCGAGCGTAATGACGGTCGTGAGTATTGCGAAAGGCAATAGTGAATTGAAAGGTGCGAGACATAAGCTCTCCCCCTGTCATCTCCCTCCAATACTCATTGTATCGTTCAGTCAATTCAGGTTTGAGCCGTCGGCTGCGGTGCTTAAACGAAGCTTCTAGCTGATCTCCGAGCGAGCCGATTTTCATACCCAAATCTTGCGCGATCATTGAGTTGATTTTAATACGATCGGTTTCCTCGGCACTGTTTCGGACAGCCATGTCATCAACATCAGCCTTAATTGAAACTAGGAACTCGATAGCATCCTGAACCTCATCGATCAGAAAATCTTTGATCGCTCTCTTGTTCGTAATGATGGGACTCAAAAAGATCGGAATGAGCACGGCTACGACAAGAGCAATGATGAAGTTGGCAATATCACCAATCCCCACTTTAGTATCGAGGGTAAGATAAGGAATATCTTTGATTATTCGCCCCGCCACAAAACCCGCCAAACAGAAGATGGCGCAGCATACAATCCACCAGAAATTATCGTTAAAGAACTTACGCATTGTTGCTCGATTTCGCAATCTCGTCCTTTACCTTTTGGAAGAGTGTAGGATCGTCGTCCGACTTAAAATCGAAATCCAAGTATTTAGCTACAGTACTTTTGCCAAACTCATCAGCAAGTCTTCCGAATGCGCCCGAAATAAACGAGGAAGCATAGCCCCATGTATCATCGAAATCAATGAAAAGCTTTTGCTTGGCTTCCATCGCTTGCGCGAAACGATCTCTTAAAAGCTCATTGTAAAAAAGCTCACCCGAGTTTTCGCCATCAGTAATGAAGCGTGCGCCTGGCGCATCAGAGAACTCCGTTGCAACTTTGATTGTGATTTGTTCCATAGGTTTTAGGGATGCAATTCCCAGTAGAGAAAGGTGCCGTTAAACTTATTCTGAAGTTCAACTGTCACCAAACTAGGTAAGCTTATTTTAACATTATTTGTAATTATTGTAAAGTTTCTAATGTGAGGATTTTCTGAACATTCTTTCAGTGTTGGAAGCCCCTGCCCTCTCGTTTTATCTTTAGTTCTAGAGGTATAGATTTCTCCCGAAAACAATTTCGGAACAAGCTTTGGATTATTTCTTATAGTGAGGTCAGTTATTTCCTCAACTGCTTTAAGCAATCGTGCCTTGTAGGTATTTACAGGATTACTATTAAAGATACCGATACCCAAGTCCAAGAAAGAGAACGATGTGATGTTCGTATTCGGATCGCAATAAGTGAATATCCACCAATCGTGTATCCCCTCGGCACGGAGGTTCGCATGGTTACCCGTATTAGCCATACATTCGATCATTATCTTAAAGATCGGCTGAAACTTTCTCGCATCCTTGAAAGTATGACTGACGGCTATTTCTGCGACCTGCTTTGCGATTTCTGGATGTACCTTTTTGTGCGTCTGCTGATGGATCAATAAGTTTTTCTCATTTTTAGGATGGTGATAGCTATGACTTACATGATCCAAAAAATTAGAGTCATCGAAGAGTTTTTTCAAATCAGGATTTAACGGGGCATTACCAGACATATTAAGCCCGCGTGTGAAATTAATGTCTTTCACTTTAGCGATAAGCAGGGCAATAGCATCAGGGGTAAGTTGCTCTACGTTTTCCAAGTCAAAAGCGACCTGTTCCCTATTTGCAAATGTTCTAGCCACATCCTTAAAATACGCAATAACCTCTTCCGTGTTATTAACCAAGGAAAAATTAGCAGGGACAGTCTTTTCGGTTTGTGATCCTCTATCACGCGGAGTCAGGAGCAGTCGAGGTCTTTTTGCTCTT
>JAHFNM010000001.1 GCA_023267415.1 Candidatus Nomurabacteria bacterium
TAAGTACGTCGCCGGAATCTACAACGAAATCAAAAGAAAATACAACTGCCAATAACGTATGCGAATGCGCAACCGAAAAATTCTTATCTTTGCTGCCACAGTTTTTGGATTGTTTTTGAGCGCTTCGGCTGCGTTCGCATTGAATACCGATCATCCCGCGCTGCAGGTGAGTATTCCTGGAATGAAACTTACTGATATCCAAACAAGCGCTGGTTCAAAAATCGATATTCCGTGGATCGGGCAGTACATCAGCGCGGTGTACAAATATGCGACCGGTGTCGGTGTAGTGATCGCCGCACTCATGATGATCATCGGTGGTTTTCAATACACGGTTGCGGGCGGTGATTCCGCAAAAGTTTCTGCAGCGAAAGAACGTGTCACCAACGGCACGGTCGGGCTCGTCATCTTACTTGGCGCTTTTGTACTTTTGAGTTCCGTCGATCCTTCGCTCACGGTGTTTAAACCGGTACCGATAAAAATTCCTGAACAAAAAAAGTTTTCGAGTGTGGATTTCGCAACGCCTACTAAGGAAACAAAAAAAGAAGGTGAGAAATGTGAGGATGTTGCGGAGTGCCAAGAAGGACTCAAATGTGAGGAAGTACAGTCTGCGGCCGCGAAAGCAAAAGAACTTGCGGTCGCTGGTCTCGAAAAAGCGCACCAGGCAGAGCTCGCTATCGCTGACGCTGCTGATGCAATTGCGGAAGGCGTCTATAATAGTGCAATGAAGGTCATTACTGATCGGGTGAAGGCCTTAGCTGCACTCGATGTCGATATCGCAAAGGCGGCTGCAGAGACGCTTGGAAAGCCAGTGAAGGCTGCACGTGATGCCGCTGCTGATGTACGCAACAAAGCTCGCGCTTTCGCCGATGACAAATTTAAAAAAGCGATCGATGCGTTATCGGCACAACCCACACCGACAGAAACACCGAAAAAACAGTGCACGAAATAAAATGAATAATATTTCAAAAAAAATAAGAAATATTCGGACTGCGGTCGGTGTCGCGACGGCGGTAGGATTTTTTCTATTCGCAAGTACGGCGCTTGCTGCAACAGAACAATTCGCTCCGACACTTGCGATACCAATTTCGACTGTCAAATTCACACCGGCCGCTGGTGGTGTGCCGTATCTCGGTCAATACATCGGCGGTCTTTACGAGTACGTCTCTGCGGTTGCGAGTTTTCTTGCGGGAATAATGTTTGTTATTGGAGGACTGCAGTACGTCACCGGGCAACCGGACGAAGGAAAAAAACGAATCCAAAATGCCACCGTAGGACTCATACTCACTCTCTCAGCGTACACCATTTTAAATACCGTCAATTTCAATCTTACGCATTTTAAACCGATTCCGGTTACTGCACTTGAGAATAAAAAATTTAAGACGGTTGATTTCCAAGCAGCGAAAGAAAAAAATGAAGGGGATGAGTGCGAGGAGGCAGCAGAATGTGCGAAGGGACTCAAATGCGAAGAGGTAAAATCCACTGCAGCAGCAGCAAAAGAACTTGCGGTCGCTGGCCTCGAAAAAGCACACCAAGCAGAGCTCGCTATCGCGGATACTGCGGATACAGTTGCGGAAGGCATCTATAACAGCGCAATGAAGGTCATTAATGATCGGGTGAAGGCCTTGGCCGTCATCGATGTCGATGTTGCGAAGGCTGCAGCAGAGACGCTTGGAAAGCCAGTGAAGGCTGCACGTGATGCCGCTGCTGGTGTACGCAACAAAGCTCGCGCTTTCGCCGATGACAAATTTAAAAAAGCGATCGATGCGTTATCGGCACAACCCACACCGACAGAAACACCGAAAAAAGAGTGCACGAAATAATTGATGCAAACGCTTGGGAACCTCTAAAAAACTCTCTCCCAACGATCCCCGCCTCTTCTCTATCAACTATAAAGGAAGCGGGATCCCGCAACAGACGGGAAAACGGCTATTTTTCCCGCTGGAAGAGAGTTTTTTAGCGGCTCCCTTGCATTCTTTCTCTGAAAGAAGTACACAACGATCGCTATGAAACCCACAACTATTTTCGTTTGTAATTCGTGTGATGCGCAAAGTCCAAAATGGAACGGACAGTGTCTTGAGTGTGGCGCTTGGGGAACACTGAAAGAAGCACGGCTGCGCAAAGAAGTTGCAACAGCGGGAACCGCTGCGGCAGCAACACCTGTAGACGTCACTGCGTTTGAGGAGATCCCCGCTTCTGCTGAGCATCGTCTCGCCTCAGGAATAACCGAGGTTGATCGCGTGTTCGGAGGCGGTGTCGTGGGTGGTTCGGTCACACTGCTCGTTGGAGAACCAGGAATCGGCAAATCGACACTCGCACTCATGCTTTGCAGTCGACTCGCTGCAGCAGATAAAAAAGTGTTGTATATCTCCGGCGAAGAATCCGCCGCGCAAGTAAAACTCCGTGCCGATCGCCTCGCACTCCCCCAAAAAAATATCTGGTTCCTCTCCGCAACTGATCTTGAAACACTGATCGC
>JAHFNM010000004.1:0-28234 GCA_023267415.1 Candidatus Nomurabacteria bacterium
CTTTGCCGTCGAGTCCTTCGAGGATATCGAGCGACATGACCGCTTGTTCTTCCTGCTTGTTCATGCGAAGTACATCGCGTCCCATGAGCATGTTGAATGTCTGGTCGGTGCCGCCAATCTCAAGATCGCACGATCCGTAGATACTTGTAATCGCAGAAGAATCGATTCCCTGCAAAACCGGATAGAGCATTTCGTGCATGTAGAGTTCTCCTCCGTTATTGAGGCGATCCTGAAACATGTCGCGCTCGAGCAATCGTGCGTGCGTGACGTGGCGAAGTACGGAGAGAATATTGAGGAATGAAAACGTGAGCGAAGCAGGCTTTTTTATGGCCGTCACCTGCATACGCGAGCTATCAAACAGCATAGCTTTGCCGATGAACGAGTTTGCATCGACTTGAATATGATTCTCATCCTTTGCGTCGTTGATGGTCACGGTCGATCCGGGCTCCGCCGCAATGTCAGTCACGCTCAAGAACCAGTCCGAATTGCGGATCCAGGAAAATACGCTTGGGTCGAGCGAGAGGATCTTCCCTGCCTGATCGAGATAGGTCTTCATGTTTGCTTCGATCTCGGCCTGAGAGATTTCCGGTCGGGTCTTTGATTTGCCGGTCGGGTCGCCGATAAGCGAAGTATAGTCGCCGATAAGAAAAATGACCTTGCACCCCATATCCTGAAACGAACGAAGCTTGCGCAGGATGACGGCGTGACCGATATGGATATCGGGTCGAGTTGGATCCATGCCGAGCTTAATGACTATTTCTTTTGAGTATGTGCCGGCGATCTTTCCTTCGATCTTCTTTCGGAACGAATTGTCCGGATCGATAAAGCTCGCCACTCCGCGAGAAAATAATTCTTCCATATCTACAGATTTCATAATGGCACTTTACCATAAAAGGTCTTTTTTGTCTTTTGGGCCGTGGTATGATTGAAGAATGGAATCTCTATATAAAAAACCGCATTTTATTCGAAACACATTATTCGCCCTCCTCGGCATTGGAGCAGTTATTTTTGCCATCCTTATCATTTGGATCAGTTTTATCAAGCTTCCCGACTTCACCTCGTTCGACTCCCGCAAGCAGGTCAATTCCACCAAGATATATGATCGAACGGGGCAGATCGTGCTCTATGATCTTGGATCGGACGCACATCGAACATCGATTCCTACGACAGATATGGGGGTGAACATTAAGAACGCCACCGTCGCCATTGAGGATTCGAATTTCTACAGCCACATCGGCATACAGCCAAAATCAATGCTTCGCGCCCTTCTTGCCGACATCGCCCATGTGGGCGCAGTGCAAGGTGGATCGACCATCACCCAGCAGGTCATCAAAAAGAGCTTGCTCTCCGACGACAAGACTATTGTCCGCAAGCTCAAAGAGATCATTCTGGCGCTTAAGCTTGAACGTGAATACCAAAAGGACGACATCTTGGGAATCTACCTCAACCAGAATCCGTATGGCGGAAATATTTTCGGTATCCAGGAAGCATCGCAAACATTCTTCGGTAAAGATCCCAAAGACCTTACGCTTGCCGAAGCCGCATACCTTGCCGCTATTCCAAATGCTCCAACTCACTATTCCCCGTATGGCACACACAAAGACGACTTGGAAAAGCGAAAGAACTTGGTCCTCACTCGAGAACACGATCTCAAATTCATAACCGATGCGGAATATGCGCAAGCAAAAGCCGAAGTGGTCACTTGGAAGCCACAGCAGTCCCAGGGCATCAAGGCTCCGCACTTCGTGTTCTATATCAAAGATTATCTTGAGCAGAAATACGGAGTAGACACCGTCGAATCAGGCGGATTGAAAGTCATCACCACACTCGACTACAATCTCCAGCAAATAGCTGAGACAGCAGTTGCCGACTATACAACCGGCGCACACAAACAAGGCGTGGACAAGCTGAATGCGGCCTTCGTGGCCATCGATCCAAAGACTGGACAGATCTTGGTGATGGTCGGGTCGCGCAATTATTTCGACAAAGAGATCGATGGCAACTTCAACGTAGCCACAGCCCTTCGCCAACCTGGATCGTCGTTCAAGCCATACATGTATGCGACAGCATTCGAACAGGGATACACACCCGACACAGTTCTCTTCGATGTGCCGACAGAATTCAATCCGCACTGCGATCCATATGACCATCCATACAAGGGCACGCCGGCAAGCTCATGTTATATGCCAGTGGACTATGAAGGATATTCAGGACCGATGGATATTCGCACCGCGCTCGGCAGCTCGATCAACGTACCCGCAGTGAAGATGCTCTATCTTGTAGGTGTTGGAAATACGATCAAGACAGCAAAGGATATGGGTATCACATCACTCAACGATCCGAGCCGTTACGGACTCTCGCTTGTGCTTGGAGGAGGCGAAGTGAAATTGCTCGATGCAGTAAGCGCGTACAGTGTGTTTGCCGCCGACGGAGTTCGCCACCCCGACACCGGAATACTTTCTGTCACCGACAACACGGGAGCAGTGCTTGAGTCATACGAGGACAACCCTTCGCAAGTGCTTCCGAAAAATGTGACCTTGCAGATAAGCGACGTACTTTCCGACAATAACGCGCGTCGCCTGACGTTTAGTCCAACTTCACCACTCTACTTCCCTGACCACCAGGTAGCGGTCAAAACAGGTACCACAAACGACTTCAAAGACTTGTGGACCATTGGATACACTCCATCGCTCGTGGCCGGTGTGTGGGCTGGATTAAACGACAACACTCCCCTCTATAAAGGCATCACGGGTAGCCCGATCTGGCACGAATTTATGGCGGAAGCGTTAAAGGCATATCCAAATGAAACATTTGAAAAACCGGAAGTGGATCCGAACTATGCCAAACTCCCTCCTGTCTTGCGTGGATTTTGGCAGGGAGGCACAAGCTTCACAGTAGATACCATTTCTGGAAAGCTTGCCACTGACCTTACTCCTGTGGCCACCCGGAAAGAATATGTGGTCACCGATGTGCACGACATTCTATATTGGATCAATAGAGCAAATCCAAGAGATACTTCGGCAAATTCACGCGGAGAATCTCTGTATCAAAACTGGGAGACGGCCGTGCAAGATTGGTGGAAAGCAAACGCATATAAATATCCAGTGGTAACACTTGCACAGAAACCGGTCGGATACGACGACGTGCACACTGAGGCAAATGCGCCTCATGTAAAGTTACTCACTCCGACAAGTGGATCTTCCGTATCGCAAAAAGGAACTGTGTTGGTGACTATTTCCTCGACCGGCGCATATCCTTTGAAAAGGATGGATGTGTTCCTCAACAACGCCTATGTCGGCAGTGCTAATGGAACCTCGCCAACACTCTCCTTCTCTCCTGAACAGATCTCGAACGCCCAAACAGGAACAAACACATTGATGGTTGTAGCCACTGATACCATGGAATCAACAGGAAGTGTAAGTGAAGATATTACGATTAATTAAATAACCCGCCTCTGTGCGCTAAAAATCCCTCACGAAAGTGAGGGATTTTTAGCGCACAACAGTGATGTGTTTGGTCATCGGATTTTCTTTGAGTAAGGCGAGTATCTTCCCTTGTTTGAGTGATATTTCGCTTTTTTGCACTGGGGAGAGCTTGAGTGTGACTACTGCTCCGCGAATAGTCACGTTTTGAATATTCATATCGATCCTGATGCTTGCTTTTGTAACCGCGTCGAGGACTGCGGTTTTCGCATCATCGCTTGATTGGGCGAGTTTTATGAACCGTTCTAAGAAATCTCCGAGTTTTTTCATAGTGTTTTTACCTCTCCTTACCAAGGAGAGGGTTAGGGTGAGGCAATGAGAAGGTAATCCTACCGGCGCACCTTTAGGTGTGATTATTCTTGTGATTTTTTTAAATTTTCCGCCAACTCTTTCAATTTTTCAAAATCTGCTTTTGGTCCCCCGCCAGAACATATCCATCCTTCATATGTATCAAACCAAAATTCTTTTTCCGAAATATATTGCTCCCAATTACCTTGTTTTAATTTTTCAGTTCCGTGCATCGGAACAAGTTTTATATGGGCATGATCAATCCCTGTTCCTTCCATAATCAAACCAACCCTGCCAACACCGGAATAATAATTTTCGATTATGGAAGCGACCTTTTTTGAAGCAATGACGAATTCCTGAAGTGCAGCATCTGGCATTTTTAATACATCGCTTCCAAAATGCTCTTTTGGGGCAACACAAGAAAAACCTTCAGTATTTGGATCAATTGAAAGAAACGCTATATATTTTGCGTCTTGCCAAAAAACTCCCGGTGTTTCTAATCTCCCGGCAACAATTTCACAGAAGGGGCATTTATTTTTTTCAGTTTTTGCTTCGTATAGTGCCATAGTTTTATTTAGTATGTATCCTCAATCAAGTCGAGGATGACTCTAAAATCCCCACTGATTAATAATCTTCAGGAAGACTGTCGGGTGATTTTTCTTCAAACAGGTTGTAGTTGTCGGTGATCTCCTCCCCTTTTTGTATATCTTTTATTGCCCGGGTCACAACCTCTTCTTCATCGTCAAAATGTGCACTCTTTGAGTTTGGGTCGTCGGAGTGATTGAAATATTTTCCATCATCGACGGGAAATATATGCTTGTTGCTTTTCTTACTGAGATACGCGTAAAACTTGAGATATTTTTGAGCCCGTTCCGGGAGCGTATCGATTTCCGTTTGGGTGAATTTCTGATCGAAACCAGGGGTGAATTTCCAAAGGATGGTTCCTTTCGGTATAAACTCATCAGCGAAGAGTCCTAGTCCATGAATATCACTCTGGAGCACTTTTGTTTTTACGTACATCATAATGGTTATCTATTCATTGGCATTAGAAGGTATGTGAATGAGTTGTCCGACACACCGCGTATAACGACCGCCTTGGCACCGCCATTGAGTCCGATACTAATACTGTCCTGAGGGATGAATGAGAGGCTTTCAATCAAATAGCGTTGATTGAGGGCTATTGAGACATCGTCTCCAGATAGGGTCGCATCGATCACACCGGAATACTCTCCAACATCGCTGTTCTTCGACACACACTCGAATTTTTTCTTACTTGGAGTTATAGCGAATGTGATTTGGTTGAATTTATCGGAAAAAATGTTGGCTCCTTTGAGTGTGTTGAGTAGATCCTGCTTTAATACGATCACTTCTGTCTGGAATTCCCTTGGAATGATCTGTTTATAATCAGGGAAGCTCCCTGATGTCAGGCGTGATGTGATATATACCCCTGGAACAGTGATGGCGATCTGGTTTTCGTTGATTGAGAGCGTTATCTCTTCGTTAGTATTCTCCAAGATACGGGCGATCTCGATGATGTTTTTGTATGGAATGAGGATAGGAGAGAATTCAACGGCTTTTTTAATTGTTTCTTTTTTCTCTGCGAGCCGGAAGGAATCGGTTGCGACAAAATATAGAGTGTTTTCGTTTGAAGCGATATACACGCTTGCTATCTCGGGTTTAATATCAGAAAGGGCTGAAGCGAAATAGGTGCTTTTGATCCCTCGAATGAATTCCTTCTGTGGGATCTTTATTTGAGTGCCGGAAACAGATGGCAAGGTTGGAAAGTCTTCGTATGGATGGGTTTTGATGGTGGTCTTATTATGAGCGGTTGTGAGATTGAGAGTTGTATCGTTTTGGGCGATCTTTATCTTTTCATTCTTTGGGAGAGTGTTTAGAAATGCATAGAGCGTCTTTCCGTCGACTGCCACCACTCCATCCTTCTCAGTCTTCACTCCCAACTCAAACTCAACTCCGAGGGAGAGGTTTGTTGCACGGATCTTTACCGAGTTACCGGCAACGATAATCAAAATAGTGTTGAGTGCTGGAAGCGACGCATTGCGAGCTGTGACTCGATCTGCGTTCTCAACTGCCATTATGAGTTTTTCAACAGTAGTTTCGAATATCATATATATAAAAATTACTATTACTATTAAACCTGTGGATATGTGTATAAAACTATAAAACCGTTATATATCAAACTCTTTCGGTTGTTTTTTCTTTTATACAACTGTTTATAATCGACTTGTTATACACACCCATCTTTTTTAATAACCAAATACCTCTTTTTTATTCACATTCATTCCACACAATCGCATTTGTTTTCCACACACCTTTCACCAACTTTGGATCTTATTTGAACAACGCCCGTATTTGGTCCAATTCTTGCGCGATCAACATGTCGTTTTTCATATCATTCTTTATTTTCAAGCACGAATGGATGACGGTAGTATGGTCTTTACCTCCCAGTTTTTGACCAATGAGCGGATATGACACATTGAAATCCTCTCGAAGAATAAACATCACGATCTGGCGGACTTTCACAATCTCCTTTCGGCGAGTCTTTTCATAAATAGAGGCTTCTTCAACACTGTAAAAGTCGGCGATGGTCTTTACCACCTCTTTCACCGAGGCGGTCTTCTTTTGCTTAATACTGTTTTTCAAGAGATTCTTTGTCTCAAGTAGTGTTGGGAAACGGCCTTTCAATTGTGATTGCAAGACGATGGCATTCAAGCTACCTTCAAGCTCGCGCACATTGCCGGCTATAGCGCTTGCGATATATTCAAGGATCTCATCAGGCAGGTTCAAGCCTAATTCTTGGACTTTAGTCCTAAGAATGGCGAGGCGAGACTCATATTCAGGCTCAGTGATGTCCACGATCATACCCTGGGCAAATCGTGTACGCATACGGTCTTCGAGTCCTGGGATGAAGTTTGGGTGCTTATCGGATGAGAACACAATCTGCTTCCCAGCTTCGTGATAACTATTGAAAAGATGGAACAATTCTTCCTGAGTCTTTTCCGCCTTGCCCACAAGTTGAACATCGTCGATGATGATCGCGTCGTACTTGCGGTATTTTTCCTTGAATGTATTCCCTGCCCCACGGTTGGACTGCACGGAATTGATGTAGTCGACCGTGAATTTTTCCTGAGTGATGTAATACACTTTCTTCTCGGGATATTTTTCTTTGATCGCGTTTCCTACAGCTTGAATAAGATGTGTCTTTCCAAGACCAGACGATCCATAGATGAAGAGCGGATTGTATTGCTTGCCTGGGCGTGCCACTGCTGCCTGAGTCGCTGCATACGCGAGCTCGTTGAACGGGCCAACGACGAACGTATCGAATGTATAGCGCGGATTCAGGTTGTCGTCTTTGTTCACATACAGATCTTTCAGAGGAAGCTCGGTGTTCACAGCAAAGTCAGGCTTCAACTGAGTGCTGACCTCGATCTTGTGAGACTTGGGATCTCCTTTAACCACCATATATTCGACATTGCGCGTATGTTCCCATGCGTTTCGGAGGACACGCATGATGAGTTTGTGAAATTTGTTTGAAAGCCAGTCTTTTACGAATTCGTTCGGTACTCCGACGAACACAGTACCCGCATCTTCTTTTACGAGAGAGGTGTTTTTGAACCAGGTGCTGAAATTTGCCTTTGAAACCTCGCTTTCAATCTCAACTAAACAATGATTCCAAAGCTCTTTTGTATCCATGGTTCCGATTATATATGCCGAGGTTTTTTTCAGGAGAAATATGACTGCATATCCCTGTTGAAAACCTGTGGACAACGAGAATGTGTACTCACATACCGGCGTCCCCTTGCGGGGCAACGAGAATGTGTACTCTCTAGTGTCTGTTATAGGCAACGAAAATAATAATTAAGCACTTGTTGATCAGAGACAAAATAATATACCACGGAAGACGGGGGTATTTTAATAAAAGAACATATAAATCAAAAAATAGAAGAAGCAAGCCGAATCCGCTGAGGAGCCTTGTGTTTCAGTGTTTTTATGCTATATTGGCTGTATGTCTTTCACCTACAAGCCAAAAAAGCGAAAGCGCGCAACTACGCACGGATTTCTCGTCCGTTCGAAGTCTACTTCGGGACGCAAAGTCTTGGCTAAGCGCCGTGCTAAGGGTCGAGCTAAGCTCACCGTATAATATCTATGCTTAAAAAGCACTCAAGGCTCACAAAAGAGACCATTGAGAAGCATCTATTAAGAGGCCGAAGGATTAAAACTTCGCGCTTTCTTGTTTTATACAGCGTGATTCCAGGCAATAAGCTTCCTCAGGTTTCGGTGACCGTCTCAAAGAAGACGGCAAAGCTTGCTGTCACGCGCAATAAGCTCCGCCGCCGCGGTTATGCCGCCGCAGCTCCCCTCCTGTCCGGACTCTCCCCCGCAAGCATCATCCTATTGTCATACCTCTCTCCTGATATAAAAACCCCACTTGGCGAATTGCGCGAAGAACTCAAGCAAGCGTTTATTCAAGCAAAAATTTATAAATAACCACAAAATCACCACCCCTCAGTCCCCTCCTCAGTAAGGATGGGAAGAATGCGATCCGGGCTACCCCCTCTCCTTATTGAGGAGAGGGTTGGGGTGAGGTGATTCACCTTATGATGAAAAAGATCTGTATAGGCCTTATTTCCTTTTATCAAAAATACATTTCCCTCGACCAAGGATTGATCCCTCGCTTTTTTGGGATGCAAAAGAAGGTTTGTATGTATTACCCGACCTGCTCTGAATACACGAAGCAGGCTATAGACAAATACGGAGTCATTAAAGGCACCACGATGGGCTTCAAGCGCATCGGACGGTGTAACCCAAGCAATGAGCCTGGAGTGGATTTGGTGCCGTAAAGGTCGTAGAGCATGTAGCAGGCAACATAGAACACCAGCATCACATGCTCCATGTTCCCTGTTTTATGCTATATTATGCCTATGCTAGCTACTTTTTGGACCGCAGTATTTTATCAACCATTTTACAACATCATGATCATCGGTATCTCCGTATTGCCGAACGGTGACCTTGGTATTGCCATCATTCTCCTGACGATCATTATCAAACTTGCTCTCTTCCCGCTCAACCAGAAGGCTATTGAAGGGCAGATCAAGATGAATAGTGTGCAGGGCGAGGTCAACGCCATCAAAGAGCGCGTGACCGACAAGGTTGAGCAGAATAAGCAGGTCTTCGCTCTCTATAAAGAGAAGAACATCAGCCCATTCTCAAGCTGTCTTCCACTCTTGGTTCAGGCGATCGTGCTCATCGCTCTCTATCGCGCATTCCTTGGTATTCTCGGAATCATCCACCCAGCCGTGCTCTATCCGTTTGTGCACCAAACAGGCATGATAAACCTGCATTTCCTTGGATTTATCGATCTTTCGAGTAAGCGAAGCATTGTCTTTGCAATATTGGTGGGTGTCACTCAGCTTATACAGGCAAAGCTTATGCAGGGACGCCAGGCGAAGCCGACTGGAACAGGGATGCAAGCGGAATTTGCCCGAAACATGCAGACTCAAATGATCTATGGTTTGCCTATTATGACGGCAGGACTCTCATATTTCCTCTTTCCATCCGCAGTTGCGCTTTACTGGATTACGAGTAATATCTTCACTATAGGTCAGGAGCTCTACACTCGGAGGAAAATGAAAGGCAAATCACTCGCCTAAATCCCCAGCCCGCCCTATATGGCGGGCTTTCTGTTGTACCCAGATATATGTCACACGAAAAAATACAAAACCATATAAACGGAATGCTTACCCACCTTGGATTTACTGAGGCTGATGTGGCTGTTTCGTACGACGAGAAAATGAACACTATTTGGTTTTCCCTCACCTCTCCGCACACCCGCCTTCTATCGCTTCGCGACGGCGAAGGACTCGGAGCACTGAATCACCTGGCGGCAAAATTTGTCGAACAGATCATGCGCGAAGAGAAGGATCGACCGCGTGTGGTGATCGACGCAAACAATTTTGAGAAAAAGAAGATCGACAATCTAAAAACGATCGCCCACATGATGGCCGAGCGTGCCCGCTACTTCAAATCGAGCGTTGATCTCGATCCAATGCCGGCCAACGAGCGTCGTGTGATCCACGAGTTCCTCTCTGAAGCACCTAATGTATATACTGAATCTGCCGGAGACGGACCGAAGCGCCATATCGTCATTCGATACAAAGAAGAAACGAAGATATAAAAAGCCCTCGCAAGCGAGGGCTTTTTATATGGTGTTTCTACAAAGAGAGGTTGAGTGACCAAAGCGATCCATCAGTCTTGTTTACTAGGACAAGGTATTGTTCGCTTGGGTCGAGTGCGAGGTTGGTTGCATCGAGAGTGTTGCCCTCGCCGTCGTTTAGCTGTGTTGTGGACTTCCCTACCGTATCTATCTTCCAGAATGCGTCATTGAAGTGTATCTGTCCTTTGTACCAAGCATCCGGATATGAATCTGGTGATGTTGATTGGCCAACTCCGCAATATACGACGGTGTTGTTCGTACTCCATACGCATTTTTCCGGGAGTGTGGCGAGGCCAGTGTTCATATCCGTACCATCTTTGAGTGAGAGAGCATGTAGATCAAGGCCTTGTCCTCCTGAAACACTGTAGAGCAGTGTCTTCCCGTCAGGGCTGATCTTGGTTGTGAGGCCATTTGTATCGCCGAGGATCTTTTTGAGAATTCCTCCTGAAACTGAATACGCAAATCCAGGTACTCCATCGGCTGCCTTTGTTGTGATGATTGGAAGCGTTCCCCAATCGGCAAGCCATTCGGAGAATGAGCTGCTAAAGAGCTGTTTCTTCCCTGTTCCATCGTACTTCATGCTGATGCCGACAACTCCGTTTGCGGTCGGCAGAAGATATAGAAAGCTTTTCTTATCGGGCGATACAGCGATTGATTTGATATTCTCTTCCAAGAAATTGCCGACCAGTGTTCCTGGCGCGGTCGGGTTTGTGGATAGAGTGACTGTTCCTAAAAAGGAAGCCACAGTCATGTTGTCGGTCTTTATGTAGCGGAGGATGGCATTTGTACCATTGTTTGCAAATATCGCTTCCGCCGTGCGTGCGATAAGCGTTTCCGATACCTTCTTCTCATTTTGACCCTTCACGTCAATATCGTAAATATACCCGGTGCCGCTTTCGGTAAACCGAATTGTTGGGAAAACGCTCTGAGTGATTTCATCACCCGGGTTTCCATTGATGTCATGCTGTTGAACTGGAGCGGTCTTGCTTGGAAGCATGGCGAGGCCTGCTACCACTCTGCTTGATACCTGTATGAGCTTGCTCGCAGCACGTGTCGGCTGGTCAGCTGTTCCGTCTCCGGTATTTCCTTGGCCGTCTCCTGTCCCCGAGCCAGGCAGATTGATCGTTCCGTTTCCAAAAGGAAAGAGCGAGCTCAAGAGGCTCTTTGGTGTGCCATCAGGATTCGTTCCGGTGGAATTCTTTGATGCAAAGAACAGCCACGCGCCAAGCGCGAGTATTGCAACTGCGATAAGGATGAGAATTGTTTTTCGGGACATCTAAGGTAAGTATACGGTATTGTGTATAAAGCGACCAGTACTCTGGTCGTCCCAAACTCGATTTGGGATCCAGGGCGCTATCTAAAACGGTTACCAGCCGCAGTGCACATGGTTCTCATGCTCGTTGTTTGTGCGGTATCCTGTCGCGGAGCAGAAAATGAATTCCGAATGGCCTTTGCCCACGCCTCCACACGGCCCAAATATCTGTTTCGGATTTGCCCCGGCCGCTCGGCAGGCATCCTCGATCTTTTTTGTCACGGTCGTACTGTAAGAAAATGGCGATCCTGATATATCAAAGGCCAATCCGCGGTAGTGTGCTGAATTTGTCGTATGTTTGCCTCCCAAGATCTCTGAGACAGTGATGTTTCCTGCTGCGTTCGCTGCTGCCAGGATCCCGGCGAGCATTCTTGAATTCAGTGCTGCCTGAGTTTGCCCTCCTTGTTTTGACGGGCTGGTCCATGCTGACTTACCCGCAGCTGTGTCTTTGATATTCTGCATGACGCTCGATTTTGCATCCTGCGAACCCCACTGGCCAAGAAGTGTGATCTTTGAATTTTGCAGGATTTGGTTTGCCAGGTCTTGCGCCGATCCTGTAGGCACTGTTATTCCGGTAGGGACTTTATTGTCGCTTGGCAGGACAAGGTCGGTCTCGTCTACTTCGGCACCCTCTTCCCCCGTAATACTTACCGTTGCGCTCGGTACTCCGATGTTGATGTTCACGAGATTTGGGTTGATGGTGTTTAAGACCAGATATGAGGCGAGTGCGAGAAGGAGTCCGAAGAGCGCATTCGTGATGCGGGATTTAGCACCTTCCTTTTCTCCGATAGACACAGTCGACATGTATTCGATGCCGCCAACAATGATCATCAGGACGGCAAGCACGCCAATGATTCCCATCACCAAACGGATGACTTTGAGGATGTAGTCGCCCATGCCTGTTGTGACGTCGAGGTATCCGGTGTCTTTGTCCCCTATTCCCGGAAGCGGTGCAAGTAGGCAGTAGCCCTTGTTGCCGTCGCCTTGTACGCAGCCGAGCTTGTTTGCCGAAGGATTGATCGTTGCGCCGGGAGGCAGGATCACGCCGATAGCAATGAGGGCTGAGCTGTCGGTGAAGTACCCGTCGCCGTTTGCTCCGGATCCTGATGCGACAGGCTGAAGAACACCGTTTTGTAGTTTAATGAGTGGACGGACGCAATATACATTGTCGGGAAGATTTGAAAAAAGATTGTGAATTGTTGCTGCACCCGCACCGGTTGCCGGAACAGAAATAACGGGAGACGTCGGCCCACCTGCTGTGCAGGTATAATTGCTCGTTACTCCCTGTCTGCTTGCAATGCCAAGCTGGATGTATCCGCTGGTAGCAACAGGTACATTAAGAGCATCAAGGTACACATCAGCATCTTTTCCAGATAGATTTACATGATTAAAGCGAACGGAAGGGTCGTCCGCTACTCCTGAAATATCAAAGAAGCTAATAGTATGACTGAATGGAGTAAACTGAACAGACGAAACATTGCTTGTAAAATAGCCGATCTGATAACTATATCTTCCGGGTTTTAGGTCGGTAAGCTTGATCACGAAAGTCTTTGTGTCGTATATGCAAGGAGCTTGAGTTTTGGTCAATGAACAACCGATCACGGTTGTCAGGTCTTTTTCAACCAATTTGTCGTTGAGATCTATCCATCTTCCATACCTCATTCCCAACAAGCCTCGAGCACTGGAAAGATTGTATGCTTCCTGATTCAATACGCCATCGATCTCAACCGCCCCAGTGCTCCCCGTGGGGGTGGTGGTAACAGTGACAGTCGCCGTCGGGTCAGCGGCATTCGCAGAATGAGGCAAAAGCGCATTGCTTCCCGCAACAAGAATGAGAAATAAAACGACGGCCGAAAAAATATTTTTTTTCATATTATTGAAGGTTTAAATTTAAATGCATAACCGCTTCTTGGAAGAGCTTGTTGACGCTGGTGATGGAAAGGTCGACGGTTGCCGATCCTGTTTCGTTCGAATCGCGGTGCAGGAAGAGTGCGTTTGGGATGGAGGGTGTCTCTACTCCTTGTCCATTGAGCTGCCATGAATATTTGAGAAGCGGCGATGTAGGATCTCCAGGCGAGAAGAAGTATGGTTCTGCGATGAGCGAGGTTTCGCTCCCTGTGACATTATACGTATCACTCAGTGCGGTATTAAAAAGAGGGCCATAGAGAGGACTTGAGGCATACCAGAGCACCTCGGGGGCTCTGGGAGAAAGGCTGATGGAATTTTGCGCCGTTGTTCCCCCATCGCGGGTGGATACTTCAACGCCAATGTTCTTTGTCGGATTGAGGTAATCCATCGAAGCAAGAAAAGAATCCTTGGCGAATCCGGAATTGGCTTGGTCTTTTGCATAGTCCTCGCTCCACCCGTACAAGAATGAATTTGAAGGAAGGAGTGAGCCGGCCGTCGATTGGATCTGCGGGATCGCCACGAATTTTACTGATCCCTCCGAAGTAGGCATGGCCTTGCCTCGATAGAGTGGCGGAACGACGGAGTCTGTGGCTTGCCAGAGGATATCTACGGACATGGGAGTGATGGTGACGGTCTTGGTTATCGGAGCGTTGCCTACTGGTGTAACAACGACGGTCACTGTAGAGGACACGCCAATGTTCTTTGTCGTCAACGAAAACGTGTTGCTACCGATGCCTCCCCCTTTTGAACGGCCATCGAGCGACCATTCAATGTCTGCGGATTCGATATTGATTATGTAGCTCGAGAGTGTGATGGTGACAGGTTCATTCGGTCCTGGATTGGTGGGGCTGACAGCGACCGATACTTGGTTTGCGCTTTGGGCAAAGACGAAGGATGCGCATGGAAATGCGAGTACTGCGATGGAGAGAGCGAGCAATGCTTTGCGCAACATGCGTATATTGTACAACACCGCGAAGGGAGAACAAAGCAGTGCGGCTCCCGTAGGGAGCCGCACTGCTTGTGATCTTATTGATTTGTCGTTCCCGAAACCGCTTGAGTGAGTTCCGATCTCGATTTCTGCAATGCCAGGATCTGCGAAGGGTCGCTGGTGATGAGTTGGTCTTCTGTATAGGAAGAGATCACCTTGATGGCCACATGCTTGAGTCCGGCAAAGAAGATTCCCTCTCCCTTATTGCACTCCAAGAGGAGATATTTTTCCTCATCGGTCAGATTGAAGGTCTTTTGCAAGACATCCACCGTCGAAGGTGACTGCTTCAAGAGAAGCTGAAGCGAAGAGTTGGTGACGATCGGCACGCCGTACGGGCTTTTCATGAAGTCGCCCACGTCCTGCGTGATTGTCGCCAATCCCAAGAAGTATTTTCGTCCGCGTTTGGCGATAGAATAGAGGAACGATGCCGTATCTTCGGATTTCATCATCCACCACGCCTCGTCCACAACTAGGAGTCGCTTCTTGATATTCTTTCGGACTTCGTTCCAGATGAAGTGGGTCACGATGTACATGGCGGCCGGTTTCAGATCGTCTTCCATATCGCGTACGGAGAAGACCACAAACTTTTTGTTGATGTCCACGTTTGATGGCTGGTTGATGAATCCTGCCCACGAGCCATGTGTGTATTTTGAAAGACGAGAAACAAGCGATTCAGTTCCTTCCATTCCCCCAAGCACCATTTCGAAATCGGAAAGGAGTGGCGGTTCGATCTGGGAAAAATCCGAATCAGGAGTGATGTCCTTGATCGCGTATGTTTCCATGATCGCTCGATCAATGAGCGCATCCTCTTCAGGAGTGAGACCTCCAAGCATGATACGGAAGAGTCCGACAAGATTGATCACATTTCCTCGCAGCACGTCGTTGCCCGTCTCCCCTTCGCCGGGAAGCGGCAGGTCGAACGGATTGATGTGTGATCCTGAGTTAAGCGAGATATTGAAGTAGCGTCCGCCCAAAGCTTCAGCCAAGCGTTCATATTCTCGTTCAGGGTCGATGACGATGACCTCGGTATCAAACATAAGACAGCGGATAACCTCGAGTTTTGTCGCGTACGATTTTCCAGCACCGGAAGTCGCGAAGATGATTGAGTTGTAGTTGTCGAGAGAGAAGCGATCGAAGATTATGAGCGAGGAATTGTGGCGGTTCACTCCATAGAGAATGCCCTTATCGGAAGTGAGATCGAAAGAGACGAATGGAAAGAAGCTCGACAGTGGCTCGGAATTGAGCTTCTGGTATATCTCCAAATGGTCGTCTTCCAATGGCAGGACACTCTTGAATCCGTCGTCCTGCTGGAATAGGGCCGGCTTGAAGTAGATAAGCTTGGCTTCCAGGATCGACTTGATCTCATTCTCTATCTTATAGAGCTCGACATCGTTGTCGGCATAGATGGTGAGATAGAGACCAACGTCGAACATTTTTTCCTGAGCTTGCGTCAGGCGGTCACGCAAATCTTCCAAGTTCCTATTCGCCATGTCGAGCGTGGGGTCGCGCACCATCCCCTTCGCCTCGCGAGCCATGATCTGGCTCTGGACCTCAGCCACTTTCTTTTGGAATTGGCGAAGTACTTGCGCCGTCTCCACTGGATGGATGACGATGGAAATATCGAAGACCTTGTCGAGGTTAATGATCGGCGAGAGCCAGTTGTCGGTGAGTGTGGACGGATATGAAATGACGAAATACGTCCGTGCGATCTTGTCGCCAAGGTTGATCGACTTCGGTTCGATCTTGAGTGCGGATGGAGCGATGATGTCTTTGAGTTCGAGCGATGCTGCCTCGTATATCTGCTCAGGAAAAATAGGCATGGCGTTTGCCTGAATGCGGGTCGATTCGCCCGCAGGATTCTTCTTTTTTCCAAATAGTCCTAGGAATGCCATATATTATTGTGTGAGTGCTTCGCCAAGCTTGATCGCCGGCTGGATGTCGCCGGGATTGAATGTCTTATAGAAAAGTTCGATCACTTCCTCTGTCTGCAAACGCTCGCTTCGCGCCCCGCAGCTACCGAGTCCGCTTGCGATGACGCTCACTCGTTCGTCGAGCTGCGTACGCTTTTCCTCGAAGCTGATATTCTCGGTATTTCTCTTTGCCTGCGCTGATTCCTTGTTGCCGAAGATGCTGCCCAAGACACCCTTCTTTGTAGAAATAGCCGCTTCTTCGTACGGGATGATGACATAGAAATATTTGCGCATGATTGCCACCTGCTCGGTGAATTCGCGTACGAAGCTGATGTATCCGGCTGTCTGGAGCTTAAGAAGCGGTTCGCGCTGCTCCTTCATCTTACCTTCGAGCGTAAGGAGGTAAGGACGGATATCAAGCCGTCGCGACTGCACGACGATCTGGATCGGAAAATCAATGGAGTTTAAAAAAGATTGGAATTGGTTGATGGTGGCAATTTGTTCTTCGCCGGATTTCAGTGCCAGGTTGACCGAAGAAACCGCAAGGATCGCACGCAGTCCGCCGTCCTTCAACACAATAGTCCCCTCGCGGACTTCTTTGATGGGAACGAATTCTTGAGTTGCTTTTGCGGAAAGCGCCATTACATTATTATATACTAGAAAGCGCGGATCGCTGATGGATTATCATCGCTTATCGAGCACGTCGAGTCCCCACGCTATGTCATGCAGCTTGGATTCGGATATTCTTGGAATGTACTGCACTTGCTTGGCAGATCCTTCCCCACTTTTGTCCTCTGGTTTCTTTGCTTCTTTCTTTTCTTTTTTCCAAACGTACAATTTATCTCCTAATCCATATTTGAACATGGCTTCGATCGTGTTGATGAGCGGTTTCTCGTTTACTTTTACAAACGCCAGCCCGAACGCAAGTCCCCCGAATCCGAGTCCGAGCGGAATATACAAATACCACGGCAAGAATTTGAAGCACAGGAACACCATGCCTCCCCCTCCGACGACATATACGAATTGTCGAAACGAAAGCGGGCCGAAGATCTTGTCTTCAACATCAATGAATTGAGGTACGGCGAATCTCATACATATAGTATATCACCAGAAACAAAAACCGCGGACATGTCCGCGGTTTTTTGTTTAATTGATTGGTTCTCTATATGGATCTGGTCCGGTCTTTGTTGGAGGAGTTTGGGTTGGCGCCGGCGCAGGACTTTTTGCTACCGAGTAGTCTGTGGATTTTGTCGGCATGGCCGGTCCGGCAGAATTGAGTTTGTCGGCCACGATGCCGAGCGACGGAGTTCTTTGCGGATTTTCGATGCCCTTGAGAAGGTCTGTCCTGTTTGGCATTTGCGCGGCCTGCATTGGAGCGGCTGCTTTCGGGGTTTCGCTGATCACCACGCCTGTCTTGGCCAATATGGCATGGTCTTCGGTGGAAAGCGAGGGTGCAGGGATTGGTTTTGGTTCTTCTTTTGCAGGCATTGCTGGCAGTGGCACAGGTGCGGTAGGGAGGGTAGGAGCAGGAGTCGCGGCGGCGTATTCCGCGCGTGCTTCTGGAGACGCGTAATCTTCAGGGTCCTTCTTTGTGGCGTAGAGCTTTTCAAGCGATGCGCGGATCGGAGCAAAGACTTGCTCGTTCACAGCCTTTACCAAGGCGTCGATCTCAGGATCGTTCTTTTTTAGTTCCGTCTGGAGATCGTTGCGGTATTCTTCCGGCTTGTTCA
Organism: Candidatus Nomurabacteria bacterium; assembly: GCA_023267415.1. GTDB lineage: Bacteria > Patescibacteriota > Minisyncoccia > Phycocordibacterales > UBA9973 > CAITQP01. The sequence goes on from JAHFNM010000004.1 coordinate 17,851, forward strand.
TGCCAAGAAGAACCATAGATGTTTCGATCTCAAGCGTGTTCAATTCGTCATAGGTGAGTTTCTGCGCCTTTGCGATCTCGAAGAGTTTTGTTTGATACGCGTCGTCGATGATGGCCTTCTTGATGTCGTCAGGAAGCAGTTCGAAACGGGCGCGCATTTCAGCCTCCACGTCAGTGAAGGGGTTCGTTGCGGAAGTATCGCTACTTGCCGAGACCACATCTATTTTTTTTACCGTATCGTCTGCCATATGCCATTAATTGTATCATTAAACTAATAAATCAAAACATGAAGCTTTCCTAGTGATGCGCTGCTGGGGCATGACCGCCACCTCCTGAAGGCTTATGTCCTCCTCCGCCACCTCCAACTATGCCGCCAAATATTGAAGTAAGAAATGTCCCCACCTTTGATTGTCCTGGCTTGTACACTTCAGCGCTGTGGTCGTGTTTCGCATCCTTTTTGTCGCCTGTACCCTTCAATGCTTCTATATTATGATGTGCCGATTCTGCCTCTGCGATGCGGACACCGATATTTCCTTGTCCGATAGCATCTGCCGCTTCACGCAACAACGATACGATTCCTCCGGTTATTCCTCCTACCAATGTGCCCACAGGACCAGCGATCGTTCCGACAAGAGCGTATTTGCCAGTCGTTTTTGCAGCGTCTTCAAACGCACGTCCCCAGTTGCGGACAGCTGTTTTGGTATCCACATGGAAGTCGGTGGCGTTGCCATATGCATCTCGTTCCATCGGGCCAGTGTGGTAATTTGAACGCTGTGCTTGGTAGTGAAGATAGCTCTTGAAACGGTCGTTCTCGACATTCTTCGAAATCTTTTCCATTTCTTCCAAGCTCATGTCTTCGAGCGCTTGCTCCTTTGTGTAGCCGTTCTTCACTGTCCTCTTCTTGGCTTTGTCCCGCTCTCCTCTCTTGAACTTGTTGAGTTTGTTTTGGATCGTAGCTTCTGATTTTTCGGTCTTGTTTCCCTCCGGGTCTGTTTCCACCATTCTTTCTTTAATGACCTCTGCCTGTGCCTTGTATGTTTCAATTTCAGCGGCCTTTTCCCGTTCTTTTCGAGCAAGATCATCTTCAGTATCTGTAGGACCTTCTTGAATAGGGCGTGTCCTAAGCTCGTCGATCTTTTTGTTTAGTTCACTGAATTCTTTCTTGTCGGATTTTATCTGATCGAGTTCACTCTTTGTGTCCTCGATGTCTTTCTTTCGCTTGTCGATGGCTGTATCCACTTTCTTCTTCTCTTCTCCATCGTGACCAAGAAGCTTCTTCATCTTCTCGTCTTTCTCCGTCTCTCGGTGGATAGAAGCTTCAAGCCCTCCAGCGGTCTTTTTTGTCGACAACGCGCCAAAGCTTCCAAGGTTTACGCCTGCAGTCTTTGAAACCCAGTTCGCTACGCCGGTGTGGCGCGCGTCAAAGCTCGACTTGGTCAAGCCCACTCCGGCCATAAGCGTGTTCTTTCCGGCCCATTGCTTGAGGTCAGATCCAAACTTAAGATCTATCCCTGCAACTTTAAAGTTTCCTCCTTTGCCTTCAGCCCATTTTTTCATCGTGCTGCTGTCGGCGATCTTTCTGCCCAATCCACCGATAGCTTTTTGTCCGCCGACGGCGACTGCGCCCAATCCTGTTCCTGCGGCAAGGCCGGCAGTGCCCATGGCAAATCCTCCAAGCGCGCCAGCTCCCTTAAATATCATCTCGCCAATCGCACCAGCGGCTGAACGGACGTACTTTGTCCCTTGCAGAAGCATGGTGATGACGATCGCGAATTGGAGGATGACGAGCACAAGAAGAATTCCAGGAGAGAGTTTTGCGAATGCCGGATCTGTTACTGCTGGAACAAGCGAGATCTGCGTGAGAAGAGAGATAAGAAGCAGAAAGAAGAAATAGATCGGCGCAGCAAATGCATTCTTCAAAAGCCCGCTGATCCACTCGTCCCAGCCGAAACCAGGAATGTGTCGGGCTGAAGGAATAATGAACGATACGAATGCGAGCGGAGCGAAGATGATCGCGATCCACAATCCGATCAGGCGGCCGATGAGCGAGATGAGGGCCACGCCAAATGCATACGCGACAACGAGGAACATGAGTCCGACAATCAGCAGTATGGGGATAATGACGAGAGCGTCGATGTGTCCCCCAGTCTTGCTCTTGTCTACGCTTGAGTCGCCAGTGTATGGAGAAAAGAATCCTCGTGATCCCACCTGCTGGAGCTTGTTGTAAAATTCCGGGCTGGAGAAAACCTGCGGAGTAAATGCCTTTACGAGCGCCACCGAAAGCGGCTTCACCGCTGAAGCGCTGATGTATTTATTTCCCTGGATCTGGCTCGTGACCTGGCTGTTGTCGACTGTCTGGTTGTCTTTGTTGATCACGCTAATCTGGTTGTAGAAGACGAGTGCGAGCGAATTGGAGACGTCGATGATGACTTCCGTCATAAAGAAGCTGAAGTTGATCAGAATGGCGATCGTGATAACAGACACGAGCATCTTCTTCGGATTGGCGTGGCCCACTTCGATGTCGAGGACGAGCGAGAGGGCGATGAAGAGCAGGATTAGGATGAAGAAGATGTTGGCGAAGTCGCGAGTGACCGTCCAGCCCTTTTCCAAAAAGTTGCTGCCCGTCGTGTAAAGCGTGCTTGAGAGTGTGAGGTTTGCCGCCGCATCAAACGCCTGAGCTGCAACTGCCATTGCCCATGAGCCGAATGTGTACGGTATGTAGTAGAAAAGCTGCTCCAAGCATCCCGGAAAAATACTGTTTTCCGAACCCACAAATGAACAACCGTCGAGATAGTCCTTTGCATTGGCTGGCGGAGCATAGGTATTGTCGACACCCGTCGTTTTCACTGTGGTGGTCTCGGCATGAACGGCATTCGCCTCCAGGCGAATGCCGTTCATGCCCGAGATCGTCGTCGAAAACGGCGCGACCGTGCCGGCGAGGAGAGCTATGGCAAATAAGATGGAATAAAAGCGTTTCATTAGTGGTTAGTACATGCGAACGATGTGCTCAAGTCCCTTGAGTGCGTTGTCTATCGGCTGCAGGTCAAGAGAGCTGATGTCGTCGTTTCTGATGAGTTTTTCGTTATCAAGTGTGGCTGTTCCGCTATTATTTCCCGAGCTGCAGGCAAATGCACTTGCCGTATCCATGCCGGCTGTGCCAGTCATGGTATTGCCGTGGAAATTATTGAACAAGAAGCTGCAATCCTTTTTATCTGCAGGATATTCAGGTTCGCCGTCCTTTGGGAACCAGTTTTTTCCGCGGAGCTGGACGCCGTTGCCTTGAGCATAGTGCCAATCTGGAAGGAATGACATCTGCGGAGGGATCAGGTCGGTTAGCCATGTTGGCAAGTTTGCAGTCGTTGCTCCATTTGCCGTGACGAATGAGAAGAGAACGCGTGCAGTCGGTCCCCCATCGCGCAAGTACGGGGATTTCGGATCAGTCGTTGCCTTGATGCATTGTGCAAGCGAAGTATTTTTTAGGAGTGTTCCGTTTGCGTCCATGCCGGCAATGCTGTTCTTTTCATTTAGCATTGCAGAGAGCACAGCTTCTTCTTTGCGCAGGTCTTCGACTCCGTGGATGTATGGAGCAAGCTGCTGGAATGTATCGTTGATCTTTCGGAGCTGCTGCTCATATTCGCTAAGAGATGAAACGTCGGTGATGTTTTGGATAGTCTGAAGGTCTTTGTTGTAGTCGCGGACAGGTGTGTTTCCGCCGGTGCCGTCAGTAAGCATTCCTGAATACAATGCATTTCCAATGTTGGTTTTTACTGCATAGTTTGAGACTGATTTGTTGACGACGATTCCATTCGGGTCGAGCACGCGGACAGTGCGGAGAACTTGATTTGCAGACACACCGTTTTTGTCAGTTACATCGTAGGTGATTGTGTAAACGCCAGGAGTATATGTATCAACATTATTGACGCTCGTAATGCTTGCGCTAATGTCTACCCCTGTTCTGTCTACGGCCGTCGCTCCCGCATCGGTATAAGAGTCCCCTTCATTGACGGTGACGATCTTGTTTCCAGCGATTGTGATAGTCGGTATAACGTCGAGTGCGCCGGTCAGCCCTGGATATCCTTGGAGCTGAGTAAGTCCTTGAATGCTGAGCATCAAATGCTCAAGCTGGCTTTCGATCGAGACGCTTGCGTTGCGCAGGTTCTGGTTTTGTACCGCAGAGTTTCGAATCCCTTGAACCTTCGGGAATTCATTGTTGTCGAGGGCCACAAGGTCGGAAATATCTTTAACAAATGCGTTGTAGCTCGCGTTCACGATCTTGGCCCGAGTGGCATTGGTCGTAGAAAGGTCGGGAATAAAACTAGGTGTTCCCGAGTTAGGGCTTCCCTGCGTAGTGCTTCTTCCTCCGGGGTCTTTCTTTGCCGCATCATCGGCTGCAACAGTGTCGGAGTATGTCGCACCATATGTCATCTGCATCGCTTCTTTGTATCGGTGTGCGAGATACGTGATGACATGAGAAGAGTTATTGTATCCATTGAAGTCAGCTTGGCCGTAACCGTTGTAGTGGAAATCAACTCCCATGACGGCGCCAACGAATTGGCCATAGGCGTTTTCATTGATGTTGTCATGGTTGTCGCCGATCATTTTGAGCACAATGCCCACCACCAATCCGACGACGGCACCGATAGCATTTCCTATTCCCGGAACGACGCTGCCGGCGATTGCTCCGGCTACCACTGCTCCCACGATCGTTCCTGCAGTCGTCCCATATGTCGAAAGTACTTTATGAAAATCGTTGATGCTTGCGCTGGCCGGGAACAACGTTGGCGTGGAAATGAATGTCTGTGCCGTGCTTTCGATCGCTTCGATCGCGCCAGGGTGAGGACCCGGAACGCAGTAGTCGAGTTCGTATATTGCGGTGACGAGGTCTTGCTGAGCGGCGATCTCTTTTTCCAAAATCTGTTGATACCCCTCAGGGAGTGTTGGGTCGCCGCTGCAGAATTGACCGCTTGGGCTGAATCCGGACGCAATTTCGCAGCCAGTAACGAGCTTTGTGTCATCTCGTGAATTGTCCTCGTAGCGAATGACAGACGGAATATCGGTGAAGACATTGAAGTTGCTACCCTGGTTTGCCCAAGTTCCATTTGGTCCGGTATCAACGTTTGCCAATGCTTGGGTGTTGTCGTTTCCTCCGCTTGAATTTTTTGTAAAGTCCGTTGTGTTCGCATTTTGTGCCGAAGAGAGCGATGAAAGTCCTTTGTTGATGAGCTGGTTTGAAAGCGCGTCGAAGATCGCCGTGATGTCGGTGCTCAAATCCTGTCCGTTGATGAGCTGGCTGTTTGTCGTGTCGAGGCTCGAAGTGAGCTGGTGCGCAACGATGCTTCCCGGAGTCTGGGTCTGCCATTTTGCACACACAGTCTTGCTCGCAGCCTTCGCTGACGCTGCATCTGCTGCAGCCAAAGCGGAATTGGCTTGCATCATAAGGTTGTTGTATGCGCCGAGGCGGGCCTGGGCTGCCTGGATCGCGACCGGATCTCCAGATGCATTTGCCTGAGCAAGGTCGTTTGTCGCCTTTGCGACTGCTGCTTTTGTGGCCGCTGCCCTATCCGCTGCCGCAGAATTCGCTGCCTCGGTCGCCTTGATGTCTGTGCCAGGTTCGTAGTTTGGATCAACGCATGTGCGGATGTCCAAAAATCCTCCCGAACGCTGTAGAGAATCTCTGATCGCTTGAGCAGGAGAATAATTCGTGTCTGCAAGGTTTCGACTCAGTTCGTTTTGGGCGGCAATGTTGAATCCGATCGGATTGTTGTTGAGGAATGTCTGCCCGAGGAAAGCATTCCATCCCCCGATACTGAAGTCGTTGCCAAAATCGGTCCCAGTCTTTCCCGGATACTGCTGTCCGACGACTTGGTCGAGGCTGTATTGAGCACGCTGGGCAAATGAGGAGCTGAGCTGATTTGTCAGGCCCTGTGCGACGATCTTGCCGAACGGATAGTTAACGCTGTCGAAGCCGATGATGGAGTTAAGTTTGCGCACCGCAGAATCTCCTACGCTCTTTAAGAGTGAGCCAGTGTCTGTGGCGTAGAGTGGATTGCCGTTGAATCCGTGGTTGATCCAGTTGATGGTCGAGAGTGTGAGCTGGCGAAGGATCACACCTGCAGCAGCGCGTTCGACTGCATTCGTGCATGTTTCTTTGTCTGCTTGTGCCGCAGCTGAGCGAGCAATAGTGTTGAGTGCTTTGTTGGTCGATCCAGTGGCCGAGAGGTGGACGAGTTGGTCCTCCGATTGGCCGCCCTCTGTTCCTCCATTTGCTGCGCCCGATGCTCCGCTAATGGCAGCCGAGAGGAGAGATCCTCCTGTATCATCTTCGTCATCACTTGAAAAAAGTGACTCGACGGCCGATTGGATCTTTCGCTTGTTACAGGCGATCGTTGCTGCCGCGATCGCGCCGGTCGTGTCTTGGACAAGAGAGTCGAGCGTGCCTCCTGCCTGAGAATTATTCGTGCCATAGTTGTATCCGATGCTTTGTGCGAAGGTGCTTGTCGGTATTGTGGCTGCGCTCGCAGTGATCATCGTGCAGACCAAAAGACCTGACAAAGCATTCCGGTAGCCGAGGATCTTTCGCATCATATGTATATATAGTATACCCGCACGCACAGCTTTTTGAAAGCAAAAAAAGAGTTAATTTGCGAAATAAACCTTCAGCGTTTTCGCTGCGTTCTCGGAAAGGGTGTTTGCTTTGGCATAATCGTCGATTCCCACCATTCCAGTGATCGCATCAGTATAGATATTTTGTGCTTGGGCGAGCGATGCTCCCATTTGTGCGGTGGCATTTGCCAGATCAAGGGCGTTTTGGGTGACCGCGGCAGGGGTTGGGATGGCGATGATCTTTTTGGCGAGGGCGATATAGGCATCCGATATTGGCTGGAGCTCTTTGAGTACTTCTGCTCCCCCGCCATTTAGGCCCTCCGCGATGATCGTCAGTTCATTGCCGAATCCTACGCCTGCATACTGGTCGATGGCTTTTTTCAAAGCTGCTGCATATGCAGCTTTTGCTGCAGCAGGGCTTTTGGAAGAGATAGTCATGTCACTTCTTGAATAAGTGACAGCATTTGTATGCTTTGCGTCAACGCCGTCGGCGACCGATGCGGCAATCTTTGCCAAGCTCTCCTCTGTAAGAGACCCGGATTGGCGAAGGGCCAAGATCGTAGAGAGCAGGGTTTGACTGAATTTGTCGGTTTCGTTCGTTGAGGTATCTCCGCTGGCCACACCGCCGTTCGCTGACAGTTTTTTCTGGTCGATGATCGCCTTGTTCTTTGCCCCGTCTCCTTTTGGGTCGAGTCCCCACAGCGATTCTTCCCAATCGGCGATGCCGTTATTGTTCGAGTCCTGAATGAGCAGGTCACTCACCGTTCCGTTGGCTTCCACTAATGGACCGTTGCCCTTTCTATTGAAAATGCCGTGCGAACCCCAAATGCTCGTGACTGCAAAAAAAACGATCACTACAAGCGCGCATGCGCCGATGATCTTTGTAAATTGTTTGCTTGGTAGGTATGCAGAATATTTTTTGAATCGTTCCAGTTCCATGCTACTCAGTATACCCGCACACTTACTTTTGAGCAAAAACGTTTGCGAGTGAGATCCAAATCGAAAGCGGCATGTCCTCTGCCCGTGCCTTTGGTGACACGCCAAGTGTTTCAAATGCTTGTGTGATCGCTTCCTTGTTTGCGACTGTTTCGAGATTGCGGGCGGCAAGTTTGCGCTTGTGGGCGAAGCCTGCGTGTACGATGTCGAAAAAATGTTTTGTGTCGCCACCGTTAAATTGGTCCTGCGAAATAGTGTCTACCAGAAGTACGGCTGAGTCTACTTTTGGTGCCGGTCGAAATGCGCTGGCCGGAACCTTGGCTGTGATCTTTGGGTTGCCGAATGCTTTGACTGAAATAGAGAGAATACTCTCTTTGTTGTCTCGAGCGACGATGCGAGTAGCGACTTCTTTTTGGATGAGCACTACCATGCACGACGGATGGTTTTTTTCCGTCAGGAATTTTTCGAATATCGCCCCGGTAATATAGTACGGGATGTTTGCAACAAGTTTGTAGGCGCCGGAGAACAGGCCGGCACTCTCAGGATTCCATTTCAATATGTCGGCTTCGATAAGTGTGAGAGCTCCGGAGGCGATCTCAGCCGAAAAGCGTTCGGACAATAGCGGGATGAGCGCTCCGTCGAATTCCACGGCGATCACTTTCGCGCCGGTCGATAGGAGGGCGTGCGTCAGCACGCCCTCCCCCGGACCGATCTCAAGCACGGTGTCGTCAGCACCAACCTTTCCCGAAGATACCATGGCCTTGATGGCAGAGGCGCTGCGCAGAAAATGCTGCCCGAGAGATTTTTTTGGTCGATGAGTCATAGCTAAGCCATATCCTACACTAGCGGAGCTGCTTAGTCGAAGAAGATGCTTGGAAGGGATTGCGGAATGTCGGCGTGCATTTCGATCAGCTCGGCCGGGATGTCGTAAAGGAATTGCGATGGAAGCGATATGTTGCGCTGTCCAAATATAGTGCGGGCCTGTGCGTTCACCAGATAGAGTCGTTCCTTTGCGCGAGTGAGTGCGACGTAAAACAATCGACGCTCTTCTTCAGAGTCTTCGATGCGCGCCGCACGGCTGGCGCGCTCGTGTGGAAAGAGTCCTTCTTCAAGTCCTACGATGAACACGACGCGGAATTCCAATCCCTTGGATGCGTGAACGGTGAGCATGCGCACGCCTTCCGGAGAATCGCGGAGAGCGTCCTGGTCGGAGCGGAGCGCGGCGTCTTCCAAAAATTTGAGCACGCCGTCGCCGAGCGGAAGCGTGTCGTATATCGAGGCAAGCGTGGCGAGTTCCCCCACGTTTTCAACGCGTTCGATCCCCTGCTCCCCTTCGCTTTCGTATTCTTCCCGCAGCCCGCTCTGTTCTAAGACAAAGCGAATGAGCGCGGACGGATATTCTGTTTCGCTCGCAACTTTTATTCGATCGAGGATATTTTCAAATTTGGAAAAAGCCAATTGTGTTTTTGGCGAAAGATCCTCGCGTCGTCCGGCGAATATCTTGGCGATCGATGCGTCACCGATGCCGCGGCGCGGCGTGTTGATCGTGCGCTTTATGTCGGCCAAACTGTCGCGGTTGAGTGCGGCACGGATGTACGAGATCACATCCTTCACTTCCATGCGTTCGAAGAACTGTGTGCCAAGCACGCGGTATGGTACGTCGGCATAGAGAAATGATTCTTCAAGTGCTCGCGATTGGAAGTTTGCTCGGAATAGGACGGCGATCTCCTCCGGCGGAATACCGCTTGCGATTAGCTTTTCACATTCGCGCGCCACGAACGTGGCCTCGTCTACTTCGCTGAATCCTTCATAACGGATGAGCTTTTCTCCGGTACCGAGTTCGGTAAACAAATTCTTCGGAATGCGCACGGTGTTTTTTATGATGATGGCGTTGGCCGCTTCAAGTATTCGCGAAGTCGAACGATAGTTCTGTTCCAGGAACACCGTGTGCGCGCCGGGAAAGTCCTTTTCAAAGTGAAGCATGTTCTTGATCTTGGCTCCGCGCCAGCTGTAGATGTTCTGGTCGGTGTCCCCGACCACGCAGATATTCTTCTTGTCTCCGGCGAGAAGTTTTACCATGCGGTATTCCATTTCGTTCGTGTCCTGGTACTCGTCCACATGAATGTATTGGTAGCGTCGTTGATACGCTTCGCGGATGCCGACTTCCTTTTCCAAAAGACGCACGGCTTTGACGATGAGATCGTCAAAATCCACGCCGCGCGAAGCTTTTAGTTTTTCCTCGTAGCTTCGCCAAATGCGCACGGCATCGGATTCGGTGTGGCTTGCGATCTTGTCTGCCATCGTCTCCGGCGTATCCCCGGCCATCTTCGCGGTCGAGATAATGTGCTTGACGCGCTTTGGATCGAGGATCTTTGGGTCGATGCCAAACTCGCGCATGCATTCGCGAATGATACTTTTTGCATCGTCTTCATCGAAGATGCTGAAATGCTTTGTCAGTCCGAAATATCCGGCATTCTCTCGGATGATCGATCCACCAAGCCGGTGGAAAGTGGTCACTGTCGGAGCGCCTTCGATATGATGCTTTTCGATCGCGCTTTGCACGCGCTCGCGCATTTCGCCTGAAGCTTTGTTGGTGAATGTTACGGCAAGAATATGTTCCGGTGCAACTCCCTGCAGTATAAGATGGACGATGCGTTCTGTGAGTGTCTTGGTCTTGCCCGCACCTGCGCCCGCGACGATGAGAAGCGGCCCTTCGGTTTTGAGCACTGCTTCGCGCTGTGCAGGATTGAGATGCGAGAGATCGTGATGTTCCATGAGTAACCATCATAGCATACGAAAAAAACCGTTCCCTAAATCAGCTTTCGCTGATCGGGCGAACACAAAAA
>JAHFNM010000004.1:28244-36873 GCA_023267415.1 Candidatus Nomurabacteria bacterium
AAAAAATCTAAACCTTGAAGGTTTAGATTTTTTGTGTTTTAGCCGGACGGTTTTTTTGAATGCTACTGCGGGTCTGTATTGGGGTGTGTTGCCACAAATTCTTGCGCATCTGCCTTGTAGAGTTCTTCCACGTAGGCTCCAAATTTTTCCGATGGAGCAACTTCGGGATGCGATGCGGCAAGCACTCGAATGTGCTGCATGAACGATTGGACCGGCTGAGTGAAGTCGCCAATTGGCTGCTCGAGCACTGATGCTGTGGGACGCTCCGCCATCCCCTTCCACAATGTCGATGCCGTTCCGCGGTGAGTGATCAGTCCGAGAAAATTGCGTCGTCCGAATCCCTGATTGAGATCGTCGATGATGTTGCCTTCGGCGACGTTGTCCACGCGGATCCAGTCTCGGCGGGTGAAGTTTGCAATGCGCTGTTCGATCGGGATCTGGTTTGCAGCAGGAGCTTTTATTTCCGGTGCCTCGTCTCCGCTTTCCGGATACTGTGATGCATCCATCTTTGGATGATCGGCATTCGGAGCTTCAGGCGCTTCGTCAGGATTGAGCGGATACTCGTGCTTCGGAAGTCCTGTCTTCGTCGGAGTTACCTCAGGAGCTTCATCACCGGCGAGCGGATATTCCTTATGACCTGAATGTGCAGGATGGTTTGCATGTTCTGCGATCTTTGTTGCGCTTCGTGGTGCGGCGGTCTCAGGTTTGTGTCCGTAATGCATGTCGTGTGCTGGAGCTACTTCGCTGAATTTTCCTGTTGCAGGATCGACATGTCCGATCACTTCGGCGCGTCCTCCACTAAGCGTGTTTGAGAGATAGATGTCGCCATCCTTTGTGATGCCGATCTCCGATCCTTCGCCTACGATGACGCTGTCGCCTGCCGCGTTTCCAGGACGGAATGCATGCAAACTCTTGGCCTCGTCCCAGATGTTTCCCTGGAAGAATTTTGCCATCTTCGGATTGGTCTTTACGAGTTCTTGGAATGACGGCGAATGGCGAAGCTTCAAGAGTGCGTCGCCTACGCCTTCCTCGTGCTTGATAGAAACATGGACGAGAGGATTCTTCGCGTCAATGGTGTGTGCGATCTTCGGTTGAACGATCTCATGAGCAGTTGGCGTTGTGTTAGGTGTTGCTGTTGTCGGAGTGTGCTGTATGGCGTCATGTAGATTTGGCGCTTGTCCGATACTCTCCATGCTTCCCCATCCTGGGGCGGTTGTTGTCGGAAAGCCACCAGTGCTTGGAATATGATTCTTTACTCCGTCAACGATATTTCCTGCAAACTTGTGCGCCTCAAAAGAAACTCCGTGTCGAAGGTCGCCAAAAACTTTTCCCACATATGCACCGATCGATCCGATCAGTGCGCCTTGGGCCGCACTCTTGAATCGCTGAGCAAGAGCTGCACTTCTGCGCGCGTCGTCTATTTCAAATCGTATACTTCCCGCCTGCTTGCTTCCTTGCATTGCATGAAGCAGTCTCTGTCGGCGTGCGTCAGAAGAATCATATTTTGATTTTCTGTCCGCGCCATGTATAGGTAGGCCCGTTGAATCTTTTGTATTGATGAAATATTTGTATATATTGGACCATCCAGCAGTTTCGGAATCTGCATGTTGCTTCGTCATCGCAAGAGCAACGTCAGCTTCCTGCTTTGCAAGCATGAGTCCGACGGTGCGGGCATACTCGCCCTGCTCATCGCCGTAATTCATCTCCCCTTTTTCGATCTTCTCTTGTATGTATTTCAAATGCGTCTCAAGCTGATTCTGCTTGTTGGCAATATCGATCGGGCTTCCGTTACTTGCGCCGAGGTCCATCAGTTCTTGCGTGATGATCTTGAGCTGTGTCGTGCGGTGCTCGATCTTGCTCATGACGGCGCTCGTCGCTGATTTCTTTTCGAAATGCTTGGTTCCGTTTGCTGCATGTATGGTTTGGAACAGGGTCGCATTGCGCGCACTCTTTGCCTCGGCAAGGAGTTTCTCCTTTGCTACTTTGCCTCCGCGGAATGCGAAGCCGATACCTGCGCCTGCAGCCGATGCCGCAAGAAGCGTCGCGATCGGAATTCCCAGAAAGGCCGTTCCTCCGATGGCTGTGCCGGCAAGAAGCGTCACGCCTCCCGCACGCATGCCTGCACCTGCGGCAAGCTGGGTCATCCAGGCAAACCCTTTGTTTGACATGAAGAATTTCTTGGCAGAATCTACGACTTTTTTCATGTTCGAATCGGTGGCAACGGAACGCAGTTCCTCGGCAGCATCCGGATTCTTTGCAAGCTGGGCCATGAGCTCGATCATGCTTTTTGTCATTCGAGCCTCGATGCCTCCGCGAGCTTCAGGAGAGAGCCCGTTCGGATCAGGCGTTCCAGACTTTTCAGCACGCTCTTTGAAGATCGGACCCATTTTTTCGATGGCCTTATCCAGTCCAAGCTTGGCTTCCTGCCAAGTCTTGTATTGTTCGTTCGTAGCTTGCGACCGTATTCCCCACGACTGCGGAATGCGCGCGAAATTCGTTCCCACGATATTGAGGATTTTGGCTTCCGGCGAATCTCCGTATTCGAGCACCTTCGCGTAGTCCGTGAGAACTGTAGTGTTGTGGCTATAGATGGCATCCAAACCATTCTCGTTGTAGAGCTTGATCAGATTTGCGCCCCGTTCGTTCACAAAGTCCTGCGATCCAAGAATGTCGTTCAAGGATTGTTTTTCGATCTTGTTCTTGTTGATCCCGCGGTCTACGGCGTTCTTGATGCCGAAGGCGAGCTTGCTGATGACGGGAATTTTTCCAAGCACATTGTGAGGCAAGGCACCGCGGTGCTGGAATTCCTGCTGAACGCTTTTCTCCAGTTCTTCATGGATGCTGTCGACAAGTCCTTGTACGACAAGCATCTTCCTTCCTTCCGTCAGGTTTGGATCGTTGAATTCGGGAAGCTGTTCCAGTTTGTCGAATATTGTCTCCAAGCCGTCGCCTGCATGCTCGCGCATGAAGTTCTGCTTGAACGCCTCGTAATCCTTTTGTGCAGGAGCTTTTTCTTCTTCGATCGTGACTTTCGTCGGTATGACGCTTTCGAGAGCTACTTTCTCAAGATCAATCGGGCGAATTTCCAGATCGGGATTTTTCGATCCTTCCACTTGCAGAGGCTTGATTCCCTCGAAGACAACGGGCGCATCCTTTTTCTTAGGAGCGGATGCAACAATAGAGGCCGCAGGAGCTACAGGCTTTGGTTCCCTTTTGGTGAAGTGGTACTTGTCTCTGAGCTGGCTGATGCGAGGTCCAAGTTCGGCTTTTTCTTTCCGGATTGTCGCCCGTTTTGCCTTCTCTTCCGTGTGGGCCAGAGTCTTTTCCAAGAGTTCCTTTTTTAGTTGTGCGAGATTGTTTTCCATAGTTTATTTTTTAGCCTGGATCCTGAATCAAGTTCAGGATGACACCTACATACATTTACATTATTCAAACCGAACCTTTGCTTTCTTTGTGATCCTCCAGTTGCCGTCCGGCAATAACTCTGCCTCACCCCGCTCAATTGTTGTTACCTTCTTTGTTTGTTCGGATGGATAACTATCAATGAATCGGCACGCTTCCCTCATATGCTCAATGTTGTTCGAACGCGGTATCATCATCGTTGCCTCATCGGAAATGAATTCAAATTCCGCTCTGTTCGAATTCTCTATCGGGAGGAATTTGTAGACCACGTATCCCTGTTTGTATTCTGTCGACTTGGAATTTTTTACGAACATGTCTCCTTCCGGAAAGTGCATCGGCTCGCCCATGTAGAATACCGGGCCGTATTCAAGATTCTTTGTACTATCGGATATCTTTTTTTCTTGAACAGGAGAGGCAATCGTTTTGCTCATGTGGGGTTTTATTTCATTCAAATAGCGAGTGAGCTCTTTCTTCACATTGGTCATGTTGTTGAAAGAGAGGGTGCCGAATAGGTTTCCGCGGATGGCATGTACGCGGCTAAATGCCTCTTCGCTATATTCGGTGATGTCGGCATTCTGTCCGTCGAGCAAAAGGAGGGCGTTCATTATTTTTACCGTCGCTGGCGTGCGGATGTCCGATTGCATGCCGTCTGGAATCGCATCGATCAATTTTTGGATTTTTTTTGCTTCTTCAGATGAGGATTCTGCGACGGGTGCTGGAGTTTCTGCGGCTGCCTGCTTTGCTGCTTCAGCGGCAGTTTTCTTTTTTTCGAGCAGTTTTCCGCGGATCGTTTCGTATGCGTTGAGATTTGCTATCTCTGTCATGAAGCGATCCATTGGATCTTTGTATTTTGTGTAATCGAAGTCGCTGCGGTTTTTCAAGTCCTCCATCCCCTTGCCTGCCTTGGTCAGACCATCCTCATCTTTCTTCTTTGCCTCAGCAAGCAAGGCAAGTTCTTCCTCGGTAAAGAGTTCCTTGTCCTGTTCCTCCAACGTCTTTCCTTTGCTTGATGCTTTTTCGGTCTTTGGGGCTGCTGCCGGAGTTGTAGGCTCTTCTGTCTTTGGAGCAGAAGCAGGCTTTGTTTTTGCCTCTGTATCCGCAAAACCGTATTCCTTGAGTATGGCGTCGATCTCGGCCTCGGTCTTTTTGACCTGTTTCTTGTTGTAGTCGACGGGGTTTTTTATGGCATTGAAATTCTCCAGCGTCTTTGTTTGAGCCAAAACAGCCGCCTCTTCCATGACGTCGTATGCTTGCTCTATAGTCAATCCGTTTTTTACAGTCGTATTGTCTGGGCCCACTATAGAGAAGCGTGCCTCGGGTGCATCGATGTAATTTTCTTTGCCGTCTTCGATAGCGTCAGGATTTTCCAATACGAGGATCACTCCGTTGGAGGTGAATTCCACGATATTGTCTTCGCCAATCTCATCGACAGCGTTCGATACGCGAACATTCTCTAGTGAGTAGTCTTCATCCTCATCGAGCCATGTGTCCGGATGGATGACATGTTGTATTCCGGCGTCGACGTTTCCCATAGTGAACCATTTTAGCGTGTTGTGTTCGCTGATGAGGTCACGCAGTTTTTTTGCAAGTGGTTTGATCGAGTCGGTCGCCTCGTCGAGTCGGACAACATTGTCCTCTGCTTCTTGAATGCGTTTCTCGTCTCCGCTCTCGCGGATCGCCTCGATTTCTCGGTTTGCTGCATTGAATGCTTCAACGAGCTCGATATATTTCTTGAATTGGGGGCTTTCCATGCTCGCGATTTTTTCTCGAAGCAAGTTTGCCTCATTTGCGAGCTCGTCTATCGCGGCCTCGCTCTTTTTTTCTTCCGCCGCAAGGAATTCGTATCGAGCGACCGATCTTTCCCACTCCTCTCTTGCCTCGTCGCCTTCGCGGACAAGCGCGACAACGTCCTCTCTTTGGTCGATGACTGCAGATATCTCCTTTTCTAATGCAGCTATTTTATCGAGCTTTTCCTGAATCGGATGCTTTGTGGGAGCGGTCTTTTTTGTCGACGAAGAAGCCGGGCGGGATGGCCTCGCCTTCTTGGTTGATTTATTTTCTTTGTCGCCGGATTCTATGGTGTTCATATGATTATTTTAGCCCGACTGCCTGCAAAAACTGCTCCTCGCTCACCTGCTTCCATACCTCCTGGTCTTTCGGTGCGAATATCATAACCCCGCGCACAAGCGTCAGGCCGGGATAGAGCGGTTCCAGCCGTTTAAACACAGGAGTGAGGTCTTTCTCTGAAGAATTAATGAATATTCTGCCGTCTTTCGGGCGATATTCAATATAGGTGTCGCATCCAGAAGCCTTTGTCGCCAAAAATGCCAGGTTTGATTTGATGCTGTTCGTTTCCCCGTCCTCGCCTTCTGCATGGTTATGGTAGACGATTTTTCCGAGTTCGCTCGTTTCGGTCTTAATTCCCGCCTTTTCCATTTCTTTTTGTGCGTACATGACTCCGTCGAGCGCACCACTGGCATCCTTCTTATTTTTCTTAATTCGATCCTTTAGTAGATCAAATGTCTCCTCTTCGCCCATGGCGTTTTTAAATGAAACGCCTTTTTCTATTTCCTCGTCAGTATATGGCTTCCATGGATCGCGGCCTTCCTCGATGGCTTGCCTTATGACTTCGAACGGAACATCATGGCGCAATGCCAGACCGAAGAGAGATTTCGGCCACGTGTTCGCAAAGGCGCCTTTGGTGAATTTATTCTTTGGGTTCTCTGTGTCGCCATCCTCCACTTTCTTGTCTACGTACAAGAGGTTGTCGAAGTTCGTTGCGAAGGAGATTAATCTTTTTATCCACGGATTCTCTTCGATATACTCCTTGAATTTTGGCGACAACATAAGCGTCTCTGCCATTTGCTGTGTGGCGGACGTGGGGAATTTTTTTTGAGAATTATGATGGTCGTTGTATACCCTGGTTACGCTCGTTCCTTTTCCGATCGAAAAATTCCTTCCGCCGACATCGCCATAAAGGATGGTCTTTTCTCCGGCTCGCGTCGGCAGCATTTCCTCGGAGCCCTTCGGTATGCTCTCCATCAAAAAGCCGTCGTTATATATTTCGATCCCCTCCACTTCTGCAAAGAGATCCAACAGCATGAGCATTCCGCGCACGTCGAAGTCGGGTTGGATTACATCCATCCACTCCATGTTTTTGTAGGATTCCCTGCCTTGTGAGGCGGCAATGTTCTTGGCGAGTTTTGTGTCCAAGTGAGGTTTTTTGCCTCCGTGAATGACCATGCGGTCTATTCCTCCCTTGATCAATTCGAAGGCTTCTTTCTTTGCCTTGAGTTCCAAATTCTTTCGCTCTGAGGCCGGCAATTCTTGCATGAGTTTGGAAAGTTGATCCTCCAATTCCTGTTTTCGCTCCTCGATCTTCTTCTGTGTGGCGAGTAATTGCTCGCGAGCTTCCTCGTACGGTAGGTCGCTTGGAAAAGAAATCGGTTTTTCGATAACGGCTTCCTCTGGAGTTGTTGTTGCGGGAGCTTCAGCCTCTATTGAGCTTTCAGTCTCCTTGGACGAGGCTGTTTTTTCTTTGGTCGGAATGGCTTCTGTCGGCTCGATGCCCCAAACACTTGATCCGAGACCGAGCCGCACGTTTGTTGCAGAGTATTTCGAGAGGACCTCCCCTTTTTCATTCACTGATTCAATGTAATATTTTCCGTCAGTTCGAAAGATATTCCCGACGACAGGATTCTCTTTGATAAAGGATGGCCTGTCATACATGTATTTGAGCGAATCTCCTACGTTGAGCGATTTTTTGCTTCCCTCAATGCTGCTGAAATACTCCTTCTTTGGAAGGGGTGCCTTTTCTTTTACTGCAGGATGTATTGTCGAAGTTTCCAGGGTCATGATGAGTGCTGTCTGTAATAAGTATACCAACCGAGACTTGAAAAAAATAGGTATTTTTTAACTCTCTTGACATAATACTATTATAATAGTATTATGTCAAGCATAAAAAGATGGAGATATTTTTGTCTTCCCTCTCGGGTGTACTATACTTAATTTTATATGGAGAACTTATTTAAGAAGAAAATTGAACAACCAGGCACACCAGGCACTCCGGCTTCAAAAATAGAAAAATCAAAAAAGCTTCCGACACTTCTCGCTGCTGGCGTGGCCTTGTTTGGTGGTGCGACGGCGAGTGCACAAAACAACAATAATCCTGTTAAGCAAAAGTGGATATCAACGAAGGATATGTCATTTTATAAGAACGTAACCGAAAATAGGAAGCCTATCGAAGAAGGAGTGCGATTCACTGACATACATGAAGGCGATACTGTTGTGCAAAATATATTTCCAGTGAAAGGAATGAAAGATGGTACCGTAGTCTTCAAAGAAGGCTACTGGAAAGACCCTTCTCAAAAACAGGATCCAGCACTCGAAAAAGCACCGATCAAAACTCATATAAGTGAGTCTGGGGATACAGAAAAAACATACCAGCTGATCAGTAAAGCTAATCATGACACTGTGCAGTTTACTCAAATAATTCCCGGAACAAATACTCCTCGAAAGAATGCTCCCAGCTATCTCGGAGAAATAAATTCAAATATTCCTGTAATCAAAGAAAGCAACGCACTCGCAAATAGGAATGAAACTCATTCTGTTGAAAAGAAACAGCCACGGATTATATCTAAAACAATTTCAAAAAATGTTCCAAATGTTGCGTATCAGCCATATTCTATAAGAGATATTTCCCACCCAAACATGAATGATGGTGAAACTGAAGTTCCAGCAAAAATGCCAGAGCAATATGTATCTGGAGTAGGTCCGTCCCATTATGAAATGACTGGGAACTCTCGTGATTTTATAAACCGCAATACAATGAGTTACTATCGTTGGATTAAGGATGCAAAGAATTGGCGACGAATGGATATAAGCTCATGGGATACCGTACAAAATAATTGGAAGTTTATCGAAAATAAAATGCGTGAAGTGGAAGGTTGGGAAAACGGTGGAGATCCGCATGACCGTATTGATATGAGCAACGACCTAAACTTCTTGTTTGTAAAAAAAATGATGGCGCAGAATCCTGCAACCATCGATGCTGCAATGGAACAATGGAAAACTGAGCGCGAAGCTCGAAACGAAGAACACATGGCACAGATTAAGTAATAAAAAACCGGAAGCAATTGCTTCCGGTTTTTTATTACGGCTGTTGTGAGTAGTCGTACACAACGGCTTTCTTTTGTTTTTTGACGATTTTCTTTTGCGGCGTGGTTAG
>JAHFNM010000033.1 GCA_023267415.1 Candidatus Nomurabacteria bacterium
AAAAGTCAATAGCAAAAAGACCCTGTAAATACAGGGTCTTTTTGAGGGTACTCTTACGGCTTTTTCAGGATATCAGAGAGGCTCGAAAGCGGGATACTGATATCAAACTCCCCTGCCACGTATGCTGCCACCTGGTACGGCGGAAAGATAAGGACGAGATCGGTATCGTCGAGATAGAAGAACTGCAACGCTTCAGGCGAAGGCTCAGTGCCCACGCGTATCATGTCGATTTGGTCGGCATCAAGATCTGCTTCAAAGCGCTTCTTGGCCTCTACGAGTATCTGTTTGTACGATTCAACAGAGAGTCGATCGAGGTAGCGCGAGCTAGGAACAAAGAGGTCGGCCAGTTCAATGGTGTTGCCTTTCATGTCGAATGTCATAGTCTTGTCAAAACCGTTCGGATGCGCGCCGCCAGTGTCTTCAAAAATGCCAAACACATGGGATACATATCCTGGTGACTTAAACGCTTGGTAGGCAATGTCCATCTCGTGCTTTCGGTTTTGGCTCTTCAAGCGATCCTTTTCGTCTGCAGAAATAGTGGCATCTCCGTTCTCCTTTTCAAATTGCGCCACCATGTCCTTGATCCAAGACTCCATGGTCAGACGCGCTTTGGCATCGGCATCGGTCGAGAGATCGGTCTTGGAAGGATAGATCACTGTGATGCTCATATAGTCGGTGTCTTTCTTGTATTCAAAATCACCCTTGTCGTTCCGGACGGCGCCTTCGATCGAAGTCGTG
This sequence comes from Candidatus Nomurabacteria bacterium, assembly GCA_023267415.1. Classification (GTDB taxonomy): domain Bacteria; phylum Patescibacteriota; class Minisyncoccia; order Phycocordibacterales; family UBA9973; genus CAITQP01. Next base: position 739 of record JAHFNM010000033.1, read on the forward strand.
GTCGGCGTACCTTCATCGGCCGGATTTTGGGCAGCCTTGTGCGGCAATACTTTCCACACAATGAGCCCGATCACGAGGGCAATGATAATAATGGTTCCTACGGTCTTTTTGGTATTCATAAGCTGATTGTAGCAAACGTGGGGCAAATAAAAAAACAGACTGGATTTTTCCAACCTGTTTTTGATAATTGTTTGCCTTACGGCATTTCCTCAAAAGTTCCTATTAACTTGCCATCTTCTTCTGTGGTAGTTATTCGGTGTTTTGGAAAGCATATGACTTCTACCGTACCGATTATCGGTGATTCATTACGGAAGTATTTTGCTTTCATCGGCAAAGCATCAAAGGTGTCGATCACTATATGACCAGCTCCCATCAAATACTTTTTTTGTTCAGCATAAGCCAACTGCTCTAAATCTATGCGAGTGCTATTCTGCATGTTGTACGGAGACAATGTGCCTCCATCATTCGTGCGGATATACCACCGGCCCAATTGCAGTTTGTGACCATTAGCGTCAACTGCGATCAATGTATCCTGGGAGGAACGTGGTTTGTAAGAAAGCACCTTGAGCAAGGTGTACTCTTTCTGCAGTTCGCGCCCTGCATCCGCGTTGTTTTCCACTTGGGCTTTTTTCTGGAGCGTTTTCTTGTCAGGAAAAAGGGCCAAGAAACATATAGTGCCAAGAACTATTACAACAAAGATTATGCGTTTCATATTTTTTGGTTTTTTACGGGTGACTTCGATTTCCATCAAGACGCCGAAGTCACCCAAAAAAACGTTTTTCAAGATGCAATCTAACTTACCTATATAATAGCATATTTGAATATAAAAGTCAATAGCAAAAAGACCCTGTAAATAAGGGTATTTGCTCAAAAAAATAGCCATCATTGCTGATGGCTATTTACGCACGATTTTGATTCTTTTAGTTAGAAATACTGCTGTATGTTCCAGAGATTGTCGGTAGACAGCAAACTGAGCTGATACAGCAGGAACACATTCCAACAAAGGAGAGCAAATACAAAAATCCGGTCATAATTCCAACCCCGCTTGTCTGAAAGTGAAAATAAATTCAGGACAGTCAGGACAGCGACAATTGCATTAAGAACAAGCCAGACGAACGCTTGAGCACCGTATGCCATGACTTCGGCGGTTGATTGGCGATAGCCATCAACGCTCATAACCGTTTTAACGGCGTATGTTTGCATAGAGGTTGATTGCTCCTTGAAATGCCCTGCCCCATAGTCAACTGAGGCTTGCCTGATCGTATACAGCATTACCGATAGCCCTATCGATACAATAGCGGCAAGTGTGAGTCCTATATTCGCAAGTAGTGTGCTTTGTTTTTTCATTGTTCGACTTTTAAATGAATGACTTTATGAATTGTATTATATATCATAAATATAGATATGTCAATACTTAAAACGCCCCTCTGTTTGAGGGGTGTTTTAAGTATATTTTTTATTTACTTTGCCTCAGCGTCTTGAACTGGACCTTGATCATCATTCTTGATCTCTTCCGGCTGTGGTTCGGCAGCGGTTCCTGCCTCTGGTTCAGCTCCGGCTTTCTGCATCGCCTCGCCGATCTTCATCATTTCATTTGAGAGCGCTTCAGTTGCAGACTTGATTGCTTCCATGTCACTTCCCTCCTTTGCAGTTTTGAGCGCAGTGATTTTTTCTTCCACAGCAGTCTTCACATCAGCTGGTACTTTGTCTCCAACATCCTTGAGACCTTTTTCTGCAGTAAAGAGAATCATGTCGGCAGTATTTTTTATATCAGCTCCCTCTTTTTTCTTTGCGTCTTCATCGGCATGTAATTCGGCATCTTTCTGCATCTTTTCGATTTCTTCTTTTGAAAGTCCTGATGATGCTTCGATGCGAATACTTTGTGACTTGCCAGATGCTTTATCCTTGGCAGTGACACTCAAGATTCCGTTGGCATCCACATCAAACGAAACTTCGACTTGTGGCATACCGCGTGGTGCTGGTGGAATTCCATCGAGAATAAATCGTCCGAGAGATTTGTTGTCGGCTGCCATTGGTCGTTCACCTTGTGAGATGTGAATTTCCACAGATGTTTGATTGTCGGCTGCAGTAGAGAATACTTGAGATTTTTGTGCTGGAATCGTGGTGTTCTTTTCGATGAGCTTGGTTGATACACCTCCGAGTGTTTCGATGCCGAGAGAAAGTGGAATCACGTCGAGAAGGAGCACGTCGCGAACTTCACCTTTCAATACTCCACCTTGCACTGCTGCACCGAGTGCAACCACTTCGTCTGGGTTCACACTCATGTTTGGCTTCTTACCGAAATAAGCCTCGACTGCAGCAACGATTGCCGGCATGCGAGTCTGACCTCCCACAAGAATAACTTCGTTGATTTCAGAAACTTTGAATGGTGATGCTTCCACTGCGCGCTTGGTGATCATCATTGCGCGGTCGATGAATTCACGACAGAGATCTTCGAGTTCGGCACGCTTCATTGTGCGGACCAAGTGCATTGGTCCAGCTTCGCCAGATGTGACGAATGGAATATTGATTTCGGTTTCGATTGCTGTTGAAAGTTCGATCTTGGCTTTTTCGGCTGCATCATCGAGACGCTGACGAGCGAGGGGATCTTTGCGGAGATCGATACCATTTTCTTTTTGGAATCCTTCGGCAAGCCAGTTCATAATCTTCTGGTCGACATCTTTACCTCCAAGGTGTGAGTCACCATCGGTAGATTTCACCTCGATGACATCATCACCTACTTCGAGTACAGACACATCGAATGTTCCGCCACCAAAGTCAAAGACGGCAATCTTTTCATTTTTGTTTTTGTTGAATCCGTATGCGAGCGCGGCAGCGGTCGGCTCGTTGATGATACGCTTCACATCGAGACCGGCGATCTTACCTGCGTCTTTTGTAGCCTGACGCTGCGCATCGTTGAAGTATGCAGGAACAGTGATGACGGCTTCGGTCACAGTCTCGCCAAGACGAGCTTCTACATCGGCTTTGATCTTCTGCAAAATCATCGCTGAGAGTTCTTCTGGACGATAGAATTTGTCGCCCATCTTCACTTCTACACCACCGTTGTCAGCCTTTCGCATTTCAAACGGGATCATGCTCAAGTCCTTCTGCACTTCCGGATCATCGAAGTTGTGGCCAATGAAGCGCTTGATTTGATAGATCGTATTCTTTGGATTGGTGATGCTCTGGCGCTTTGCCGTGACTCCCACCATACGATCGCCATTCTTTGCGAGCGCGATGATAGAAGGAGTGGTTCGCATACCCTCTGCATTTTCAATAATTTTCGGTGCTCCGCCTTCAATGATGGCGACCGCACTGTTTGTTGTACCCAAGTCGATTCCAATGATTTTTGACATATGATTTAAATATTATTACTAATAATTTCTTGAGCTCGTATTAAAAAATCATTCGCTCTTTCAATTTCTTCTTTTGTGTTTATTGTATCTACCGTGCCTAGTTCATCATTTTTCCGTTCAGGCTTCTTCTGCGACCATGTAAGGAAGAAATCTTCCCATTCATCATTAAATTCTTTAGGGAAAAAATTCAGCAACTTTGCATTTTGGAGACAAGTTCTTACTGTAACAAACCAATTTCCTCTGATCTTATATTTGTAATTTTCTGAATTGTTACCATGAACTATTTCGTTCGGGATTTCATCAGAAAAATTATCATGCAAGTCCTTGAAACGTTGCAAATAAACAATCCTCCAATCTTCGAGAGTTTTAATTTTTGATACTCCTTCCATATGTCTAATATACCATATGTGAATAATTTTTGACAAGTATTTCGCGACCACTGAATACTTGTTGAAATATACGAGGATTGTGGTATATTTGGTGCATCCTTGTTTTGTATTGTCATTCCGGCCCCCGAGCCGGAATCCACGAGGAATTAGCCCAATACGCATGGATCCCGGATCGAGTCCGGGATGACACAAATGCGGATACAAACCCATGAAAAAATCAGATTTTACTAAGAAAATCCTCAATTCTCTCTCTGGAAAGAAGGCTGTGAGCGTGCCTGAGATTCAGGCTGGTTTTGACTCCTCCCACCCACCCCAAAACAATCCTGATTCAGCAGAATCACCTACTGGGTCAGGCAGGAGAGGGGGCAATTCAAGTACCAAATATGCCGTTACTCGCAGTATCAAAAACCTCGCCGATTCGGGGCTTATAGAGCTTCTAGAAGGCGGTCAGGGTGACTATCTCCGCCTCACCAAAGAAGGCCGAATGAAAGCGAGTAGTCAAAAGCTCGATACTGAGGGATCGCTCGTAAATCCCAACTGGGATGGCAAATGGCGGATCGTTTTGCTTGATCTGCCTGAGGCACGAAAGGCGGAGCGCGAAGCGCTCCGCTACCTCCTCAAAAAAGCCGGATTCATGATGCTCAAAAACAGCGCCTGGGTCTCCCCCTTCCCATTCGAATTCCTTTTCCAAAATCTCAAAAAGGACTTCGGGCTTGAGAGCGAGTTAATGATTATTGTTACCGATTCGCTCGACCCAGATACTGAAAAAAATATTCGCAAAGAATACGGGATGTAAGAAAATAATAAAAAACGAGTAAGTCGTATGCTTGCTCGTTTTTTGTATTATTGAAATTGAATTTTATAATACAATCACCTCACCTCATCACGAGTACGTGTTGTCCTCTCCTCAACAAGGAGAGGAAGCAATGCATTCACCCTCTCCTTGTTGAGGAGAGGGTCGACCTGTAATCAGGCGGGGTGAGGTGATTTATTTTTTAAATTCGTACACCTTCACGCGAGCAGGACGAAGGATGCGGTCTTTCATCTTGTATCCCTTCTGCATGATTTGCGCCACTGTGTGATCCTTTGACTCATCCTCGGTTGCGACTGTATCAATGAGGTCGTGGAGATTTGAGTCTGCGGCATCGCCTTCGACTGGAGATATTTCGGAAACACTGTTGTCTGCCAGTACCTTCAAGAGTTGCTGATGGATATATTCCACACCCATGCGCCATGTCTTGTCCACCTTCTCCCAAGCTTCCTTATTTGAGAATGCCATATCGTACGCGTCGAGAACAGGAAGAAGCTCTTCGGTAAATTGTTCACGTGCGAAGTCGAGGGTTTGTTTTTTGCGATCGTCCTCGCCCTTTTTGTAATTGATGAAGTCGGCGCGTTCCTTCTGCCAATTGGCGAGGTAATCAGCCTTCTCAGTTTGAGCGGTCTTCAAATCTTCGCGGAGTTTTTTGATCTTGTCCTTTGAAAGGGCTTCGCCCTCCCCTTCGGCTGTGTCCTCAAACACAACGTCGTCTATGATCTCTTCATTTTCATCGGTATTCATACGTGTCCTATTCTATACAGATTGATGCTTTTGACAAGCCCGCCAAATTAAAAAACCTGCACTGTGTGCAGGTTTTTGGAATTGATTCTTGCATGGAAGCATTGGTTAGCTAGCCATGGCAAGCGGAGCACGGGGATACATATTCTGGCGTTTGGTTATTCGCCAGCCTTTGCCAATATGGCTCTTGATTCGCTTCCAAGGCTCCTTGCCTTGCTTTTTCAAGCGATCGCGGTACTTCCGTCCTGGCTTACGCATCTCTTCGAGAAATGCGAGCGCAGCTGGCTTGTCGATCAAGCAGAAGTCCCAATCAAGATTCTCCCACGTGTTGGTGGAGTGCGCGGCAAGATTGCCACAAGACCACCAATACCGGCGGAATTTTCCGTTTTTCAGGTCCATGCGAAGGCCACAATGCGGGCAGAGCGGACGGCATAATACCTTTTCCCTTGCTATCCATGCATATGAGAGCATGCGACGGACAAAGTCGGTGGTTCTGCGGATTTCCCTGGTCTTGTAGAGCATCCTGTCTTCACAGGCAATGACTACGTGGATCTGGTCGCGGTCGCGACATCTCCCAAGTGCTTCGACATAGGATGTCCAGACGATGACGTCGTATCCGTTTGAGGAAAAAATATATCCTCGTTCCCGATACGGCGAGTGTCTTCCTTTGGGAGGAAGCAGCCCAAGCCGTTTGCGGCGTTCTTCGAATTCTCTTCCGTAATAGGGCCGAAACGCCAGTTGTGGTCCTAAGAATTTTTCTTCTACCTCTGCTTTGAACGATGCGCTCGACAGCAGATTTTGTCTTTGTGCCAATCTATACCTCCTTTGTTTATCTGGTTTTGAAAAAACTGTTAGAAGAATACGATACTCCTCGTCGCAAAAATTGTCAAAACAGGATTGGCTTTATGCAGGCAATTACTGCTAGTATGGCTGTATGAAGATACGATTCACGAAAGAGACGCCGACACATCATACTTTTGAGATCATCCGCGACGACAGCACCAGAGAATCCTCGCTCCTTGAGACGAGGAGCTTTATGCCGCACGACCTGATCCATCTGGCGTATGAATCAACGGCCGGCATAAAGGATTCGTTTTTCGGCAAGCTTGCATCGGGCTGGACATTTGCCGAATTCAACGACCGCACCATGATGAGCGACCCAAAGTTTGCGGATACGGAGATGATAGAGACCGAGCGCATCACCGGACCGCTTTCGAGTTATCTCACCAAAGGGATTTCGGAGCAGTCGTTCATGCAAGGACTCTCAAACGTGTACTCGGCTCTCGGCAAAGAAATCCCGGCACACATCACCTCTCAGCTTTTACGGGATATTCAAGCAACATACCGCGGCCTTATCGGACAGTGGAATTCCCTGCCGCATCATGCCGTGATGGAAATTGAATGGAATAAGAATTAACGCACCCCGCAACTTCAGCGAGGCAAGAAGCCTAAGAATAAGCTTTTGGAAGGCCTCGGGAGGAGCGATGACGACGGACGGAGCAAAAATTGAGCACAATTTTTGCGTGCCTGATCAAAAGCTTATTCTTAGGCTTCGCCGAGCCTAGCTTGACTTTTTGAATGTGAGGTGGTATACTCTCACGACAAAGCAGTTGGGTTCGAAAGGAGTCGATTTGAAGAGCAGACTATTTGTATTTATAAAACACAATCAAAATCTCAATGACTGGAACAATCAAAAAGCTCACAGACAAAGGTTTCGGTTTCATCACCGCAGAGGGACTTGCGAAAGATCTTTTCTTTCACTCAAAGAACCTCGAGGGTGTTACTTTCGACGAACTTCGCGAAGGTGACGCTGTCTCTTTCGAGACTGAGGAATCACCGAAGGGCATGAACGCTGTAAACGTACAGCGCGCATAATAACCTTTAAACAAAAAGCCGCCCCTAACGGGGCGGCTTTTTGTTTGTGTTATTTTTTTGCAGCTTTGTCTTTCTTAGGCTTCTTTGCCTCTTTCTTGTGCGAGATTCCTTTTGCCATGAATATGTTTGATTATTCTACTAATTGAACTTTGTATAGTATATCATCACCCTATATCAAAAAGAAGAACAGTCCGGCAATAACAATGCGATACACGCCAAACGGAGTGAATGTGTGCTTCTTGATGAAGCCCACAAGGAAGCGAACGGCGAGGATCGCCGAGAGGAACGCTGCAATGAATCCGATAGCGAGCAAACCTGCCTCATGCGAAGTAAATGCATGAGCGTTTTTTATGAGATCAAGCCCGGTAGCAGCCGCCATTGTCGGCACGGCAAGCATGAATGAGAATTCAACGATCGTCCGGCGCGATATGCCGAGGAGAAGTCCACCCACGATCGTGGCTGCCGAGCGCGAAACTCCCGG
>JAHFNM010000034.1:0-7225 GCA_023267415.1 Candidatus Nomurabacteria bacterium
TTCCGCACTCAACCGCCTCAAGCGCGGAAAGGAAGTCGAACGTCTCAAGAAGCTCGGCAAATGGGTTGAGCAGACAAAGGGTCAGCGCCGCTAATCCGACAGATGCAAAGCAATATCTCAATCGCAAACAAGACAAAAGGCAAGCTTCCACGCTTGCCTTTTGCTCGCTTGAAGAACGCCATCCTAAAAGAGGGCTATGATCTCTCGATCGTTTTCGTCTCACCTGCCGAATCGCATCGCCTCAACCTCACCTATCGCAAAAAAGACAAGCCGACAAACGTGCTCTCCTTCCCTCTTTCGAAGAATTCCGGCGAACTCATTCTCGATATCAAAACTTCGAGCCTCGACGCAAAGAATTTCGACATGACTCCGCAAAAATTCTTGCTGTACTTGGTTATCCACGGAATGCTTCATTTGAAAGGATTGGATCATGGGAGTACAATGGATAAGCAGGAGAAAAAATTTCTCAAAATTTTTTCCTAGTTTTCTTTTGTATTGTCATTCCGGACTACGATCCGGAATCCACCCGTACTAATTTTTCATGGATGCCGGATCCAGTCCGGCATGACACGGGATTTGTTTTTTAATGGCCAGAGCAAAAATTACCGTCGGCATAGACATTGGAACCGCAACGACACGCTGCGTGGTTCTTTCGTGGCAGGCAAATTCTGACATTGCCGAAACACTTGCCGCAGTTTCCGTCCCTACCAAGGGCGTTCGCCATGGATACATCGTGAACGTCGCCGATGCCACTCACTCTATCCGCCGCGCAGTAGATCTTGCCCAAAAAGAATCCGGTATTGCCATCAAGAAAGCCGTCTTTTCCATGGGAGGCACCAGCCTCTCATCCGAAGCAGGTTTTGGCAGCGCCATCATTTCCAAATCTGACGGCCAAGTAACTGCCTTCGATATCAAGACCGCGCTCACCACCGCCGAAGAATCCCTTGAAGCAAAAAATCGCCGCATGATATTCGCCTCGCCTATCTCTTGGAAACTCGATGGCAAGGAAATCACCGGTAAGCCTGAGGGAATGCACGGAGTGAAGCTTGAAGTGAGAATGCTCTTCGTCACTTGCCTTTCGCAACATCTCGACGATCTCCTCTCCGCAGCAGCTGAAGCCGGAGTGGAAGTGCTCGACGTCGTACCCTCCTCTTTCTCCGCATCCACGCTCGCTCTGACCGACCGCCAAAAGGCCGTGGGCGTCATGCTTGTAAACATCGGCGCTGAGACCGTCTCCATTGCCGTATTTGAAAACGGAGTGCTCATCGGCCTCACTGTATTTCCCATCGGTTCCACTGACATCACAAACGACATCGCCCTTGGCTTCCGCATCTCGCTCGATGAAGCAGAGAGCATCAAGACCGGACACGTTATGTCGACACAATATCCAAAACGCAAAGTCGACGAGATCATCGAAGCTCGCCTCTCCGACATATTCGAACTCATCGATGGTTATTTGAAAAAAATAAAGCGCAGCGCACTCCTTCCTGCCGGCGTCGTTATCACCGGTGGAGGATCAGGTCACGCGCTCGTAGAGGGATTGGCAAAAGACATGTTGCGCTTGCCATCGCGAGTGGGAGCCGATGAGATCATCTCGCAAATGAAAGGCGCCGTCCGCGACTCGTCATGGTTCGTAGCATACGGACTGGCACTCCTCGCCAAAGATTCCGGCAATGACAGCATGAGCGGTGGCAGCAAAGGCCCCGGAGCAAAAGGCATATTCAAAGAGTTCTTAAGACAGTTTTTGCCCTAAAACATTCGCTTACGCGAGTTCGGGCGACCATTTTGTAAACAAAATGGTTTAGCCATAAAACACAAAATAAAAACCACCCTTGTTCGGGTGGTTTAAAATGTTTCATGAGGCAGGTTATGCCATCTCCTCTGCGCGCACATTGTTGATGTGCATCGAGTCAAGACGTGGGTTTTTGCTTAAATAAAACTCGCAAAATAACTTACATGAAGATAGAGCTTTTTTCTCTTTCGCTGTATACGGGCCGGCAGAACTAGAATGGGTAACAAGTACGTCATCAATAATGTCGTACATTTCAGTTACAGGCCCTGCGAATATTTTCCGTTTGGGGGTCATCAGCTCATCAATGACTGCCTCAATGTTGCGGACGGCATCAGTCTCAATGTGTTTTTTACCAAGCTCATGCTGGGCGTGTTCGTCGAAAATTGCTTCGTTGATCCTGCACGCAACAAGATAGACAAGGAATTTTGTCAGCTTGCTGTTGTTTTTCTTTTCAAGAAAATGGATCTCTTTTAATTTTTTAAAAATCTCGCCTGAGAGCGTGAGGAATGCGGCGGAGTTGGTGTTGGTGTACATAATATATCTTTTTTTAAAGGTGAGTATTGAAATTTAATCAAATTCTAAACTATTTCTAAACTCTGTCAATAGCCAATCCCCGCATTTGCTTTTTTTTATTATCTGCTAGAATGCTACCAGTTCACTCGCATTTATTACTCATTTTTCCGGTATCCGGGCCGTTCGCTCGAAAACCCTTATAACATATGGCAAAAGTAAATCCTGACATTGAAACATTCGCTCGAATTAAGGTCATCGGTATCGGAGGCTCGGGAAAAAACGCTATCAACCACATGATCAACGCCAAAGTACGCGGTGTTGAATTCATCGTGATGAACACCGATACGCAAGATCTTCACAATTCCCTCGCCGACAAAAAGATCCATATCGGAAAAAACCTCACCCGCGGACTCGGAGCCGGAATGAATCCGGAAGTGGGCAAGCAGGCCGCAGAAGAGACCAAAGCTGAGATCCAGGACGTGATCAAGGGTTCCGACATGGTATTCATCGCCTGCGGTATGGGAGGAGGCACCGGATCGGGCGCAGCGCCAATCGTTGCGCGCGCAGCAAAAGAGCAAGGCATTCTCACTGTCGCCGTCGTCACCAAGCCGTTTTTCTTCGAAGGACTCCAGCGCGGACGCATCGCCGAAGAAGCTCTCCGCGAACTTGAAAAGGAAGTCGATGCGATCATCGTCATTCCAAACGACAAGCTCATGCAGATCGCCGGCAAGGACATGGGATTCCGCGACGCGTTCGCACTCTGTGACTCCGTTCTCCAACAGGCCGTCGAGGGCATCTCAGACCTCATCACCACTCCGGGCGTCATCAACGTTGACTTCGCCGACATCAAGTCGATCATGCTCGACACAGGCACGGCTCTTATGGGTATCGGTCTCGGCTCTGGCGAAGGTCGTGCGGTCAAGGCTGCTACTGAAGCCATCAATTCCCCTCTTCTCGAAGTCTCCATCAACGGTGCTCGCGGAGTACTCTTCGCAATCTCCGGCGGAGACGACCTTACCATCCACGAAATCCAGGACGCTGCCAAGGTCATCACCGAATCTATCGACAAGGAAGCTCGCGTTATCTTCGGTACGATCAAAGACGACCGACTCAAGAAGGGCGAAGTCAAAGTCACTGTCATTGCTACTGGTTTCCCAAGCGATGCTCCAAAGCGATCACTCTTTCAGTCATCATTCGCCGAAAAGAGCACTCCTGTGCGAAGCGAATCAGCTGATGCTCCTGTTGCCGCAAAGAAAGAACAGCCTGCAATTCAAGCTACCGCTCCGATGATCAGCGACTTTGTGAAGCGCACCGACAAGGAAAAAGAAAAGGACGATATCCCAACATTCGGCGATGATTCCGAAGACTGGAGCGCAGTCCCTGCATTCCTCCGCCGCCCAAAGAAATAGCAGCCCAGAAAGTAGTTAGTAGAAAATAGAAAGTAGGATATACTATACTTTGTATTTTGTGTTGCATTACTACTTTCTACTAACCATTTTCTACTTTCTATATGTACGATTTACTCATCATCGGAGGCGGCCCAGCAGCATCTGCCGCAGCCGTATATGCCGCCCGCAAACGACTAAAGACCGCAATTGTTGCCGGTGAATTCGGCGGACAATCTACCGTTTCCGAAGATATCCAAAACTGGATCGGCACGCCACACATTGCCGGAGCAGATCTCGCAAAAAACCTTAAAGCGCACGTGCTCGAGTACGCCGGCGACATTCTCACTGTCAAAGAAGGAGCTTGGGTCACAGGAATCACCGGAGAAGCAGGCAATTTTTCTGTATCAATGGGTTCTGGTGAGCCATTCACCGCTCGCTCCATTCTCATCGCCTCAGGAAGCAATCGCCGAAAGATCGAGATCGCAGGAGCCGACACGTTTGAAAACAAAGGCCTCACCTACTGCGCCTCATGCGACGGCCCGCTCTTTACCGGTGAAGATGTCATTGTGATCGGCGGTGGCAACGCAGCATTCGAAACGGCTGCCCAGCTTCTCGCCTACTGCAAGAGCGTCACCCTTCTCAATCGCTCTGCGGCATTCCGTGCCGACGAGATCACTGTCGCCCAGACAATGAAAGATCCTAAATTCAAAGCGGTCACAGAGATCGAAATGCTCGATGTATATGGCGGCGACTTTGTCGAAGGCATGACGATAAAGCACAAAGCCTCCGGCGAAGCCGAAAAGCTCTCCGCCAAAGGCATATTCGTTGAAGTTGGACAGATCCCAAACGCCGGCTTCGCAAAAAGCATTGTCGATCAAAACGAAGTTGGAAGCATCAAGATCGATCCGCGCACGCAGCAAACCAGCGCTGCTGGAATTTGGGCTGCTGGCGACGTGACCGATGTCCTCTATCATCAAAACAACATTGCAGCCGGCGATGCTGTGCGCGCACTCGAAGATATTTATATTTGGCTGCATAAAAACCGACCGTAATCGGTCGCCCCGGACTTGATCCGGGGTCCAGGTTGTATTTAAACACTTGCTTGCGAGGTTTGTAGTTTTTAGTTTCTCGCAACGCCCGATTTTTCCTTCGGAAAAATCGGGCGTTTGACATAATCGAACAATAAATCTATAATACATTCGAATCATACCTAAAAAACGCAACTGAATGAGCACACAGAACAAAAATGGCGAGACGCCATGCGAACCTTGCTATACCGGCGATTACGCCAGTAACCAGCATCTCAAAGATCACGGATATCTGGAATTGTTATCACTGGATGTTTCTCCAAAATCCGATGACACTCCAGCGCTCGTCAAAGAGTTGGGCAAAATACCCTTTCCGCCAATATTTTCACAGGTGGAAAAACAATAATTACGGCCCGATCCTGCAATTGCAGGATCGGGCCATTTCCTTACCCAAAAAACCCTCCCAATTTGGGGGTAGTTGACAAATTCCTGTATTTAAGTATCATATACATGAATCAATTTGGTTTAACCTTAAAAAACACATAATCATGAAGAAAGTCATCATTTTAAGCCTGACAGCGGTAATTATGGCCGCATCTTTCACATCCTGCACAAAGAGCAGCAACACGCCAGCTCCCGCAGTAGCAAACACTTCGGTGGTAACCTTAAAAGGGTCTGGTTTAGACCAGTTAACCCTCAATACGCAGAGTCAAACGCTTCTCCATGAAGGACAGACATCTACGTATACGGTTGATGCTAAAGCAATGAGCGGAAACGTTTCGACGCAGAACCTGACCATCGCAAAAGGTGGATCATCAGTATCCTGGTCAAGCGGCACGCTTACGACGGTGTACAACACCAGCGGTGGCATAGACGCGATGACTTTGAGCCTATCTAATGGATCCGGTTCTCCCGTTGTTTACATGAAGTAATAAATTTATTGGTTGGTTTGTAATATAAGGCACAGCATAACGCTGTGTCTTTTTTTATGAAAAATACGAAGAAATGAGCCTGTTGACAAGGCGACATTTTCACTGTAGCCTTTCATTAAATTAAAAACATAAGCCAATGAAAAAGGAACTTATTTTAGTAGTGGCAGTTATAGTAATTGCCATGGTCGTTGCTATCGCCACAGCCAAACCAGAACCGGTAATCACTGCAATCTCAAAAAAAATGGAAGGAAGCTATGATTTTACCGTTCAGGTCTTTTTTGCAGAAACCAGTTATCCAATGGAATTTTGGAGCTATGTTAAGGGAGATACTATTTCTCTTGGGGACAGTGCTTTTGTGGCCCTTGTTGCCCCTGTTCAAAAAAGCATGATAAACGATCATCCCACTTGGAAGTTTTCAACCAAGCGGAACAATCTTCTGGGTGAAGATGAAATGATTTTGCAATTGAATAAGGCAAAAATTATTTCCATTAAAAAGCATTATAGTGACCATTCGTTTTAAGTAAACACAAAAAGCATTTACCACCTGTTAGGAGCTTCATCAGCTTTTACAGGTGGTTTTTTATTTTTAGAGGGAATGAGTACATGAATCATGTTATAAAAAAAATTAATACCACCCACGGAGAAGTGAGTACACGGATCGGTCACAAGTCTTTTTCTGCTGAAAAAGCTCGCAACCCCGCCTCCCGCCGTCGCGGTCCGGCTTTCGATTTTTTTAAACATGCGCCCCGGCATGTTTAAAAATCACAAATTGTTTTTGCTGCACAAAAAAATTTGTGACTCCACGGAGAATCGAACTCCGATTACAGCCTTGAAAAGGCCGTGTCCTAACCGTTAGACGATGGAGCCATAAAACATTGAAATAAAATACGCCCTATGGCGCTACACGCAATATAGCATAGAAATCAGGTATGGCAAAATGAAATGGCTCAGCGTAAGCTGAGCCATTTATACTATCCGATCATGACATCTTCTGTAATAAGCATAGAGCACTTCTCCAAACACATTTCGTCTTCCTCCCGAGCTTCTTTCGTATAGGTCTTCCCTTTCCGAACGGCACCAGGATCGATCCCGGTCAGGACGAAACAGTTGTGTCCACTGCCATTCATAGCAGATTGAAAGTCCTGAACAAGCTCGACAATAGGGCGGTTCTCTTCGCGAAACCGGGTAAATCCCTTGATGATTATCGTTGCATCAAACGGCAGTGCGAACACGCTTTTTTCTTCAAGCATTTGTTCATATTCCATGACTCTCCTCTCTTTCTTTTTCCCTCTATACAAAGAGAGTTTGATGGAAATAAGAACGGCGAGCGCGATGGCTGGCGGCAACAGTGTTGAGTAGTGTCCCATATACAAGGTGAGTTTTCATTACCTTAACACTTCGCTCATTGCGTGTCTATGAGATTAGCTTCTGTTTTTCAACGGATGCAGATGTGCCGCAATTCCCATAGCCGCGGCAATGATGACCAGATTCTTGAGGATATACTGCCCTTCCATTGTAGGCACCAAGAATCCGCTCCATGTCTCGCCTCGAAGCAGGACAAGCGGCATGAAC
>JAHFNM010000034.1:7235-7891 GCA_023267415.1 Candidatus Nomurabacteria bacterium
TGATCATATGCAGGAGAAGGAGTGGCAAGACGATGCGTTCAGCGCCCTTGATGAGGAACAATATGCCGATAAGCATCTCGTAGATTCCGAACACGACAATGAATGTCGTAAAGCTCATAAAGTGGATCGTGTGATTGAACAGCGCTTCAACAAGCGGACTCGCAGGCGAAAGACCGAGTACTTTCAATATCCCGAACCAGAAGAAAACCACAAAAAGCCCAAATCGGGCCATTGGCATCGAATATCTCTGAAAAAAATGAATAAGGCGCACATCAATAGAGCGGATGTTCATACAAAATAGTATACAATATTTTGCATTCGGCATACAGAGTAAGGGATTTTGGAATACAAAACATCCGTGGTAGTATTTCGAAACTGTTATACAAACGAATAAGAATATGGAGAGATGGCTGAGCGGTTGAAGGCACTGGTTTCGAAAACCAGCGTTGGGGAAACCCAACCGGGAGTTCGAATCTCCCTCTCTCCGCAAACGACCCGCCAAAGCCCGCAAGGACTTTGGCGGTTTGTCGTTGCGCGAGAGAGGGAGATTCGAAAGCCGCAGGCGCGAAGCCGAATGTACTCATTCGTTGCCGAGGCGGGGTCGAGAACACTTAGTTCACGCAGGGTGTATTCACCCGAGTAGACTTAGTGATTCG
>JAHFNM010000035.1 GCA_023267415.1 Candidatus Nomurabacteria bacterium
CGAGTGCAGGAGAATATGCGGTCTTGTAGTTTCCTCCTGGTGTTCCTGGGATGACCGTGATCGTCCAAGTGATTCCATCGG
Source organism: Candidatus Nomurabacteria bacterium (assembly GCA_023267415.1). GTDB lineage: Bacteria > Patescibacteriota > Minisyncoccia > Phycocordibacterales > UBA9973 > CAITQP01. The sequence goes on from JAHFNM010000035.1 coordinate 82, forward strand.
GTGAGATCATATATTCATTGGAACTAGAACCGGTGTTGGCAACAGCCACGAACACGCCAAGCTCTGGCGACCAGTCACCAGGCTGCCAGTTGTGAGAGTCGATTGCATTCGTATGAGTCGTCCAGTTGATTCCATCAGTCGATGTAACAACCGAGGTATTGTTGAATCCATATACGACAAAGATGCCGAGATCCGGAGACCAGATAAGATTATCCCAAGCACCGTCAGTAATCGTTCGACTGGTCCAGTTGATTCCATCAGGAGAAGTCATGATGTCATTGCCTGTTCCGCTCGTTGTTGATACAGCTACAAAGAGACCGAGCGATGACGACCACTTAATATCCTCCCAATCGTTTGCTGCCGTGATAGCCGATCCGGTTCGTGTCGTCCAATTGTTTCCATCGGGACTCGTCATGACTGAGCGTCCAAGGCCTGTGAGCTCCGAAACAGCCGCAAAGAGACCAAGAGCTGGAGACCACGTAACAGCGAGCCAGTTGTTTGCCGGCGGAGTACTCGTAGCAGCGATCCATGTTATTCCATCAGTACTTGTCATGACACGGTTCGTACCACTGTTTGCCACAGCTACAAAGAGGCCGAGCTCGTGAGACCACACAATTTGGTGCCAGCGATTGGCCGCAGGTACATCTCTATTTGTCCAGGTGATTCCGTCAGGCGAAGTCATAACTTCATTGCTTGTTGTTCCGTTCTGACTAACAGCCACAAAGAGATTAAGGTCGGGAGACCAGGTCATATAGTTCAGGTTTGGATTCGTCGGTGCGGTTCCGGCAGTAAAAGTAAGAGAAGAGACCGCAGCATGCGCGTTTGAAGGAATCAGTGAAAAAACAAGCGAGGCAAGGATGCCTACTGCAGCAAAGGCTGCAAAAAAGCGAGTGAAGGTAGGTTTACTAGAATACATAATACTATTATAGCATCGCATGATTAATGCGCTACGGCGAGCCCATATATCTTGTGGAATCCGGCCGCGCGCAACGCTTTGCGCGCGGCCGTGAGCGTTGCTCCCGTCGTTGTCACATCGTCAAGCAAGACGATCACCTCTCCCCCGGAAGCGCTTTGGGGTGTGATGGCAAAACAATCTCCTAGATTACTGAGCCGGATAGAACGCTTTTTGATGTCGACCTGCGGCTTGGTCTCTTTGATTTTCTTCAGTAGATCGGTCTTGACGCGGATATTCCCATTTGGGATACGTGCGGTCATTTTTTGAGCCAAGAGTTCTGCCTGATTATATCCCCGCTTGGCAAAGCGTTTCTTCGAAAGAGGCACTGGTACGACGAGGATTGGGCGCGACCCGAGGAACATCGTTTCCTCCCCCAAGAATTCGATGAGAGCATCTGCCAATGCTGGCGCGAATATATCGGCCGCTCCGTGCGAATGCTTGTACTTCAACGAATGGACGAGTCGCTTTACTCGAAAATCATGATAGGCAAAAACACTCGTGACCCAGGAATGCATCGGATTCGATGCGGGTGCGAGTTTTTTTCTACAATCTCTGCACAAAAGCGTCCCTCGCTCCGCACACCCAACACACCGATCGGGAAACAATGTATTAAAAAAGTGTGTCAGTATCCTCATCCCAATTTAGAGCCGCGAAACGCGGCGAACAATACGGAACACATTCCATGGGCGGAGCCTCTTTGCCGTATCTATACACAGAGCCGAAGCACCAGACTCTACGAGAGCGGCAGCATCGCGCGGACGCAATACTCCGCCTCCCACGATTATTGGCTTTGCCATCCCTTGCCTGCGGCATTGGCGGATCCATTCCCCAGAGAGCGGCAGGAGATATTTCCCTGAAACAAAACCTCCTCGCATAGATGTATACGGCGATACAGTTGTGCGAAAAAAAACGGCGCGTGCCTGCTCAGGGATGGAATTCCAAGGAATCTCTCCAGAGAGATAGACAGCATCACAGGCGGAATCGCGAGATATTTCGGCAGCTATTTCCGGCGGAACCAGTACCGAAAGCTCGATGGCGATCGGAATAGTTTTTTCGCCGATGCCCGATAATGCTTCATGTGCACGAGCGACAAAGTCCGAATAATCGCCGTCAATTGGATCAGGGATGGAGACGATGGTGCATCGGGGCGAATTTTTCCCTACCGGGAAAAATTCGCCCCCGGACCCTCCCTCTTCCTCAAGCACTGCGCCCGCGCCCCATTTAACGATCGAGTTCGTCGATTTTTTATCTCGATCAGTCTGTATGACCATTCCAAATTCCATTCCGCGAAGTTGCATGCATCCATTCTATCGTACCTTTGCAATTAAACACATGATATACTTTATGAACATGGCAACGCCAAATCACATCATTTCCTGGAAGATCGAAGAGTACAATCATCGCGTAAAAAATCCAGACTGGTTCTGGGCGCTCGGCGTGATCGCGCTGGCAAGCGCAGCCATAGCCGTCATATATCATGATGCGCTTTTTGCCGTCTTCATCATTCTTGGAGCGCTTATTCTTGGATATTATGCCGCACGAGAACCCAAAGTGATCGATATATCAATAAACGAGGAAGGCGTGCGCATCAAAGAATACCTCTACACTTTCAAGACTCTCAAAGGATTTGCTGTCGAAGAACACCCGATGGGCAACCAGCTCTTGATAGAATCTTCCAGGCTCGTCGCTCCGATCATCGCCATCCCTCTACCCTCTTCAGTCGACACCGAAGAGCTCGTTGATCTGCTCAAGCCACACATCCCTCTTAAAGAACTCAAGGAACACCCAACCCATCGCATCATGGAGCATATTGGATTCTAGTCGATACAAAAATAGCCGTCACCGACGGCTATTTTTGTATCATTTTCTTAAGCATCTAAGCGATAGGATTTTTCCCTTCTATCAGTCGTACCAATATCATGATGATGGCTACGACAAGAAGGATGTGGATCAGTCCGCCAAGAGTAAACGCGGTAAGGACGCCGAGCAGCCAAAGAATAATGAGAATAACGGCGATTGTCATTAGCATAAAAGAGGTCGGTTAGGATTGATAATCTGCATCACTTCGCTACATATATTTCTTTTGCTTCCCATGATGCATAAGGTGGCAATGCTTATAATCGCACACGGCGTTCCAAATCGAATTGCGATCTGTCGCCAAGAGTCCGACCTTTCAAACCCCCGAAGGGTTGGGCATTCAGGAACGACAGTGTGCATCCTTCCGTCCTGCCCTTACCTCCATTATCCCCTTTCTCGCGCAAAACCATCTAGATTCATCAATACTTTCAAAAGATAGGTTTAAACTTATCCCACCCAAAAAATCGCGCGGGAAAAATATCCTTATGGAATAAGGATGGAATTTGTTTTCCTTTTTGTACGATCGGCGATCAGGCAATAAAAAAGTGACGACATAATTTTCGTCACTTTTTCTTAGGGAGCAATTGTAAACAATTATTCCCTGCTACTCCACAATTCCTCAAAAAAAATGGTCATAGTATTTTGCACATCCGGATCTTCGAGCACGAATCCGGTGGGCAGTTTTTCATTGAGCGAGATGATCGCCACCTTATTGCCATACATGAACGTCGCAGTGTTCAGCGCGCTCGTATGCTTTGACAGGAATCGGGTATCTCGAGATTCTTTTGCGTCGTGCTCCTTCAATTCTTTTGTCGCTTCCGAAAACGGGGTCAGGAGTCGGAATTTGAGAAAATGCTTTGACTGCGTGCTTAGCCAGTCGTTGACGTATCCATGCCCAAAGAGCTTGATCAGGTCGTTCCAGGCAACGATACCGCGAAGATGGGATTTGGTCAAAATGATGTCTTCCAAGATCTGCTTGATCTCGTTGGCGCCGACAAACATCTTCATGCTCGGCTTGTCCCCGATCGTTCGGGGCTGCATAGCCTTCAGTTCCGGTATGATCGACTGCAAAGTCGACTCGTCCTTCTTGAGCTTCAAAAGCAGCTTGTCTGGATTCTCAGCCACCCAATATTTATGAAAATGCTTCACATAATAGTTGAGCAAGCCATCCTTATGGAGCTTCTCAGCGAGCATGATCGCACTTGTGCGCGGGATTTTAAGCTTGGCCGCCAAGTCTGAAACTTTTGCCTCACCAAAAAGAAGTGCTGCTAGATAGAGCTGCGCCTCTTTGCGCTTATACCCAAGTTCTTCCATTACTTTTTGTATATTCATGGCTATTATTTGGCTAAAAAACGACTGCAATCTCTTAGAATCGGAGTATAGCAAAAGAAGTTTCTCTACGTCCAGCAAGATATCGTGATATTTGAATTTACCAAGTCAAATCGCAGAGCAATGAAAATAGCACACCCTTCGCTCCCTTCCTGCCTGAAAGAAGGGAGTTTCTTTTTGTCATTATTTCTTTTCAATCTGCTCGATCACCCGGTCAAGCTTGGCAGAGAGTTCGGCAAGCGTCACTTCCTCTGTCACCACCTCCCCTTCTATCTCGCGAATAGCTCTCTGCTCGTTTCGCTCTTCGCGCTTCACGTTTTTGATGATGATCGTGTTTCCGATGAATGTCTGCACGAACACACCCACGCCACCGAGAATAAGTGAGCCGAGAACGATCGAGAGGAGCGGCGAAATATCTGCCCTGTCGCACCACTCCCAGACGCCACGCCAGAATATGATCACGCCGATTCCGGCAAGAAAGGCTTGAATAAAAGGTATGCGCTCGAAATACCTGCGGGCCCGGTCCTCAGTCTTGAGGAAGAATGTGGTGATTGGCTTCATGGGCATATTCTATCACTAGAGCCGCCATAGACTGAATCCCCCGAAGAAAAAATTTAACTCTCGTTTAGGAAACGAGGATGCTAGAACCGGTAGGCTATTGGCTGAAGAGTTCTTTCGTGTGCCTGACCAACGGCTTTGGACACGCTCTTCACTTTTTACGAACGAGCCCTGGTGCGCGAAGGATTCGCGTGCCAGCCCGGCTGTTGGATGATAAAAACCGCCTTACAGACGGTCTTTCTTTTTTATATTCTTCAGATTTGTTTTGTCAGCGAACGCGCATATTTAAGCATCAATCCTTCCAATAGCGGAACCTCATCGCACGGATCGCAGTATCCAAAGTGAATATACTGTTCATCGTTTGGATCAAGCGAGATTCCATGCCCTTCAAGGAGAATCTTTTTTCCCACGCTGTCGTGCGGACAATCTACGTACAACACTTGCGGCGGAGGAAAGAATTTTGAGACCAGTTCTATTATATCGAATGAGCCTGAGCTTTTCTTCCCAATGAACTGGATCACCTTTTGAATCGACTCTTCACATGAAAGAAGCTGTTGAAAATTCCCGTCTGCCTCAATCACGTATTTGGGAGACTTTATCGGAGAGAGATCGTTGCGGCGAAACGTCTCGGCCAGTATGAGTGTCGGCGTTCCTTCAATGAGATAGACGCCATTTTTAACGGGAAAGACATTGTATGTGACGATGGCCAGGATCGGCTCTTGGTCAGTAAGTGAATACATAATTGCTGTTTTTGCTTGTGAGGAATGATTTCATTTGATTCTACCTGATGCTCACGAAAAAAACTTAAACGAAAGTTAAACTGCGTTCTATTCATTCATATGGGCGTTTGATATACTTTTCCCGGAACAAAAACCCTCTCCCATTTTTATGAAAATATTACTTATTGAAGACGAAACCGACATAACCGCATTCGTAAAAAAGGGCCTCGGCGCCGAACTATGCGTCGTAGAATCTTCTTCGACCGGTGAGCGCGGAATCGCGCTCGCGCGCGCGAATGCCTACGATGCCGTCATTCTCGACTTTCACCTACCCGATATGACCGGCGACCAGGTATCGGCCGAGATCCGAAAGATCAAGCCCTCGCTCCCAATACTCGTGCTGTCAGTGGAGCGAAGCATGGATATCAAGGTAGACATGCTTTCTATATGCGACGACTACATGACAAAGCCGTTTTCCCTGCGTGAGCTCAACGTACGTTTGCGGGCGCTCACCCGCCGAGGCGAAGTGCTGCACGGAGAGGTACTCACTTCAGGCGACCTCGTTCTCGATTCGAGCAAGCATCAAGTCACGCTCTCCGGAGTCGTCATTCCGCTCCGCAACAAGGAATTTGCCCTGCTTGAATATTTCATGCAACATGAGGACATCGTTCTCTCTCGCGAAATGATCCTCGATCACGTATGGGACATGAATGCTGACCCGTTCACCAACACCGTCGACACGCATGTGCGCCTGCTTCGCAAAAAACTCGAGATCAAGCGACACATCTTCATACACACCGTTCCCAAACGAGGATATAAATTCTCTCCGAGCCGATAGTTCACACGCGATATTTTTTTTCATTGCCGTATAAAACACGGCTTTATCTTTCGTTTAGGATTCCTTCATCTAAGGTCACCTATGATTCGAAAGAATCAATTTTCTCTTAACAATTTAAAACCAGTGTATGGAAAAACTGAAAGTGCTCAAACAACAAGATTTGCCTGTAAATCCCTTCTTCGACGCACTCTATGTGCTCGAACCCAAGAATTTTTCGCTCGACTACTATCTCGAACGAACCGATCGCAATATCGGCTGGATCACGAAAGAAGAGCAGATGATGCTGCATGGCTCCACCGTCGGCATCGCCGGTTGCGGAGGGATGGGTGGACTTATCGCCTCGATATTTCTCCGGCTTGGGGTCGGAACGATCGTGATATTCGAACCGGAAATATTCGACATTTCAAATATAAACCGGCAATTCGGAGCAACCCGATCTTCAGTCGGCAAATCCAAAGCATTTGAAACAGCGCGCATGCTGCGTGAAATAGCCGACGACACCAGAATTGTCGTATGCCCGCAGGGCCTGACCGAAGAGAACGTCGACGTGCTGGGCGATTTTATCGAGCGATGCGATGTCGTGTTTGACGAGATAGAACTCTGGGCACTTGGGGCCAGATGCACCTTGCATGACATTACCAGGAGGATGAAGCGTACAGTTCTCAATTGCAACACGATCGGACACAGAACCAATCTCTTCTGTTTTACAGAACATGGACTGCCCTTTTCGGAGTGTATCGGAATAGATACGAATGAGGCATGGCGTTTGCAGCGCCTGATCCAGGCCGGCAACGCAAGTGTGGATCAGAAGCTTGTAATAAAAGACAAGGTAATGAAGCTTCTTATTCCAACCATTCCCGAATATTCGCTCGATCCGGAAATATGGAGTACGCAAAAGGAATGGGACCGCAGGCTCATGCAGGAAGGTACGGCGATTGTCATCGCGACGAATCCTCCAATGGCTTCGGGATTTGCCGCAAACCACGGACTGTTCCAAATCCTCAAGAAAAGCGAAGTGAAGCGGAACTTTATCTATCCTCCGGAGATGCCCGGCTACATCATGTTCGACGCAGCCACAATGGAAACAACGCGAATTGAAAAACACTATTGGTAACGGTCACAAAAAATAATGGGTATGAATGCAGAGTATAGTATCCGCCTGCTGCGAACTCCTGGACAGGAACGCAGCCGGGCGATCGATTATGTTTCCGAACATATGTTTAAGACACACAATAGCAATCCCCCTCCCGAACGGACTCCCGAACACTTGTTCGCAGCGTTTGAAAAAGGCGAAGTGGTAGGCGCACTCGCGATCGAATTCGGCAAAAAAGAATCAATGCTTCCTTTTGAACTCTTTTTCGAGTTCGATAGGAAACTTCTGCCTTTTGC
>JAHFNM010000005.1 GCA_023267415.1 Candidatus Nomurabacteria bacterium
AAAGCTCCAGGAAATTTCCGAGACTGCGCACGAAAAGGCATCTGCCGTCGAGCGCGAAAAACTCGAGAAGCGCCTCTCGCTCATCCGTTCGATGATCACTTCGGGCATCCGTCCTGAATGGATGTTCCTCACCCGCATCCCTGTCATCCCACCAGCACTCCGCCCAATGGTGGCTCTTGAAGGTGGACGCCATGCGACTTCCGACATCAACGATCTCTATCGCCGCGTGATCAACCGAAACAACCGTCTCCGCAAGCTCAAGGAAATCGGCGCGCCAGATGTTATCTTGCGCAACGAAAAGCGAATCTTGCAGGAAGCTGTGGATGCGCTCATCGACAACTCGATCGCTCGCCAGAACGATTCTGTTGCCATGAACCAGGCACAGCGCCGCGCACTCAAATCTCTTTCCGACAACCTCAAATCAAAACAGGGTCTCTTCCGCCAGAACCTCCTCGGAAAGCGCGTGGACTACTCGGGACGCTCGGTGATCGTCGTGGGTCCTACGCTCAAGCTTTCGCACTGCGGATTGCCGAAGCATATGGCACTCGAGCTCTTCCGTCCGTTCGTCATTTCAAAATTGATCGAAGGGGAACTTGCCTACAACATTCGCGGAGCGAACCGACTTATTGAAGACGGAATCCCTGAAGTTTGGGCGATCCTCGAAGAAGTGATCAAGGGCAAGCGTGTGCTCCTCAACCGTGCACCGACGCTTCACCGTCTCGGTATTCAGGCCTTCCATCCGATCCTCATCGAAGGAAATGCTATCCAGGTTCACCCACTCGTGTGTGCGGCCTTCAACGCCGACTTCGACGGAGACCAGATGGCAGTATACGTTCCGCTTTCTCGCGAAGCGCAGGCAGAGGCCGGCGATCGCATGGCATCGGAAAAGAACATTCTCAAGCCGCAAAACGGCGAGCCGATCGTTTCAGCAAAGCTGCTCGACATCACGCTCGGTTGTTACTGGATGACGAAAGTAAATGCAAAGACCGAAGGCGAGCAGAAATCGTTCGGCAGCCCGAATCAGGCCATCACCGCATACGACCTCGATGCGATTTCTCTTCGCGAACCGATCAAAGTGCTCGGCACCGAAAAGGCAAAGTATGCATTGTTCAACGGACAGCCGTTTGAGACGACCGTCGGACGCATTCTCTTCAACTCGATCCTTCCCGACGATTTCCCATTCGTGAACGAGACCGTTAGCCAGAAGCGCATCAACGCCCTCATCGATGAATTCATCATGCACTACGGCATCGAAGAAATGCCGCACCTCCTCGACAAGATCAAAGCATTCGGATTTAAGTACAGCACGCTCTCAGGTGTGACTTGGGGTATGGACAACGTCCGCGTGCCGGAAGGAAAGAAAGCAGTCGTTGCCAAGGGACGCGCAAGCCAGAAAGAAGTGGAAGACCAGTACAACGAAGGTCTCCTCTCCGAAGAAGAGCGCTACCGCAAGGTGATCGAAATCTGGGAAGGCACCAAGGGCGAGATCGAAAAACTCCTCCCTGCCACCCTCGATCCAAACGGCTCAATGTCAGACATGCTTCTCTCACAGGCTCGCGGTTCGATGAGTAACCTCACGCAGATGGCCGGAATGAAAGGAATGATCGTCAACCCATCGGGACGCACGATCGACTTCCCGATCATCCCGTCTTTCAAGGAAGGATTTTCTCCGATCGAATACTTCATTTGTACTCACGGTTCTCGTAAGGGTCTCGCCGACACGGCGCTCAACACTGCGAAGGCCGGATATCTCACTCGCCGTCTCGTAGACGTCGCGCAAGATGTCGTGATCACCGAAGAAGACTGTGGAACCAAGGATGGAAAGATGATGAAGAAAGACAACGTGCTCGGAATCGAAATTCCGATCAGCAAGCTTCTTCGTGGACGCATCCTTGCCGCCGATCTTAAGGACAAGGAAGGCAAGGTCATCCACAAGCGCGGATATCTCATCACCAAAGAAGAGGCAATGAACATCGAGAAGATGGGTATCACGGAAGCATTCGTGCGCTCGCCGCTCGCATGTAAGACCATCTACGGAATCTGTCAGTCATGTTACGGTCTCGACCTCGGACGCAACCACCTCGTAAAAGTCGGTGAAGCTGTCGGTATCGTTGCCGCACAGGCGATCGGTGAGCCGGGAACGCAGCTCACGCTTCGAACCTTCCACGCCGGAGGTCTCGCAGGTGTGGACATCACGGCAGGTCTTCCTCGCGTCGAAGAAATCTTCGAGCGCCGACTTCCAAAGAACCCGGCTGTTGTCGTGCATGAAGACGGCACGGTCATCGACATTCGCATCAACACTTCCGAGCGCTCAATCGTTGTTTTGCACGACACCAAGGTGGACGGCAAACCAAACGAAACGATCTACGAATTGCCTCCGCATCGTCAGCCGATCGTGGCAAAGGGCGACAACGTAGTGAAGGGCCAGCTTATGACCGACGGATCTGCAGATATTGCCGAGATCTTCAAGCATGGCGGTCACGAAAAAGCCGAGGAATACATCATTCACGAAATCAACAAAGTGTACGAATTGCAGGGTGCATCGATCTCGCGCAAGCACATTGAGATCATCATCCGCCAAATGTTCTCACGCCGAAAGATCAAGGACGCAGGTGAATCAGGATTCTCTCCAAGCGAGATCGTGGAAGCTGTTGAGCTTCTCGATGAGAACGTCATGCTCAAGGCAAAGGGACTCACTGAGGCCAAGGCCGAAGCTCTCGTGCTCGGAATCTCCGAGACTGCGCTTACGACCAAATCTTGGCTCTCTGCAGCATCCTTCCAGAACACCAACCGCGTGCTCATCACCAACGCGATTCGCGGTGGGGTAGACACACTTCGCGGTCTTAAGGAAAACGTCATCATTGGACGCCTCATCCCAGCAGGTACCGGATACGTGGACAAGCGCACTGACAAAAAAGAAGAAACCGAAGAAGAGAAATAAGAGTTCTATAACTGTGTCATTCCAGGCTCGACCCGGAATCCACGAAGAGATTCTAAAATCATGGATGCCGGACCGCGGTCCGGCATGACGCGATGACTCCGCATGATGTCATCCTCATCCGTAGAAAAAATCAAAGAAAAACTCTCGATTGTCGATGTTGTTTCTTCCTACCTGAAACTCGAAAAAGCCGGATCAAACTACAAGGCGATCTGTCCCTTTCATAACGAAAAATCTCCTTCGTTCTTCATCTCTCCGGGCCGAAGCAGCTACTACTGCTTCGGTTGCGGGGCGAAAGGGGACATCTTCTCATTCGTCGAGCAATTCGAAGGACTTGATTTCAAGGGCGCACTCCAGACACTGGCCAAGCGCGCCGGCGTTGAGCTTGAGGCTTATCGCGGAAGCGATCCGAAAGAGCGCAATGAAAAAGATCGTCTGTACGAATTGATGGAGCATGCGACGCGTTTCTACGAAACGCAGTTTGCTGAAAACGCCGAAGCAAAGGCATACATCGAAAGCCGGGGACTTACCGCAGAGAGCATCAAACATTTCCGCATCGGATTTGCGCCCGCAGACTGGCGCAAGCTCACCGACGCACTCCGCGCATCGGGATTTACCGATGCCGAGATCGTTTCTTCTGGATTGGCAAAGCATCCCGACGACAAGCCGCAAGGGGAAATATACGACCGCTTCCGCGACCGCGTGATGTTTCCGATCGGCGACTCCGGAGCGCGCATCATCGCATTTTCTGGACGCCTGCTTCATGATGACGGCTCCGGCGTGCAAGGCAAATACATCAACTCTCCCGAGACTCCGATATTCAAAAAAGGTTCCGTGCTCTACGGACTCGATAAGGCAAAGTTTGAGATCAGAAAGCGCGATAGTGCGATCCTCGTCGAAGGACAGATGGATCTCGTGCTCTCGCATCAGGCCGGATTCTCGAACACTGTTGCCTCAAGTGGCACAGCGCTCGGCGATTCGTTACTCTCAGATGCAGGTCTTGGAGCGCTCTCCGGACTTGGACAGGTGCACGCGCTTTCCAAAAATCTCGTCATTGCATTCGATGCGGACAAGGCTGGCATGAAGGCTGCAGGTCGCGCAGAAAAGATCGGACTATCGATCGGCATGAACGTGAAAGTCGCTAAGCTTCCAAAGGATATGGATCCAGCCGATGTCATTCGCACGGAAGGCGCAGGGCAGTGGAAGAAGATTATCGACGGAGCGCAGCATATCGTCCTCTTTTATCTCTCCGTGCTCGCCGAATCACAACTCACCGAACATACCCGCATGCGTGCAGTTCGTGATAAAATTCTTCCATACATTGCCGTTATGCCTTCGGCTGTCGAGCGCGTCCACTTCATTCGCGAAATTCACCTCAAAACCGGCATTCCGGAAGAGGCGCTCGCCGAAGACGTGATTCGCCTGATGTCGAATGCAGAATATATTCCTAGGCCCGCTCCTACCGCCGCTCCGCAGTCCCGCGAAGCTTCCCGCACTACCCGAATCGAAGAGAGACTGTTTGGCATCCTCCTTTGGCAAGAACAACTCTCTCCCGCTCACATTGATACTGAAGCCGTTCGAAAAAGACTGAAGGAGATCATCGGAGAAGCTCGGTTCAAGGAATTGTATGAAAGCGCTGAAGAAAAGAAACAGGAACGCATATTCGAAGTCGAGTCGCTCTACGAAGATCCCGTCCGACTGGCAAGAGACGCAGAAGAACTACTCGACAATCTTGAAGAAGAATCGCTCGGCAGAGAACTCGAAGAACTAATGGCCAAAATGACCGAAGCTGAACGTTCAGAAGGAAGTACCTCAATTGCCGACATACTGGAAAAATCGCAAGCAATCACCAACCGCCTCAATACCATTAAAAATAGTCGCTTTAAGAATTAATAAACCCATGGCCAAGAAAAAAGTCATACAAAAGAAAAAAGTGATCATAAAAAAAACGACGGTAAAGAAGGCGGTCAAGAAAGCTGTGAAAAAACCGATCAAAAAAATCGTCAAGAAGCCAGCGAAGAAAGTAGTGGTCAAAAAGCCCGCAAAGGCCAAGAAGCCCCTAAAGGTAAAAAAGCCTAAGGCTATAAAGTCGAACGGTGCTATCACCGCCGGCCGAGCAAACGTCAAAAAATCCAAGGCAAATCTCTCGCCACTTGAGCGTTCAGCCGAACTCGTAGCAAAGGGTCGCAAGCGCGGATTCATCACATTCGACGAGATTCTTCGCTCGTTCCCAAACATTGAGACCGATATCGACTTTCTCGACGTTCTCTACGATCAGCTCAACACCGCCGGCATCGACGTTCTTGAAGGTGGAAACCTTCTCGACATCGACACTATCGAAGGAGGCAAGGACGAGAAGCACGATCCAAGCTACGACTCCATCCAAATGTACCTCAAGGAGATCGGTCAGTATCCGCTCATCCACGCTGCCGAAGAAAAGGATCTTGCTCGCCGAATCGAAGCAGGGGACTTGGAAGCCAAGAATCTCCTTGCTCGCGCAAACCTTCGCCTCGTCGTTTCGATCGCCAAGAAATACGTGGGACGCTCGAGCGATCTCACACTCCTCGACCTTATTCAGGAAGGAAACCTCGGTCTCTTCAAGGCTGTAGAAAAATTCGACTGGACAAAGGGTTACAAATTCTCGACCTACGCGACATGGTGGATCCGCCAGTCGATCACTCGCGCGCTTGCCGACCAGTCCCGCACCATCCGCATTCCCGTGCACATGGTTGAGACCATTTCAAAATACAAGCAAGTCTACCGCCGTCTCGCTCAAGACCTTGGACGTGATCCACTCGCCGAAGAGATCGCGATCGAAATGGGAATCGATGTGGAAAAAGTCCATGTGATCGAAAACATTTCGCAGGATACCGTCTCACTCGAACAGCCGATCGGCGACGACGATGAGAAGTCGACCCGCGGTGAATTCATCGCTGACGACAAGATCCTCCGTCCCGACCAGGATGCAAGCTACCGCATCCTTCAGGACCAGGTCCGCAGCGTGCTCGACGAACTCTCTCCAAAGGAGCGTAAGATCCTTGAGATGCGCTACGGTCTCTCCGATGGCGTCCAGCACACGCTCGAAGAAGTAGGAACCGAATTCGGCGTCACCCGCGAACGTATCCGCCAAATCGAAGCCAAAGTGCATGAAAAGCTTCGCACCCACGAGCGCATCCTTCGACTCAAAAATTACTTCGACTAACCCTCTCCTTATTGAGGAGAGGGTCGACTCGTAATCGAGCGGGGTGAGGTGATCGCATCTCTCATTTACCCTCACCAGGTGAGTGTAAAGCGGGTAAGGTCTAATGGGACGCCGGGATGTGATTACACATTCTCGTTGCCCTCACAGAGGGCGCCGGTAGGATTACCTTCTCGTTGCCCGCTAAAGGGACGCCGGGATGTGATTACACATTCTCGTTGTCCACAGATTTGCCTTTGCGTATGTTGCATGGTCTAAAATTTGATATAATTAAAAGGTCAAGATTTTTAGCCCTTCGGGGCGACCATTATTAGTTAGTGTGCCAGTATATTTTTATGATGAAAGGATGTGGAATGCATAAGCTCTCAGGAGCTCTCGTATTTATCGGAGGTCTTAACTGGGGTCTTGTCGGAATCGGCATGCTCATGGGTAGCGACTGGAACGTCGTTCACATGATCCTCGGATCATGGCCAACAGTTGAGGCTATCGTATACGTGGTTGTTGGTATCGCAGCGATCATGATGCTCGTTGGATGCAAGTGTGCAAAGTGCAAGGCTGCAGCAACTATGTAATATTGGTTTTTTTTCAAGAAAAGGCCGATTTCGCTTCGCGAAATCGGCCTTTTCTCTAACTCATTTTTATGCTAGATTGAAGTGCAATCGCACCCGCCTCGGAAGCTCGCATTCGCCCAAAATGGACTCTATCTTCAACGCTATTTTCTATGCTTTTACCTTCTGCGCAGTCTACGTGGAGATCTTCTTTCTCTTCACTTTTTTGGAGCGTCGGGGGGAAATCGTCACCAAGCTCGACGATCGGCCTGATCGCGTGTATCCAAGTGTGACTGTGATCGTGCCATGTTGGAACGAAGAGAATACCGTTCAAGGCACTGTCGACTCTCTCCTCGGCCTCGACTACCCAAAGGATAAGCTCCACATCATGCTTGTGGACGATGGATCGACCGACAACACATGGAAGGTCCTCCAGGGATTTACGGAAACCCCAAACATTCAAATATTTCAAAAGGAAAACGGAGGAAAGCACACTGCCATGAATTTGGGTATCACTCACGCGACGACGGACTTTATCGGTTGTCTCGACGCCGATTCATTTGTCACTCCGAGCGCGCTCAAGCGCATGATCCCGTACTTCGATGAGCCTGATGTTATGGCAGTGTCACCATCGATCATTGTAGACGATCCTAAGCGCCATATCGAATGGGCACAGAAGATCGAGTATCAGCTCTCCGTATACATCAAAAAAATGCTCGGCCTCATGAACGGCATACATGTCACTCCTGGACCGTTTTCAATCTACCGAACAGCCGTATTTAGGAATCTTGGCTTGTATAAGCTCGCACACAAGACCGAAGACATGGAGATCGCCTACCGCATGCACGAACACGGCTATCGCATCGAGCAGTGTCATGATGCCGTCGTGAACACCAAGACGCCTCCAACGATATACAAGCTCTACAAGCAACGCTTGCGCTGGATCTACGGCTTCATCAATAATACGATCGATTACCGCCGCCTCCTGTTCCGTAAAAAATATGGAACCTTCGCATTATTTACCGTTCCTGCCGGAATCGTCTCGATCTTTGCCGCATCGTACCTGTTTATTTTCATGATCTATTCCTGGGGGAAGATCTTGATTCAGAAGATATTGCAGATTCAAGCCGTGGGTGTCCAAGCCAGTGCCAGTCCGCACTTTTCTTTCGATTGGTTCTTCGTCAGTACGCACGCCCTTGTGTTTATTTCTATCATTCTGTATGGATTTGTATTCCTCTCGCTGCTCATCGGGTCTAAGATGGCAACAGGGAAGTTCCGCCCGTCTTTTGCCATGGTGTGGTACATTGTTATCTACAGCATCATAGCGCCGGTATGGATCATTAGCGCGATCTGGAATACGGTGGCGCGGCGGGAGACAGCCTGGCGATAGTATCCAATTACGAATTACAAATGAGGAATTAAGAATTTTATGCAAAATACAAACCACAACCAAAACAGCCTTTCGAAATATGTCATGGTCTTTCTCATTACCGCAGGCCTTTTCGCCACGGTGTTCTATGTAAGCAATTCACTGACGAACAGGAAGCTCGCTGAGCTCAACACGATCCAAAACAACATCTCTACCGACCTGCTTTCTGCAGAAGCGCAGTATTCGCTCCTTGGCGAGCTCGATTGTTCGCAAGTCAGCACGACAGTGCTCTCCGACCAGCTCAACGAGCTCTCAAAGAAGATCGAATACCTCGAATCGTCGAGTGGAAAATCCGATGAACTCACTCAGCTTGAGAAACAATATTCACTTCTTGAGATCAAGGAGTATCTCCTAATGAAGGCTGTCACCAAGCGTTGCGGACAGAAGTCTGTGTTTATCCTCTATTTCTACACCACGAGCGAGAATTGCAGCTAATGTGTAAAGCAGGGATTTGTACTGACCGATCTTCGCACAAAATATCCGGCACTCCGTGTGTACTCATTTGACTACGGACTCAATCTCTCCGCCGTTGAAACACTCATCAAGATCTACGGCATCGAAGACACCAAACTCCCAGCCCTCGTCTCCGACGGCAATGTATACACAGGATTCCACAGCGTGGCAGACATCGAAAAACTTATACCGATGCTCAAGGATACACTCAAGGTTCAGCCAGCTACGAAAACAGTCGAATAATAGGATAGGGAATAAGTCTTAGAAAAAGCCTTCACGTGAAGGCTTTTTCGATGCTTGCTTTTTATTAAAATATGTGATATAATATGAATGATAAAGTCACTCTTAAAAAACTGTATAAATGAAAAAAATTATTTTTGGATTCCTGCTTCTTTTTTCGGTCATTCAGTATGGATTTGCACAGAAAGATAGCAGAACGAAATTTAAAATATTGACCTCGGCAACTATGCCTGACTTTCAGAAAGCTGCACTGTATATCAAAGAAAAAGGCTACCACCTTCCAGAAAAGAATGCGTATATACTCGATGTCGACAGTATCCAGATGCGTCTCGTATTCATTTCTGACAAAAGTGACAGCGGCTGGGATCAAATCGGTGTTGCCAACGAAGACTACCAATTCGTCATGTATAGAAATGGTGGACTAAATCCTAAATTTTCGGATGAGGTCAAAGAAATTTCGCTTGAGGAAGAACTGAAGATAATGCGTATCGGCATTCGAATAACATGCATTACGGACAAGGAGCGGGGTTTCCCGATGCCGCCTGTTTTGCAGAAGAAATAAGTATTCATTAAATGAAATCGGCGTGGAAAAATACCACGCCGATTTTTCTTTTGAGCCGCTTGTCAGATTTGCCTGCGACTAAAGTATTTTTCGATTCGGTCACGAATCACTAAGTCTGCTCGTATCGGATTACCGACACTGTGCGGACTAAGTGATCTCGACCCCGCCTCGCCCGTCGCAGGGCGACATGGCTGTGGCTTTCGAATCTGAACGTACATGAAGCAGTTCATGTACTCAAGCGGCTCAAAAAGAAAAATCCCTCAGGATATCCTGAGGGATTTTTGCATATGAGCCGCTTGTCAGATTCGAACTGACGACATCCAATTTACAAAATTGGCGCTCTACCAACTGAGCTAAAGCGGCTTTTGGTTTTTCTATACTAGCACGTTTTCCGGTATAACCTAATTCTCTCCCTCCCTTTGTATCGCATCGCTCACCGCGTCCTTATGATCGCGAATATTCTTGAGGAAGTGAGACGGTCGGCCTCCGGCAGGGTAGTGTCCGTTCTTGTGAAGCACCTTGGTCAGCTTCGTCTTCACATGACGATCGGCACCCTTCACATTGTTTGAAACCAGGATCCAAATTCGGAGCGCAAAGAGCACAAAGTGATGCACGCCGAATTTGAACAATTCGATAAGCTGGTTTCTCACTGCTTCGGCCGAAAGATCCGTCCAGTCAGTCTCTTCATATGAGCCTGTGACGACCTCTCCCTTTCGTATATGCCAAGCCTTGCGGGCGATAAGCCCGACGGCGATGATGAGAGTGATGAAAAAGATGATGATTGTTGCCATTGGATTTTCTACAACACGGGAACCGAGTTTCTAGAACCTGCCTTACGCTGTCGCTACGCGAACGAAATTCACAAGCGATGCACCTCCTTGTTTGAGAAGAGTTTCGATCGTCATGTCAGGATTCTTCACAAACGGCTGATCGAGCAGTGTGCGCTCCTTGAAGAATGTATCGATCTTGCCGGCAAGCATCTTGTCTTTGATCTCTTGCGGTCGGTCGGACTGAGCCACTTCTTCGGTGAAGAGTGCGGTTACTTTTTCGACGGCATCCGCTGGGACATCGGCGCGGGTCTTGTATTCAGGGTTCATTGCTGCGATGTGCATGGCAATGTCCTTTGCGAGGGTTTCGGTTCCTCCGGTGAGGCCCACGAGCACGCCTACGCGTCCGTCATGGACGTATGAGCCGATGACTGGAGCTTCTACGGAGACGATCTCGCCGAGCTGGATGTTTTCGCCGAGCTTCTGGATGGCGGTACCGATGAGGTCCGGAGCGGCTTTTTCAGCCTCATCCTTTCCTTTCTCAAGGGCCATTCCTGCGAGTGTCTCTGCGAGTGTGGTGAAGTCGCTGTTTTTTGCAACGAAATCAGTTTCGCAACGGAGAGTGAGAAGAAGACCCATGCCTTCTTTCTGTGCCTTTGCCACAGCTCCCGCAGTTGCCTCGCGGTCAGATTTTTTGGCTGCGATCTCAGTCGATTTCTTTTTCAATATGAGAAGCGCCTTTTCCATGTCGCCCTCGGCCTCTTCAAGTGCCTTTTTGCATTGCATGACCGAAACGCCGGTCTTGTCGCGAAGTTCTTTTACTTGTTCTGTGGTGATTGTTGCCATAATTTTTTGCTACTGTGTCATCCCAGACTACGATCCGGGATCCATTATTTATTTAATTAATACAAAACCCGGATCCTTTGCTCCAAGAGTGAATCTGCTGATTCACAAGTTCAGGACGATGCCGAATGCGCGTCGGTTATTGCTTATATGCCTCTGCGAGGAACTTAACGATGTATTCGATCGATGCGCGTGATGCGTCGTTTGCCAAGACAGGGTAGTCGGCAAGTGTGATATCGCAGTCGGTCGATCCGAGGGCGATGATCGGCACGCCAAGGCGCTTTGCTTCAAGCACTGCGCTCATTTCCTTCTTTGGGTCTACGATAAGCATAGCATCTGGAATGCCTTTGAGCGAAACGATTCCGGAGAAAAGATCTTCCATCTTCGCGACTTCGCGGGCGATGAGGAGCTGTTCTTTCTTCGTGTACTTCTTCTGAAGGTCTCCAGAGATCTTTGCGGCGCGGAGTTCTTCGAGACGGTTGATGCGCTTCTTGATCTCGGAAAAGTTTGTGAGCATTCCTCCCACCCAGCGGCTTGTGACGAATGGAAGTCCGAGTCCTTCGGCTGCGAGGCCTACAGATTCCTTTGCTTCAGGCTTTGATCCGACGAAGACAACAGTCTTGCCTTTCTGGCCAAGCTTGTTCATAAACTCTGCCGCTTTCGCGAGCTGAGCCTCTGTCTGCTCGATGTCGATAATGTCTACCTTGTTCTTCGTTGCAAAGAGATACTTTGCGGTCGAAGGGTGTCGGCGGGTTCGGGAATAGCCGAAATGTGCGCCCACTGCGAACAGCTCTTTTACGAGCGGAGATGACTTTGGATCCATAAACTAGTAAGTAGAAAGTAGATAGTAGGAAGTAGAAACTCAAAACTAAATACGAACTACATGTATTAATAAATCCCGTTTCGAGCGGGATGCAAACCGTTATTTGGCATTTCAGCCTACCGTCCGCAATGCGGATTAGGTTAAACAGGGAAGGGGTCTATACCGAACTCCCCACGGGATGCCCAAGCATAGTAACAGAAATAAGGCGTTTTGGGTATATTGACAGAAGCAATTTTTATTGCTATTATATGGATAAATAAAAAATGATTTATGAAAACAATATTACTTGAGTCACTCCAGTTTAATGGATCAGATCATTCTGTCGTCTTTAATAGTATAAACAGTTGGATAGTCACTTCAATCGCTAATACTACGAACAACGGAGGAAAAATAATAAGTCATGCTTATTCAATTACCAGTCACCATTTTACTAAAACTGACAAGATTGAAAGACAGGGATTTCTCGGGAGTGCGTCACTTATTGTAGAGATGCCACTTTAACGAAATTCATTTTTAAAGCCGAGTACCGAAAGGGAAAGGTTTTTTTATTTACTTACTATTGGGTTTGACACCAAACTCTGCTCATGCGAGACTATTTCAAAATCATTGACCACCTCAAACACGTTCGTTATGCCCAAAAAGAATTCGTTAATTTACGGAGGATTCATAGTTATTGCTCTTGTCGCCGTCGTTATTTATTTCTTAAA
The DNA here is from genome assembly GCA_023267415.1 of Candidatus Nomurabacteria bacterium. GTDB lineage: Bacteria > Patescibacteriota > Minisyncoccia > Phycocordibacterales > UBA9973 > CAITQP01. The sequence goes on from JAHFNM010000005.1 coordinate 12,510, forward strand.
TTCTTTGAATCGGCAAGCTATCGAAGACAGGAACGCCTTGCTGATCAAGCAGTATCCCGGCAGCGATATCTATTTTTCGCCCAGAACCAATACATTCATTATTGGCAAGGTGGTGAAGCAGATAACTCTCGATGCAAGGGGGCAAAACATTGAAGACGAACCGCTCGTCAAAATCAACAAATAAATCACAGAAAGCAGTCTCTCGGAGGCTGCTTTTTTCATTTGTAAAATACCCTCGGGTAAGGTACTATCGACCTATATGAAGCAATCTCAATTGTTCACCAAGACGCGCAAAGAAGCTCCAAAGGACGAAGAGTCCAAGAACGCAGAACTCTTGATCAAGGGCGGATTTATCCATAAGGAAATGGCCGGCGTGTATTCGTACTTGCCGCTTGGTTTAAAAGTACTCAAGAATATCGAAGGCATCATTCGCAGTGAAATGGATGCGATTGGCGGCACCGAGATGCGCACGTCAGTCATCCAGAGCAACGGCACGGAGATCGGGCTTTCGTTTACGAACGAAGAAGCGTATTCGAACATCATGAAGCAGTATGTCAGCTCGTACAAAGACCTTCCGATCTATCCGTACGATTTCAAAAATATCTTTCGCAACGAGACTCGCAGCAAGTCAGGCATTATGCGCGGACGCGAGTTCTATTGGAAGGCTCTTTATTCCTTTTCTCGGGATGAAGCGCAGCACGAAGAGTTTTATGAAAAATCAAAGCAGGCATATAAAAACATTTTTCAAAAAGCTGGCATTGGGCATTTGACCTACATGACATTCGCGTCCGGCGGCTCGTTTTCAAAATTCTCCCATGAGTTCCAGACAGTCACCGGAGCCGGCGAAGACACCATTTACATCGATGAGTCAAAAGGCATCGCCGTGAACAAGGAAGTGTACACGGACGAGGTCTTGGCCGATCTTGGCATAGACAAAGAGAAGCTTGTCGAGCAGCGCGCCGTAGAGGTGGGAAATATTTTCTCGCTTAGCACCAAATTTTCTGAGCCCTTCGATCTTACGTATACCGATGAAGCCGGTGAACAGAAGCTTGTCGTTATGGGAAGCTATGGCATCGGTCTCGGTCGCCTTATGGGTACGATCGTGGAAGTTCTCTCTGACGACAATGGTATTATTTGGCCAGAATCCGTCGCTCCGTTTCGCGTGCATATTCTCGAGCTTGGCGATTCCGAAGAGGTATTGAAGGAAGCAGAGACGCTGTATGCGGCACTCGCAAGCGCCGGAATCGAAACCTTGTATGATGACCGTATGGAAATGTCTGCTGGAGAAAAATTTGCCGATGCTGACCTCCTCGGAATGCCGTATCGTGTCGTTGTCTCAGCCCGCAGCCTCAAAGAAAACGGCGTGGAAGTAAAAAAGCGCACCGAAGAAAAAGGTCAGATCATGACGCAAGATGAATTACTGCATTTCCTGAAGACCAAAGAATAACGATTATCGGCCGCACTTCCTATGTTCAACAAACTCTACAACGCATTCTCAAACGACATCGGTATCGATCTCGGTACTGCAAACACTCTCGTGTACCTTAAAGGTCACGGGATTGTTATCAATGAACCGAGCGTTGTGGCGGTGAACCAAAAGACCGGACGCATCGTGGCTGTGGGAATGGAAGCCAAGAACATGCTCGGCCGCACTCCAGGACACATCCGCGCGGTCCGTCCGATCGTGGACGGCGTTATTTCCGATTTTGAAGTGACTGAAGAAATGCTCTCGTATTTGATCGTGAAGGCCGAAAAAATTTCGAAGAAATTTTTTCGGCCCCGCGTCGTAGTTGGTGTTCCAAGCGGGATCACGAACGTCGAGATCCGCGCTGTCTATGACGCGGCAAAATCTGCCGGTGCGCGCGAAGTCTATATCATCGAAGAACCGATGGCAGCAGCAATCGGCATCCACCTTCCCGTAAAAGATCCCGTAGGATCCATGATCGTAGATATCGGCGGAGGCACGACAGACATTGCCATCATCTCGCTCGGCGGAATCGTACGATCGAAGAATTCCAAGATCGCCGGCGACCGCCTCAATGCAGACATCATTTCCTATTTGCGCGACGAATTCAAATTGCTCATCGGCGAAAAGACTGCCGAGAATGTGAAGATCGCGATTGGTTCGGTTACGCCGGGCAGCTTCATGGAAGCACAAGTGCGCGGACGCGACCTGGTGACCGGACTTCCACGTGAAGTTATCATTACTGATTCCGACATTCGCGAAGCGATCGCTCCGGCTATCAATGACCTCGTTGACGGCATCAAGGAGGTGCTTGAAACCACTCCGCCCGAAATTCTCTCCGACGTCATGCATCGAGGCATCGTACTCTCAGGCGGCGGCGCAATGCTCGCCGGCATCGATCACTTGCTCGAAGGTGTTTTGAAATTCCCGATCTATGTCGCCGAAGATCCGCTTACGGCCGTGGCGCGCGGAGCGGGTATCGTGCTTGATTCTATAGAAGAATACCGCGAGCAATTGGTCAGCTCATCAAGCGGACTTCCACTCCGATAATCATGCATTCAAAGAGGCAATTCACTCCAGCGCATAGCAAATCACGTACGATGACGATCATCGGTGTTCTTGTCGTAGTCATTCTTCTTTGCTTCGTCCCAATTGTCCGAAAAGGATTCCGCGCCGTCATTCACGGCACGGGTATGGGCATTGCTCAGGGCACTCATTCGGTCGGTGGATGGATCTTCTCGTTTGCCGGTATCGTGCATTCGAAAGCCACACTGCTCGCTGAGAATGCTGATTTGAAGAACCAGCTTCAGAACGCCGCTCTTCGCCTGTCTTCTGTTGATGAGCTTGTCCGCGAAAACGCCGATCTTAAATTGGCTCTCGGTAGAACAGGGAAAAACCAGTTTGTTCTCGCAGCAGTTTTGGAAAAGCCGGCGCACTCGCTCTACGATACGCTGATCATCGACGGGGGAGCGGCGGCAGGCATTGCTCTCGGAAAAGAAGTATATGCGGGCGGAGAGACTCCGATCGGCACTGTCTCTGAAGTGTATTCGCATTCCGCATTAGTCACTCTGTATTCAACATCCGGACAAAAGACCAATGCGCGCCTGTCTCCTTCGAATGTCGATGTCGCATTGACTGGAGAGGGCGGAGGCAATTTTTCCGCTACTGTTCCGCATGATCTAGTGATCGCATCCAACGCCGTGGTCGTTACAAAAGAACTCAATCCTCGCATCATTGCATTGTTCAAAAAGGTAACTTCCGATCCTCGTGATCCGTTCCAGTCCCTACTTCTTTCTGCCCCAGTGAATGTGAATGAATTGAGTTTTGTGGAAGTGAAGCAATAACGAATTACCTCCTCCTCTTGGTGAGGGGAGGATTGAGGTGAGGTGATTCTGTTTCTAAATATAATCACCTCCCCCTCGCGCGAGTACGCGTCGTTCCCCTCCTCATCAAGGAGGGGAAAAACCTACAATGAAACCCCTTAATTTCAAAATCGAAAAAAAGATTCCAAACGCGCTCGGACGAGCGGGTGTTATTTCGACGCCGCATGGAGATATTTTGACGCCAGCATTCGTACCGGTCGGCACCAAAGGCGCCATGAAAGGCGTCACCCCCGAGACTCTGCTTGAGGTTGGTGCTCAGGTCGTTCTTTCCAACACGTATCACTTGTATCTTCAACCGGGCGATGAATTGGTGCGGAATGCCGGCGGACTGCACAAGATGATGCACTGGGACGGCCCGATCATGACGGACTCCGGAGGGTTTCAAGTATTTTCGCTCGGTGCAGCGTACGGCAAAGGCATTTCAAAAATATTGCATCCGGCCGACCCATCACTCCAGATCCCAGAGCGTTCGAGCGCGGACGACGGCGTGGCGCGCCTTGCGACCATTGGAGCCGACGGCGTTTCTTTTCGCTCACATATTGATGGGTCGCTTCATTATTTCACTCCGGAAAAATCGATCGAGATCCAGCACAATCTTGGTGCCGATATCATCTTTGCCTTTGACGAATGCACTTCGCCCACAGAGGACCGCCGCTATCAAGAAGAAGCGCTCGGCCGCACTCATGCATGGGCCAAGCGCAGTCTCGACTATCACAAATCCAAGCCGAATCACGAAAAGCAGGCACTGTTTGGAATTGTGCAAGGAGGACGCGACGAAGAGCTTCGTCGAAAGTCTGCGCAGGAAATTGCCAAGATGACGACATTTGCCGGCGAAGAATTTGACGGCTTCGGTATTGGCGGATCGTTCGACAAGGATGACTTGCATAGCGCTGTGCGCTGGGTCAATGAAGAGCTTCCCGAAGACAAGCCTCGCCACCTGCTTGGTATTGGCGAGCCGGAAGATCTTTTTATGGGCGTGGAAAACGGCGTCGATCTTTTTGACTGCGTAGCGCCTACGAGAAATGCTCGAAGCGGCGCATCACTGTATACGAAATTCGGCCGGATGAATCTGCTCAATCAGGAATACCGCAGCGATTTCACTCCTATCGAATCCGACTGCGGCTGCTACGCCTGCAAGTACTATACGCGCGCATATATCGCGCATCTTTTTCGTGCAAAGGAAATGCTCGCCGGCATGCTTGCTTCCATTCACAATCTGTATTTCATAACGCATCTTGTCTCCGGCATGCGTGAGGCCATTCTCGCCGGCACATTTGCCGAATATAAGGCAGAGTTTTTCAAAACATATTCACGCAAATAGGTTGAATTGACATAATTTTCTGAGGTGGGACAATGGAATTGAATCAAACAATCTTTCTATGAAAAAGCTCATGGTTGCTTTGCCTAATGAGCTCACCTATCAGTTTGTTGTCTCGCAGTTATCTGGCAGCAAGACCAGTTTCTTCACGGAAGAAATGGAAGGAGGGAGCTATCAACAATCCAGTCCCGGAGCTGACTTTGAAAAATTCCCGGACATTACGCTAACGATCCTAAAGGATAAAAACCATCTTTTGGAGGATAGCAATGCATATCTTTTTGTCAGGCCCGAGAGGCTTGCTCACGCGGCGCTATTCGTTCGGATCGGGTTACGCATTGATACATTTGAGTCCAAAGGCAACCTTATCGTTGTGAATTGCCGCGCCATGGAAGTGCAACTGAAGAAAGAAAACCTTTCTACAAAGCATACCTGGACGGTCGAAGAAGAAGCATCAAAGTGATAAAGCAGTTACTGTTGCCACGCATCGTGGCAACATTTCATTTTTACATACTATGCAGATCGAAAAAGGATTTTATTACCACTACAAGCATGACCCCCAGAAGGGGATTTTTGATGCTGCGTACGAGATACTTGGATCTGCTTTTAATACTGAATCAGGCGGTGCTGTGCACAGTGATGATGCGACTCCATTTCTTGCAGATGAAATGATCGTATACAGACCGCTATTTGAAAGTTCCCTAGTTCGAACCTCGGGACGCGATTTTTGGATTCGGCCAATCGCCATGTTTACGTCCGACCGATTTATCAAAATTACCGATGCTGCAGTCATTGTTGAGCTTGCGAAGGCCAAGGATGCGATGTATAACTAAATTAAATCCATCGCACATAGGCGACAACCCAGCTGCCCTTTAATCAATATGATTTTAGCGACGCTAGGTGTGGAAAAGCGACATCCTGGGATAGCCAATTACCTGGGGGTTGGGCTGCGAGTAGAGCTTCCCCAACGATCCGCCCGAAGAGGCGGAAGTTAGTGCAGAGTGATCCGATTGCCTTATCGGGAAAAGTTCTTTTCAAAAGACAGTACTGTATCAACAAGAGTGTGATATGCACTCTATGACCAAATCCCCAAGTAGTGGCGAGCGAAATGGGAAAGACCAAACCGTCTCCGATATATAGGGATGCGGGGTTGTAGGATTGAGCGAACTGAAACATCTAATTAGCTCCTGTATTTTTTGCAGAAAATCCTGAGTAATGTGGAATCGGAGAAACTTCACATGAATCCACCAGCACCAACTGGTAAGTCGAGTCAAACAGTGCCTGTTTAGAATTTTTCAAACTAGCGACCTTGTATTTACAAGGTCGCCTTTTTATTGACATCGCAAATTGCGTCTAGTAGTCTCAGTGTGAATCAAATGAACTCTACTATCTGGTAGTATGCCAACGTAAGTTGAATACAAGGTTCGAACCCTTATGGAGGGGCGATGATAGGGGATTTAGCCGCAGGATAGATGGGAGACTATGAAGCGATTGCTCGGGCGGTCGTGGAGTCGATTACACTACGGTGTCATGCATATCTATGCATGTGAGATACCATTTCTTTATCCCCGAACGTTCTTTAAGGCATTAATGGTGCGAGAGAATTTCAAAGCCTTATTTGGTTCAAGCCTGCCCACCGGCAGGCTTTTTTATTGGAAAAAATCCCGACCTCTGTGTCTTTTTCCAAACTTGTAAAGATTAAGGATATGGTGTATATATATCCTGAACGCACTTTGGATACCCGGGGAGATTTCTCGCGCGCGGTGTTTCCTGGAGGGATTGGACTATACCTGAAGTAACTTCAGCCCGGCGATTGTCGGGCTTTTTTTATTGCGAAATAAGGGTTTTTAGGTACTTGACAAATAATTCTATATATGCTATTATACCATTGAATTACCAAATCCGGACATATGACATCACACACTCCTTTTTTGAAGCGACGGTGGCGTGCCGTAGAGCACGCAAGTTCAACTCATCGTTACAGTGAGCAAAAAACAAATTAGGTGAAGTCGAAGAATATATTTCTTGATAGCCACCAGTAACACTGGCCTAAGCTCGGGTCGCAATAAGCACATCGTACAGCAAAAAGAGCCCAAATAAAAAGTCAGTCCGATTTATCGTGCTGGCTTTTTCTTTTTACTATTTTAGCGTAAAGTAGTAAGGTTATGGCAAAAAGTGTATTCAAACTCATATCCGAATATAAGCCAGCCGGCGACCAGCCGAATGCGATCAAAGGCCTCGTAGAAGGACTCGAGCAGGGTTTGCGAAAGCAAACCCTGCTCGGCGTGACGGGTTCGGGCAAGACGTTTACGATAGCCAATGTTATCGCCGAACACAACAAGCCGACTCTTGTCATCGCTCACAACAAGACGCTTGCCGCTCAGCTCGCCCAGGAATACCGCGAGTTCTTTCCGGATGCTGCGGTGCATTATTTCGTCTCCTATTACGACTTCTATCAGCCTGAAGCGTATCTTCCCGTTTCCGACACATATATCGAAAAGGATGCTTCGATCAACGAGGAGATCGACCGCCTGCGCCACGCATCGACCCAGGCGCTCCTTACCCGAAAAGACGTTATTATCGTGGCTTCGGTTTCCTGCATCTACGGTCTCGGATCGCCAGAGGAATACAAAGAGCAGAATGTGCAGATCTCTATCGGCGACAAGATTCCAAAGATCGAGCTGATGCGCAAACTCATTGGCAATCATTTCGAGCGCACCAATGCCGATGTGGGCTCGGCCCAATTTCGTGCCGTAGGGAATCGCGTCGACGTCGTGCCTGTTTCCGAAACGTTTATGTATCAAATATTCTTTACCGGCGACACTATTTCCCGTATTGCCGCAGTGGATCCTGTTTCTTCAAGGATTATCGAGGAAGTACAGAATATCTTTCTCTTCCCGGCAAAGCACTTCATGACCAACACTGCTCAACAGGCACGTGCGATCAAATCCATTCAAGCTGAACTCAAGGCTCAGTTGGCAGTATTGGAAAAGGAGGGAAAGCTCCTCGAAGCTCAGCGCCTCAAGCGACGCACAACATACGACCTGGCCATGATCAAAGAGATCGGCTACTGCAACGGTATCGAAAACTATTCCCGTCATCTCTCCGGCAAAAAGCCCGGTGAGGCGCCCGAAACATTGCTTTCGTATTTTCCGCACAAGGCCGATGGTACGCCGGATTTTTTGACCGTGATCGACGAGTCGCATGTTACCGTGCCGCAGCTTGGCGCCATGTATGCTGGCGATCAGTCACGCAAAAAGACCCTGATCGAATTCGGTTTCCGTTTGCCTTCGGCTTCCGACAACCGTCCGCTTAAATATCCCGAGTTTGAAGAACGAGTGGGTCAGGTTATATACACCACGGCCACACCCGCGGATTACGAACGCAAAGAAAGCCAGCGCATTGTCGAGCAGATCATTCGTCCTACAGGACTGATCGATCCAGAAATAATCTTGCGTCCTATTTTGGAATCAGGCGGCTACGGCGGTCAGATACAGGATTTTATAGCGGAAACAGAAAAGACCATTGCGCGTGGTTTCCGTGTCATCGCTACAACGCTCACCAAAAAAATGGCCGAAGATCTTTCGACGTATCTCAAAGAAAAAAAGATCAAAGCCGAATATTTGCACAGCGACATCAAGACCATCGAACGCATTCAGATCCTGACCCAATTCCGCAAAGGGGAGTTTGATGTGATCGTAGGAGTCAACCTTCTTCGCGAAGGACTCGACTTGCCCGAGGTTGCTCTCATCGGCATTCTTGATGCCGACAAGGAAGGATTTCTCCGTAGCGAAACATCGCTTATTCAAACAATCGGCCGTGCCGCTCGCAACTCCGAGGGTAAGGTTATTTTGTATGCCGATAAGCTCACTGGCAGCATGGAGCGGGCAATAGGCGAGACCAATCGTCGTCGTGGCATTCAGCTCGCATACAACAAAGCACACGGCATCACACCAAAGACGATTTTGAAAACGATCAAAGACATCACACAACAAATGGAGTCCAAGCATGCCAAGGCCGTCAACAGCGAGCTCGAACTGGATATAGAACTATTTAAAAAGGGCGTAAAAACTGGCAAGGGAAGCAAGAGTAAGCTCGCAAAGCTCTCCGACGAAGAACGCGATCTTGCCGTGTATGAAAAGATCATCAAGATCAAGGAAAAGGAAATGAACAGTGCTGTAAAAGAACTCGACTTCGAAACAGCCGCGATTCTGCGTGATGAGATCGTTGTGCTGCGAGAGCGAATGGAAAAATAGTGATTACCCTCCTGCACCTACCGGGTAGGTGCAGGAGGGTAAATAAAAACACCTCGATGGTTCGGGGTGTTTTTTAAAACAAGTTAGTTACCTAATCGAGTCTGCGGTCAAAATAGCATTTTATCTCGTAGATTATCAGGTACAGCAGGAGGAAAATATTGGCAAACATAAGATAGTTGCCGGTCCTGGCGATCCAATAGTCTTTGATGAGGTGATTTATCTTTAGAAATGCTCCGATGAGGATTAGCGCCGATGCTCCCATGTAAATGAGGATCATTCCCACCATAAAAAAGTTTTTGTGATAGTAGCATTCTACTTTTCTAATGAATATGACCACGACAACTGGCACGAGCACCATTATGCATTCAACTACGTAATACAAGCCTACGCTTAAGCTTTCTCTGATCTGGTGGGAATATTTTTCAATAACGATTCCGAGGATGAGCAGCAGGGCTGGAACAACAGCCTTATTTTTCAATGTAAACGTCCTACTTTTCATAAGCTTGGATATTTGAAGGTGAAAGATGATTTTGGATTTTTTTGATTGTGCACCTGATCAATTATTTTGTCAAATAAAATAGCCGGGTTTTCCCGGCTATTGTTTTTCAATAAATAGTTGTTCGTCAAGCATCGCTTGCATGCCTTGGTCGACATCTTTTTGGATGTCTTCCCATTTCCTTTCTCGGGTTTCAATGGTTGCGCCGTAGATTATTTTCGTAGGAACGAAAACTATCCATGGGCGTTTCCATGACTTTGGCTGGAAGCGTTTTGGTAAAAAGAACAGTATCAGCTGGATCGGCACCCCTGTCTTTGAGGCAATCTTTGCAATTTCCGGCTTGCATGGCAATAGGAAATTGTCTGGACCAACAGAACGTTTGCTTTCGTGAAAGATAAACAGACTGTAACCTTCATCGATCGCCCTCATCATTGAACGCACCATCCCGGTGTTCTTATTTTTACCAGTGATCGGGATCACTTTGATCCCATTTCTTCTTAAGAATGCGGCGAAAGGCGGAAAGACAAATAATATTTTGTCTGCAAGGACTTTCCATTTTTCGCCCGTCTTCTTCCTCATTGACTTAGGGATTTTTGGAACATCAAAGAACGAAGCGTGGTTCGTCAAACAGAAAAGCTGCCCTTCCGCAATTTCCCCGACTACCTCAGTGCTCGAACCTGAAAAGTACTCAAAGATTCCTGAAAGCGTGATTCGTGCGAGCGGATACCTTGTTTTTTCTGGAACGAACACCAATACTATTTCCAAAATTATCCAGGTTACGAGCGATGTTGCAGATATCATTATCCATACGATAATCGAGGGAATGATGTTGAGTGGCCCATATCCTGCAAACGCTCTCCAATACCTGCTTTTGATAAACCAGTAAAAAATGATCACCGCGGTGATGATTTCTGGAACGATCAGGGGGATGGAAAATAATTGTACCAGCGTGACGCCAAGAACAAGTATCAATAGTCGTGTTGTGGTACCTTCTGGCGCGTCGATGTTTAGGTATCTCTTCAGGCAATGCCGTATGAAGCTTGCCCGATACGTCTCAGGATCCCAATAGGCGCGTTCCGGCTGGGACTTTTCCCAGATCGAATTCTCGAGCCAAGTCAGTGGGCACCATCCTTGTCCCAATGATTGGAACGCTGCAACGAAGAAAATCAGAATTAATTGTTTCCATGCATTCTCTGGGTAAAAAATTATCCAAATCGTTCCGCTAAACATTATAGCGAGAATCAAAAGGTGGAACCCGAAAACGCTCCAAGCGAATCGCTTGAGATTCTTTTTATTTAGTTTTTCCATGTGGCTTGTTTATGAATGAGGAAAGTTTGTTTGTCAGAACTTTACTACAGAGATGATTTTTGTCAATGATTGACCGATATGGTATACTGGAGATATCTAAATAGAGATGCACACCCCCAAGGAGACTCGGCGGGTGCGATTCTGTTGTGAAGATGAGCATTGTGTCATCCCGGACTTAATCCGGGATCCACGAAGAATGTAATACATATGGATTCCGGCTCATAGGCCGGAATGACAACCTAAAAAAATATATGAAATCCGAAAAAGACAATCAAAACTGGATACGCGTCAAAGGCGCCAAGACCCACAACCTCAAAAATGTGGATGTGGAGATGCCTCGCGACAAGATGGTTGCGATCACGGGTATGTCCGGATCGGGAAAATCGTCGCTCGCATTCGATACGATCTTTGCCGAGGGTCAGCGACGATATGTCGAATCGCTTTCTTCGTATGCACGACAATTCCTTCAGCAGATGCCAAAGCCCGATGTCGAAGAGATCACCGGACTCTCTCCGGCAATTTCGATCGACCAAAAATCTCGCTCCAACAATCCGCGTTCGACCGTGGCGACGATCACCGAAATCTACGACTATCTCCGCGTGCTCTACGCTCGCATCGGCCGACCATTTTCTCCCATCAGCGGGCTTGAAGTGAAGAAGCTTTCCAATCAGGAAATTTCAGACTTCGTATTGAAAAAGGTGAAGGATGTTCTCAAAAATTCTAAAGGCAAAGAAAAGAAAGTTATGGGTGTCTCGTGGAACGATGCTCCGATCGAAATCTACGCGCCGATGGTTCGCGGACGAAAAGGCGAGTACTACCAATTGCTTTACGACATGCTTTCGAAAGGGTATGAAAAGGCACGCATTGATGGCAAGGTGCACAATCTTCGCGACCGCATCGAGCTTTCAAAGACTGCCAAACATGAAATCGACATTATGATCGATAGTTTTGCCGTGCATGAATTTGCCGATCGTCCAGCCGACATGGAAATGCGACTTGCCGAAGCCATCGAACGAGCGATTCTTGAATCCGACGGACTCATTCGCATTGTCACGCCAGACGAAGACTCGCTGCTCTCCGCCAAGCTCATTTGTCCGGAAGACGGTTATGTATTTCCCGAGATTGAGCCGCGCTTGTTCTCGTTCAACTCGCCATACGGCGCATGTTCGGCTTGTAACGGACTTGGCACGAAGCATTTTTTTGGGGATGAGCCGTGCGACATGTGTCACGGCGCGCGATTGCGAGAAGAAGCGCTCAATGTATTTCTCGGCGGCAAGCACGGCGGAAAGAATGTGGTGGACTTTACCAAGATGACCGTGCGAGAGGCCGCAGACTTTTTGGCGACCATAAAACTGACGGCCAAGGAGCGCGAGATCGGCGCGGGAATTCTTAAAGAGATCGGCGACCGAGTGCAATTCATGCTCAATGTGGGTCTTGATTATCTCGGACTCGATCGCAGGGCAAATACGCTTTCGGGAGGGGAGAGTCAGCGCATTCGGCTGGCATCACAGCTTGGCTCACGTCTCGTAGGTGCCATGTATGTGCTCGACGAGCCAACGATCGGTCTGCATCAACGGGACAACGACAAACTCATTGCCACGCTGCTTGAGTTGCGCGATTTGGGTAATACGATCATCGTCGTTGAGCACGATGAAGACACGATCTATGCTTCGGACTATATCGTAGACATCGGCCCGGCTGCCGGAGTGCATGGAGGTAATATCATCGTTTCCGATTGGCTCGACAAATTGCTCACCGCAAAGACCAATCCGTCTGGCTCACGTACGCTCGCATATCTTCGCGAAGAGGCAAAGATCCCTGTTCCAGACAAGCGCCGTGACTCCGACAAAGGCATGCTGCAGATCGTCGGTGCGAAAGTGCATAACATCGACAATGTGAATATTGATATTCCTCTCGGCCGACTCGTGTGCATCACGGGAGTTTCCGGCGCGGGCAAGTCGTCATTTATGGACGACGTTCTCGGCGCAAACCTCTCTGCTCAATTCGACAAAAAATACCGTACGAACAAGATTTATAACTGCGCAAAATTCCTCGGCCGCGAGTATCTCACTCGAGCCATTCTCATAGATCAATCGCCGATCGGGCGCACTCCGCGTTCGAACATTGCTACATATACGGGCGCGTGGAGCCATATTCGCGACATGTTTGCCGAGACCGAAGAGGCACGCCTCCGCGGATGGAAGGCAAACCGATTCTCATTCAACGTCAAAGGCGGACGCTGCGAAGCCTGTGAAGGTCGCGGTGTGATCGCCGTCGAGATGCACTTCCTTCCGACAGTGTATGTGACTTGCGACGTGTGCGATGGCAAGCGTTTCGACAAGGAAACCCTCAAAGTAAAGTATAAAAAGAAGAGCGTATACGAAGTGCTTGAGATGACGGTGGAAGAAGCGAATGCCTTCTTCCGCGACATTCCCGCGATCAGCGATCGCCTCCAGACACTCGTAGACGTGGGACTTTCATATATCAAAATCGGCCAGAACGCGACAACGCTCTCGGGTGGAGAAGCTCAGCGCGTGAAAATTGCCTCAGAACTCTATCGGCCATTCATTCAAAAAGCGATGTATCTTCTCGATGAGCCGACTGTGGGACTGCATTACGACGATGTGGCAAATCTTGTGCACGTGCTCCAAAAGCTCGTCAATCACGGCAACACTGTGGTGGTCATCGAGCACAACCTCGATCTCATCAAATGCGCCGACTACCTCATCGACTTTGGTCCTGAAGGGGGAGATAAGGGCGGAAAAATTATTGCCAAGGGAACTCCGGAAGAGGTTGCGAATAATGCGAAAAGCCACACAGGATATTATTTGAAAAAAGTGTTGAAGAGGAAATAGGTAAATAAAAAGCCGGAATAAGTTCCGGCTTTTTGTATTGCTTTTTTATTAAAAAAAGGTCATTGCAGTCATCACTCCTATGAGATCTTCCTGAGAGGGTTTTTTGAAAGATATTTTTCTTTCAACAGATGTAATCGTGAATACTGCACCTTTCACTAAGTACTCTGTGGGGATATTGGTGGTGTCATACCAACTCTCTTTATAGGCATATGTTTCGTTATCATAATCAATCAAGACGCTTCTTTTTAGTTTGATTTTTTTGTCTTTTAAACACATAACCTTAAACCATGTGCCAGAATCCTGTAATGTTAGAGTGAGCGGTTTGTGATAGCTCGCATCTTTTTTTGTCAGTGCGTAGACAACGCAGGTTATGCAGAAGATCGCAAACAAAAAAGGTTCGGAAGTGAAAAATGATAGCCACATATTTTTTAGTTTTAGTGAATTAAATTTGTTTATTTTTATACTATAATATTTTTGTAAAAAGTCAATAAGAGGCAAATAAAAAATCCGACTGGTCAAAATGACCGGTCGGATTCAACTTTCATGCCGTAGCATTCTAAGCCATGGCGGATGCGTTTTGCGAGATCCCTGATCTCAGGCGTCTTGCCGTTCTTGGAAGAATATTCCACGGTCAGGAAGCAATTTGTCTCATATCTTTTTAGCATCACCGCGTTTCCTTCAAGAGAAGCATTCACCACCTTGATGTACTGGCGTATGAGTTCGCGTTCTTGAGGCTTGGATGAACTCGTCTTTCGTTCTGCGAAAAAATCAATCAGGCTCATAAGGATACATTTACGTGTGTGAAATAGCATTACTTCATAGATTGCCGTCCCAGCAAAAACACATTGTTGTTGCTGTCTTTGATCGCAGTCCATATCTTGTTGTAGTCATGATTATGGCTGGAAAAGTCTCGGGGCGTATAAGGAATGAGCTTCATCGCTTCTTCTTTTGTTCCGGCTGCCAGGATCCTTTCCTTCAGCTCGTCCGTGATATTCTTTTCTCGATTGATGATGATCGATTTGAAGCAATTGAGTGTTTGCTCAAGAACTTTTTTGTTAGTTGTCATACACGCTGATTTTATTTTGGTTGCAAAATGTTATGAGAATCGCTCGAGTTTTTCGCGTACACGTACGGCGTACTCGCGCACCTTTTTCGTTTTTCCTGATTGCGTTAGCTTTTCGGCTTCGAAATGCGCTAATTGCTTCCAGTTGATCGTCGTTGGTTCGTCTCCGAGCCACACGAGAATATTTTCTATCAGGTGCGATAGGTCATCAATTTCTTCCTCCGTGAAGCCTTGTTCTCGCAGTTTGATTGTTGCGTCTTCCAGCATGATTCTTTGATTTTTGGGTGAGAATGTATGTTAAGGTGAAATTGTTTTTCTTTCGTTATTATACTAGAATAAAATAGTGAAAAGTCAAGGACTCGCAAAACTCAAGCTGCCTGACGCGCCCGGCGTATATTTTTTTCGCTTGGGCAAGGACATCCTCTATATCGGCAAAGCTACTTCTCTTCGCGATCGGACCAAGAGCTATTTTTCCAAAGATCTCATTGAGACGCGCGGTCCGCTCATTTTGGACATGGTTTTTAAGGCAGACAAAGTGACATTTGAACAAACCGACTCTGTGCTCGAGGCGCTGATCCTTGAAGCAAATCTTATCAAGAAGCATCAGCCGTACTACAACACCAAGGAAAAGGACGATAAAAGCTGGAACTATGTGTGCATCACGGACGAGAGCTTGCCGAAGGTGCTCGTTGTTCGAGGCAAGAATCTGGAGCCGGAAAAGTATTCTGCATCATACGGGCCGTTCACAAACGGAATGCAGCTGAAGGAAGCCCTCAAGATCGTACGCCGGATATTTCCGTTTGCGGATGCCTCAAGCTCGAAGCGCGACAATTATGAATTTTACCGCCAGCTTGGTTTGACGCCGGACGTTTCGAGCGAAGATGCGCAAATCGCTTACAAGCGCAATTTGCGGAATATCAAATTGTTCTTTCAGGGAAAGAAGAAAGACATTTTGAAGAATTTGGCGGGGGAGATGAAGTTGGCCGCAAAGGCGCGCCGCTTCGAAGAAGCGGCGCGCCTGCGGAACCAGATATTCGCCCTCGAGCATATCAATGACATCGCTCTCCTAAAAAATGACCCGACTATTCGAAAGGAAAAGGCCGGCTTCCGAATCGAGGCTTATGATGTGGCGCATATGAACGGAAAGAATATGGTGGGCGTAATGACCGTCATGGAAGATTGCGAGATCAGCAAGAAGGAATACCGAACATTCAATATCAAGGGATTTGCCGATGCCAACGATACCGGAGCTCTCGAAGAAATGCTCTCGCGCAGAATGCGGCATACTGAGTGGGGTATGCCTGATCTTGTGGTGGCTGATGGAGGCGAAGCCCAGCTTCGCGTGGCAAAACAGGTGCTAAAGCGATACCAGCTCGAGATCCCCGTGGTGTCCGTCGTCAAAGACGAGCGACACAAGCCCAAGGATATTCTTGGTGACGAAGCCATGGCGAAAGGGCACAAAAAAGAGATCTTGCTTGCGAACAGCGAAGCCCACCGTTTCTCGATCAAGCTGCATAAAAATAAAAGAAACAAGAATTTTTTGAAATAAGCGAATATGTATAAAAAAAGAGACTCGGTGTGTACGAGTCTCCTTAGGTCTGTGCGTGTGACTAACTACTAAGGAGAGGTTGCTTAAGCGGCAGAGGCGAATAACTCCGTGAAGAATTTTTCATAGTGAGCCTTGTGAGGGTCACTCCTGTCGCAGAATACCAATAGGATCGTTTTTTGATCCGATTTGTCCTCTTGTTCCTTAGATTCCTTTAAAATTCCGTATAGCTCGTGGCTATACTCGTTCCTGAAACCGAACTCAAAAAATTTCTTTGATACCTGTTCCATGCTGATGGTACGTTCGTCCACCGGGGCAATCGCGTGATTTGGTAGTTGGCGTAAGCCGTTTTTGAGCTTGCGTACATCTCCGAATCGGAGCGGTCCAGCGCTCGTTACTGCCACAATAACGTGAGGGTCAGGCGTCTTTGTTTCGTAGAAATTGAGATCGTCTTCGTGTACTGCGTGTTCTCTCGATACCTTGAGTATCATTTGTACCGGCTGGTCATTATCCAAGCTACCGGTGCTTTCTTCTCCTAGCTGTTTCATGGTTTTTTGTTTTTTAATGAAAAAATGTATTCTCATAGAAAATGGTACTCCTGTCACAAATCCTGTCAAGTTATCGTTTAACATTTGTTCATCTTATTTTTATCTCCCAATTCGCTTTATGGGAGATACCCGATGCTGTATACTTACGGTATATGATTCGCGTCGGCGTCCTCCGCGGAGGCACAGGAAACCAATATGAGCGCTCGCTCGAAACCGGAGCGTATGTCTTGAAGAATCTACCAAAAGATACATACGAAGTATCTGATATTTTTCTTGATCGCGACGGTGTGTGGCATATGAATGGCACTCCGCTTGATCACGAAAAGCTTATGCGCAAAGTGGACGTTATTTGGAATGCACTGCATGGATTCTATGGCGAGGATGGTAAGCTGCAACAGCTTTTGGAAAATCTTGGCATTCCGTATATTGGTGCGGGACCACTCTCTTCTGCCGTGACAATGAATAGCAAGTTTCTCAAAGACCATCTTGCAAAGCTCGGCGTGCAGACACCTCGTGGAATATATATCGAGGATTGGGGAACTGATGATGCAGAGGAAACTGTTGCGGCAGTAGTTGCTGCAACAGCAAAAAAATTCTCACCCCCTTGGATCGTTGAACCGATCGCGAAAGGGATCGGAAAGGGGGGTATCACTGCAAAAACGCGGGCTGAGCTCGTCACTGTTCTTTCGCAGATGCATGAGCTTGGTATGCCGGCTTTGATCGAAGAGGCCGTGCTCGGCAAGAATGTCAGTGTTTCCAGTGTTGCTGATTTTCGCGGAGAGTCGGTGTATACGTTCCTGCCGATACAAACGGATGCTATTCGAACAAAGCTGCAGTCCGCAGATAGTCAGGCTCTCCAAAATTTGGCAAAAAAGATACACCAGCATATGCACCTTGGCCACTACTCCCGCGTGGAGGCGATCATCAGTCCGAAAGGGAATATCTACGTGAAAAATATCGAGACCATCCCGGCTTTCGACAAGGTATCAGATCTGCATCATTCTCTTGCTCAAGTCGGCTCGTCATTCAAGGAATTCGCCAAGCATTTGCTAGGCAGTGCCATAGGAAAATAAAAAATCCCCGACACGGGGATTTTTACGTAGAGATGCATTTGTGGACCGTAGGAGACTCGAACTCCTCGCCTTACCCATGCCATGGGTACGCTCTACCAGATGAGCTAACGGCCCTTAAGCACGAAGGATTCTATCACGATTGCAAAAATTAATAAATTCGGCTACAATACCCGGGCTAGTTTTTGTGGGCCGTTAGCTCATCTGGTAGAGCACCTCATTTGCAATGAGGGGGTGGCAGGTTCGAGTCCTGTACGGTCCACCACAAATAACAAAAATCCCCAAATGGGGATTTTTGTTATTTACCTGGATTTTTGGAGGTTTTCGGACAAGGTGTATAATGGGAATTCGCTATTAGAAATTATTCATAATCTATCTATTTCACATGTCCAATCCATTCGAGAATGCAATGATGCAGCTCAAGCGTGCGACCGCAGTGCAGCCGTTTCCAGAAGCGTTTATGAAGCAGATCTCTTCGCCGAATCGCGAAGTTCGCATTTCTATTCCCGTGATGATGGACAATGGCACACTTCAAGTGTTTGAAGGCTATCGCGTTGAGCACAACAATGCTCGCGGTCCATACAAAGGTGGAATTCGTTTCCATCATGATACCGATATCAATGAAGTGAAGGCGCTCGCATTCTGGATGGCTCTCAAATGTGCTGTTGCAAATATTCCGATGGGCGGAGGAAAGGGAGGCGTGACCGTAGACCCGAAGACTCTTTCAAAGACCGAACTCGAAAAGCTTTCGCGCGGATGGGCACGCGGCATGGCCGACATTCTCGGACCAAAGAAAGATGTACCTGCTCCCGATGTGAACACAACCCCGGAGATCATGTCATGGATGAACGATGAGTACATGAAGATCTCGGGAGAGACGACCCTCGCAACGTTTACCGGCAAACCGCTCGACAAAGGAGGTTCGGAAGGACGCGGCGCTGCCACAGGACTTGGTGGATACTATGTCTTCGATGCACTTCGCTCAAAATACAATATCGCTGAAGGTGCGAGCGTGGTGATCCAGGGATTTGGAAATGTGGGAGGCAACGCTGCGGAAATTTTCCTTGCGCACGGATACAAGATCATCGCCATGAGTGATTCAAAGGGAGGTGTGGTCAATGAGGCCGGTCTTGACATCAAGGCACTTGAAGAATGGAAGAAATCAAACGGCGCGCTCGCTGGATTCCCTGGCTCACGCACGGTGACCAATGCCGAACTGCTCGAGCTTCCTTGTGATGTGCTCATTCCGGCTGCGCTTGAAAATCAGATCACTGCCACGAATGCTGGCAGTGTAAAAGCAAAATTCATCCTCGAACTCGCCAATGGTCCGATCACTCCTGAAGCAGACGAAGCGTTGTACGAACGCGGAATTCCAGTCGTGCCAGATATTCTTGCAAACTCTGGTGGCGTAACCGTTTCGACATTCGAATGGGAGCAGAACCTCAAAGGGGAGCACTGGACCGAAGCCGATGTGAACGCGAAGATGAAGGAAATTCTTGATATGGAATCCGGCATCATCTACGACAAGTCTGTCGCGGTGAACACTGATCTTCGCCGCGCCGCGTTTATCGTGGCACTCGAGCGTATCGCAAAGGCGATGGGGTATTAAGAGCTAGTAAGTAGAAAATAGATAGTAGAAAGTAGAGAGCGCCCGAACATTTGTTCGCGCGCTCTCTTTCACTTGGAAAAAGCTTGGCTCAGAGTATACCCGCACACGTACTTTTTCTAGTAAAAAAGTACGTGTGCGGGTATACTTGTGTTGTATTTGCTAGTGCCTAAAGCCTAGCGCCTAATGCCTAGTTATATGCGCGCAAACAAAATCCAAATAATCAAATACGCTCCGCCACCGTCCGATCTTCCGGTCTACGGCAACGTTCAGCAATCCGAAGTTTCGTTCATAGGACGGACCAACTATGTTGCTGCGCTCGAAGAGAAGAAATTCATCTTCGGCATCAAGCGTGCCGATCGCAAGCGCCACATGTACATTCTCGGCAAGTCCGGCGTGGGCAAGACCAAGCTCATGGAGCTGTTCATTCGACAGGATATTGCCTATGGCCACGGCGTGTGCGTCATCGACCCGCACGGTGAACTCATCAACGACCTTCTCGACTTCATTCCGGAAAAGCGCATCAACGACGTCTGCGTGATCGATCCGTCGGATACTGATTCGCCAGTGGTCTTCAACCCGATTTATAAAGTAGATCCTGAATTCAAGCACCAATTCACCCAGAACTTTATCGAGCTTCTGCAATTGCAGTTTGGATCCAATTGGACTCCGCGCCTCGAGCACGTACTGCGCTTCACTCTGCTAGCACTTCTCGATTATCCTGAAGCCACGATTCAAGGGATCATTTTTATGCTCACCGATGCCGACTATCGTGCAAAGGTCATCGCGCAAAGCAGCGACGAGATGGTCAGCCGATTCTGGGAAAACGAATTTGCCGAATGGTCGGAGAAATTCAACACCGACGCCGTCATTCCGATCATCAACAAGCTTTCGCAGTTCTTTTCCAATGCCGGACTGCGCACTATGTTCAGTCAGCACGACAACAAGATCGACTTTGGAGCGATGATGGACGAGAAGAAGATCATTTTGGTCAATCTTGCGCAGGAGCAGATCGGCGAGGAGAATGCGAGTTTCTTAGGATCGATCATTTTGACCAAGATCAAGGAAGCCGGCATGCATCGCGCACGCCGTGGAAGAGAAGGACTGGACGATTTCTATCTGTACCTCGACGAATTCCAAAAGGTCATCACCGATTCGTTCGAAAGTTTCCTTGCTTCGTCGCGAAAATATTCCATCAATCTTACGCTGGCAAACCAGTACGTGAGCCAGCTTTCGAA
>JAHFNM010000036.1 GCA_023267415.1 Candidatus Nomurabacteria bacterium
CACCTCCTTAAGATGCACTGAGCGTATATTTAGGGACCTTAACTTGAGATCCGGGCTCTTCCCCTTTTGACCTGTGGAGCTTCGCCCCCACGGTCTAACTGCCAAACTCTAACTCACGGTATTCGGAGTTTGATTGGTGTAGCGAGATTTCTCCCTGTCTAAACCATCCAGTGCTCTACCCCCGCGAGGAACATTTGACGCTAGCCCTAAAGCTATTTCGGCGAGAACCAGCTATTACCAAGTTCGATTAGCTTTTCACTCCAATCCACATGTCATCCGAATGCGTTGTACGACATACCGGTTCGGACCTCCATCTGACTCTCGTCAAACTTCATCCTGCACATGGATAGCTCACTTGGTTTCGGGTCTTATGTATACGACTTATTTTCGCCCTATTCAGACTCGGTTTCCCTACGGCTCGGGAGATTTATCGCTCCTTAACCACGCCATATACATAAACTCGTTGGCTCATTCTTCAATAGGCACGCCGTGACGGACTACACACAAAATACGAGTTAGTAGAAAATAGAAAGTAGAAAGTAGTAAACCCAAACGCTAATTGCATTTGCATTACTATTTTCTATTTTCTACTAACTACTTTCTGCGCATTCTCTGTGTAGCCCGCTCCGACTCCTTGTAAGCATATGGTTTCAGATCTATTTCACTGTCCTCTCGGACTACTTTTCACCTTTCCCTCACGGTACTAGTTCACTATC
Organism: Candidatus Nomurabacteria bacterium; assembly: GCA_023267415.1. Classification (GTDB taxonomy): domain Bacteria; phylum Patescibacteriota; class Minisyncoccia; order Phycocordibacterales; family UBA9973; genus CAITQP01. The sequence goes on from JAHFNM010000036.1 coordinate 717, forward strand.
GATCTCTAAAAGTATTTAGCCTTTCCGGTTAGTTCCGGTAGATTCCCTCAGGCTATTCGTGTCCTGAGGTACTCAAGAACAGTAGCTAATAAGTCGAACTGATTTCAAATACGGGACTATCACCCTCTATGGTATTTCTTTCCAGAAATTTCTTTTATCAGTGCGTTTTGTAACTTATCCCTTCTTAAAAGAGGCGCTACTGCCTTACAACCCCTCGCATACTCCATTGCTGGAATACACTCGGTTTGGGCTTCTCTGCGTTCGCTCGCCGCTACTAGCAGAATACTTGTTTTAGTTTATTTTCCACCAGGTACTAAGATGTTTCAATTCCCTGGGTGCGCACTCCACAACTTGGTTGTGAGAGTCATTGAGGTTTGCTCAATGAGGTTTCCCCATTCGGACATCTCCGGATCAAAGATTGCTTGGCATCTCCCCGAAGCTTATCGCAGCCACGCTACGTCCTTCATCGCCTTTTAGAGTCAAGGCATCCACCATATGCTCTTACATTCCTATTAGGAACTGTAAAAACCACAAAATTGTTTTCTTCCGCTTACACAAAAGAAAACAAAACATATATACATTTTTGACACGAGTGAAATCTACAAAACCGCTTCTGTATTTTTCACTCTTCTCACACATGGTACTTGCGGTGAGCAAGCAATACTCCATACATGATTGTCAGACTTCTCTGTACTCCCCGGTGACGAAAAGACTAAAACTTTTTTATCAGGGGCACAGAATTGAGTTATCAGGGATCAGTCGCTTCGGTCAACTTTTCCAATAAAAAATCCGCCTAATGGGCGGACAGCAAAACGAAAAGTTATGCTATCGCCTTGGGTTGGGATTGATTACATTTCTATTCATGTGGAGAGAGTCTACACGAAGAGAATACCCATGTCAAGCTTTGTGACAATTACGCAAATAGCCTGGTTTTTAGGCCTATTCTGGCCTAACAGCCAGGTCGTCAAATCCCCTCTTTTTGGGCTGTGCAAAACAAGGGGAAAAACAAAAAAAATCCCCCTGACCTGGTCAGGGGGATTACGATGATTCGCAGGGATTTCAACTAATAGAGTTAGGCAGTGTAGACCGACAAAAAACAATCGTGTATAGGCTTTTTAAACTTAATGAAGCAACTATGGAGATCGTTCGGGTAGTCATTGAACAACTCGTGATTTTCATAGTTTCCCGGATGTCCCGCTATCCGAATTCCATATGTCCCTTTTTCAGCAATAGACTCGGAGAAGACAAGCTTATAGATCTTGTCCGGCTCAAAGACTTTTTGCTGAATGCTGCCGACATTTGTTTTGCCTCCCATTTTTACCAAGTAAATTTCGCTGCGGCCGTCTTTTTCAAGCTCGTACTGTTCTTTGATCATGGATACTATTTTTGCGTATTTATCTTCCATGGCATGTGTTTTTATTTGCATGGACAATACTGCAAAAAATACGTTTGGTCAATAGCATACAAAAAGGCAGCCTTTCGGCTGCCTTTTTTGAAAACAATCTTTGGTTCTAAAGATTACTGCATTGGCTTCACGCGCTCGCTGATGTGAGAGATCGTGTGAGCTGCAGCTTCCTTTCCGCCGAGACCGAATGCAAGTCCGCCAGCGATGGCAAGCATTGCAACGAGACCAGTGAAGAGAATCTGCATGTATCCTGCTGCAATTCCGAGCTCAGAAAGAGCAACGATGAATGCGAAGATCCAGATTGCGTAGCGAACGAGCGTTCCAAGGAAGTTTGCTGAACGAACGTTTGCAGCCTTTGCAGACGACGCAACAACCTTACCCATAAAGTCTGCAATAACGGTCGCAACGACAAGCACGAGAGCAGCAACGATGACATGAGGCAAGTACATGAGAACATCGTTCTTAAGAAAATCGGTCACTGCGGTAAGCTGGAGGATATCAAGAGATGCCACCAAGAATACGACAATGATGAACCATTTTACGATTCCCCCGATAAATCCGCCTACATTGAGGCGCATGCCTGTCTTCTGCATGACTCCATCAACACCTGCTGACGAGAGGATCTTGTCGATCTTGAGAGCCGAGATGACCTGATCGACAGCTTTGCCGATGATCGATCCAATGACCCATCCGATGATGAAAATAATGACTGCGAAGAGAAAGCGTGGCACGAAGTCTATAAAGCTTGCCCAGATTCCCTGGAGCGAGTAAGTGAACGCGTCTCCCCAGCTTTGAAAAATATACATACCGTGTAATGTTGGCTCCGGCATACTATGCCAGAACGATCAGCTAATAATTGATAATGGTGCGCTAAAAGGTTTCGACCCTTTGTTGCTTGCCTAAGATAATTATACCAACTGCACAGGGTTTTGGGCCTGGGGTGTGGATAACCGAAAGTTTCGCTTTCGGTTATCCACGGATTCAAAAGTCCACTCAAATGCATTGCATGAGAATGGACTTTAAGGCTTTAGACCTTCGACTATATTGTATTTTGCGGAACCTGCTCGAGGAGATTGTTTGCGCTGATGAGAGCCACATGCGGGAAGTCGATCACGTCGCGAATGAGCTTGTCGTACATGCTCGCGCGGTACATGAATTCCTCAGTTTCGAAGGCAGAATAATTAATCTCCTTGCCGATCTCAGCTTCGAGTGAGCGAATGATCTTCTCTACCAAAGGGCGCTTCAAGCTATCCCCCACCAAAAGAAGGTCCAGGCGAGAATTTGGGTTTTCATTGAAGATACCTGAGAGAAGGAGGAGTTTGACCCGGCCGGTCTTTTTGAAGCGCTTTGCGAGCGAGCTCTGGTCAATGAATTCAGTTCCGAACAATAATTGCTGAAGTGAGTCGGTGTATTCAAATCGAGGATCGAATATCCAGCCTTCTTTAGACTTTCCTTCTACCTGTCCCTTTTTTCGCTTAATGAATCCTCCGCGTGAGAGGATGGCGAGCTCGCGACGAGCCACAGCGGGAGAGACATTGCTTCGAGTAGCTACGAGTGATGCAGGCAACACAGATTCTTGATTAAGGAGAAACAAGCGCATGATCTTGACCCGTGCCAGAGAATCAAACAGTGTTCCGAGAGTGTTCATGGACATGCGGGAAGTATAAAGTTTAAAGTTCCAAGTGTAAAGCAGTGCAAAACCCCCGATTTTCCTGGGGGAAAATCGGGGGTTTTGGGGAACTAAAGTGATTACTCTGGATACCAATCTACCGATTGGGATGGCACCATCGTCGGGATCTGTCTTTGTGGGACAGATTCCGACGCGGAGGTCAGGTACTCTCAAGTTAAATCGCTTGGCGATTTACTTAAGAGTTACCTTCGCTCCGGCCTCTTCAAGAGATTTCTTGAGAGCTTCAGCGTCGGCTTTCTTCATACCTTCCTTGAGCATGACTGGAGCGCCGTCTACGAGATCCTTAGCCTCTTTGAGACCGAGACCGAGAACATCCTTAACGACCTTCATGACTGGGATCTTAGAATCACCGGCTGCAGTGAGTTCAACGTTGAACGAAGTCTGCTCTTCTGCTGCTGCACCGGCTGCTGCTGGAGCTGCTGAAACAGCGGCTGCAGAAACGCCAAACTTTTCTTCGATAGCTTTTACGAGTTCGTTGAGTTCGAGGACTGATGCGCCTTCGAGGTCAGCGAGGAATAAATCAAATTTCATATAATTAAATAATGTGAATTAGTAACGATTAATAACGACTTATGCTTTTTTCCTAAATCATTCGTAAACGAATGATCGGACGAACATCCTTTAGGATGTTTTAGTCTCGGCAACCTGTCCAACTGCGATAGCAAGACGCTGCATTGGAGACTTGAGGAGGTATGCGATCTGCGAGAGGAGTACTTCGCGCGACGGAATCGTTGCGAGAGACATCATGCGCGCCTGATCGGCATATTCGCCTTCAAACACTCCGCCAACGATCTTCGGGGTCTGCTTGCCTTTCGAGAATTCGAAGACTTCGCGGGCCGGTGCGAGCACGTCGGTCGAGAAGGCAATGCCTACTTCTCCGGCGAGATCGGGCATGGTTCCCTTCAATCCCTTTTCGTCGAGTACGCGTCCAAGCAATGTTTTCTTGGCAACCTTGTACGAGACGCCTGCTTCTCGGAGCGATCGGCGAAACTTGTCAGTCTCGGCAACCGTGATCCCTTTAAAGTTTACGAAGACGATCGTCTTTGCATCGGCAAGCTTTTCCTGCAATTCTGCAATGACTTCCTGCTTTTGATTTTTTGTAAGAGCCATGAGTTATTGTGTGTATAATTAAAAAAACGGCCTAATGGCCGTGCGTAGAAATCCAAGCAAAAATGCACTGGACTTCGACCTCGGCGAGACCTCTGGGCAATATAACTATTGCACCTGCTCGCTTTCTACGGCACCCACATACTACTGTATTTGAGACGAAGAGTCAACAGAGGCGGTTTTTGAATAGTGATTGAGCAACACCAACCCCCCGATGCCGATCATAGCCATAATGACCAAACCAAAGAACATTTTGAGAAAATGCTTTATGTACATATATATAGTATACGCGGAGGGGCACTTTTGTAAAAGTGCCCCTCCGCCCGGCCTGTCTCGATTACTGCTTGCTGACCTCGTCGTAGATCAGTTTTGAAATTCCACTGATGGTTTTTTCCACCCCGTCGAGAGTATTCCCGCGAGTCATAATGCAGAGCAAATACGGCTGAGTATCGGAATTCAGGTAGACAAATCCGCAGTCGTGCAGCTCCACCGAATCGACTTTTGCATCGGTACCATTCACATGCTCGCCAAACTTATGGGCGACAATCGTCCCGGCAGGCAAGCCTGCAACGATGCCTTTATTGAATGTCGCCTTGCTCAAGATAGACAGAGCCTTTTCGGAACTAAGATCGGAAAGGTATGTGCCGTTATAGAGAATGCGCAAGAAAAGCGCATAATCTTCGACGGAAATGGCGTACGGAGAAATTCCTGTCGGCCCCTTGAGTCCCAGGTTGGCATATACAGTATTCAAGTATGATGTGTCGATATTGTCGATAAGCACATTCATCGCTCCGTTGTCCGAATCAATGATCATTTTGTTTATAAGATCCGAAACGCTGTACGAATTTCCTACAACAAGTGTTGACGGCGATTCAAACGGGATAGACTGCAGATTTTCGGCAATGGTCGGATTGTAGAACAATTCTTTTTGCAATATCGAAGGATCAGTGTCGGATTTTTTTAAATAAGCCACCATAATGACCACCTTCAAAAGACTCGCTGGTGTGAATGGCGCTTTCTCGTTTATGGCAAACGACCCGGTCTCCTTTCCGTAATTGATGAAATACAGCGAGGCAGTGTCGAGCACTCCTGAAGATTTTTGCACTGCAATGAAATTGTTGATCTTCGCCGCAAGCGGAGCAAATACGGGGGTGGGAATCGATATGTTTTGGCGATAGACAGCAAGCAGCGGACGGATAAACTTGTAGTCGGTACCTTGCTCACGGATCGATTTTGTTGCATCTGCTGGAACTGGTTTTTTTGTCTGGTAGCCAAGTAAATATCCAAGTCCGACGCCTATGATCAAAAAGGTTGAGTAGAGAATGGCGTATTTATTTTTGCTCATGTTGACGATTTTCATAACGTCTCAATTATTATTGTTCCTGCTTTCGAACAGTGAATCCCGAATCGGTCAGGATCTTTTCCTTTGTACAAACGGCAATGTCATATTCCATCATTTCCGACACGATGCCGGAGAGCGGCGTAGTCGGGACCCACCCCAATTTTTCTTTTGCCTTGGTCGCATCGCCGACGAGCATGTCCACTTCGGTCGGGCGGAAGTACGCCGGATCAACGGAGACTACTTGTCTGCCGACAGGAAAAAGAACTGAATCCTTCGACGATTTCACTTTGCCGATTTCGGAAAGTCCTTCTCCGCTCCACTGTATTTCAACGCCGATATGAGCGAACGCCATGACGATAAATTCGCGCACCGTTGTCGTGATGCCGGTAGCAATGACAAAATCTTCAGCCACATCTTGCTGAAGCATTTTCCACATAGCTTCGACATAGTCGCGAGCATGTCCCCAGTCACGCTTTGCATTCAGGTTTCCGATGGAAAGAATCTCAGCGCCGCCGGTCGCCATACGAGCAACGGCGCGAGTAATCTTGCGCGTTACGAATGTCTCTCCGCGGATCGGGCTTTCATGATTGAAGAGTATACCGTTGCAAGCAAACATGCCGTATGCCTCGCGATAGTTGATCGTCGCCCAATATGCGTAGAGCTTGGCCACGCCGTACGGAGAACGAGGATAGAATGGGGTGGTTTCGCGCTGCGGGGTTTCTTGCACCAATCCAAAAAGTTCGGAAGTCGACGCTTGATAGATCTTGGTCTTTTTTTCCATTCCAAGAAAACGCACTGCTTCGAGAAGGCGCAGGGCTCCGATACCATCAACATTGGCCGTATATTCAGGCAACTCAAAGCTGACCTTCACATGACTCATCGCACCAAGATTGTATATCTCGTCGG
>JAHFNM010000037.1 GCA_023267415.1 Candidatus Nomurabacteria bacterium
TCGTAAGTAAAAAGTTCAGCTTCGTCGAACCAGTGTGCGATTTCCTGTTCTGCTTCTGCTGCATCTCCTGATGCATGGATAAGGTATGGAATACCAACTTTGTTCGCATCTGCATGCGCATAGCTCATGTGTGAATAATCTCCGCGAATTGTCCCTGGAAGAGCTGATTTTGGCTCAGTTGCACCTACCATCTTGCGAACAAGACCGGCAGCCTCCACACCTTCGAGAACCATTGCGAGTACTGGACCGTTTTCCATCATAGAGACGGTCATATCCATGACCTCTTGGCCTCGGCGAGTAGCAACCTTTCCGATCGTCTCATAGTGGTGATGAAATTGATCTGCCGTAGGCTTGATGAGCTTTGCTCCGACAAGCTTCAATCCAACTCGTTCAAAACGAGAAAAGATCTCGCCGACAATTCCGCGTTGCATTGCGTCCGGTTTGAAGATGATAAGGGTTCGTTCCATTTTCATATATTCTAATATATTAGGTTAATAGTGCCCCGATACTAGCAGAAAAAAGCCATTTTTACAAATAAAAAAACCGCTGAATCATCAGCGGTGTTTTGATAGGGATAGGTTACAGATTTTCGAGGGAAAGCAGTTTTTCGCGGCAATCATCGATATAATTTTGCCAATCCTGGATCGCTTTTGACAAACGATCCTTTTCGCTTTTCTTGAATGAATCAATATCTTTCTGAGAGGGTTGATACAACCACAAAGACAAAGGGCCCGGAACAATATTTCCTAATGCTGCTCCAAAAAAGGCTGTAAATAAAACCGCGGTAATAATGAGAACGCTTTCTATTCTCCCAAAAGCATTTTCCGCCGGAGCTATCCACAAAGCAAGTTTTGCTACAAGATAACCCATAGGTGCAAAAATCAGTGAATGTTCAAGCCTGCTCAGTATGCGGCCTTTTGTTGTGTGCAGGAAGACACCTACCTTTAGTTCTTTTTTCATAAGTATATGATTTTCTGCATTATATCACATTCTTAAATTAATGCAATTAATTGCACTGCATTAAAAAAGACCACACGGTGTGGTCTTTTTAGTTCTGCGCTGCTCGGTAGCGCCCCATGATTTCCTCTTCAACCTCTGCCCTGTCGCGTCCGAATTTGAGGTATGAAAGTTCTTTGATCTTGTCTACTACGGCAGTGTTGCCACGCGATGGGAATGGCGTGTGGCTATTGAACGGCTTGACCGGCATGCCGTTGACCAGCATCTTGATGTAACAGTTAAGGTTGTCCAGCTTGATTATGTCGGCAGCGGAGAATGTCGGCTCGAGCTGCTTGGCGAAGATGTCGGCATTCTCCGGAGAGACGCGATGGATAGCCATAGAGCCCACGTTGCCAAAGATGGCGTCGCGGATGCGGTCGTCGAGCTGTTCCACGTATTGATGCGCCACATTGAGCGAGAGGCGGTATTTGCGGGCCTCGGAGAGAATCGATTCGATCGAGCTGGTAGTGATGTTTTGGAATTCATCGATATAGAGATAGAAGTCGTTCATTGGCTGACCGAACATATCTACGCGAGAGAGTGCGGCCATCTGGATCTTTCCGACAAGAATGAGACCAATAAGGTTCGAATTGATCTCGCCGAGGCGACCCTTCGAAAGATTGACCAGAAGGATCTTTTTTTCGTCCATGATCTTGCGGAAATTGAATACGGATTCCTGCTGAGCGATGACCGGACGCATAATGTCGTTCGAAACGAATACGTCGAATTTGTTCGTGACATACGGCACGAAGTTTGCGAGCGACTGCTCCCCTGTCGTCTTCTCGGCGTTCTCCCAGAATTGTTTGATGATCGGATTCTTGCAGCGCGAAAGCTTGAGGTCGCGGAAAGACTTGTCGGCCAGCACGCGCCCTATCTCAAGAAGCGTAGAACCTGATGCCGGATCTTCCATCACCAAAAGTGCTGAGTTGCGGAAGTATTGTTCGAACGCCGGACCTCCAGCCGTCTTCATATCGAAGAGCTTATTGAATATGGCGAGAAGTTCGTTGACGACGAACGTTTTCTGTTCAGGATATCGCTCATCGTATTCAAGCATGTTGAGACCCATCGGACGCGCCGTGTATGCGGGATCGAAATAGATCACGTCATCGATGCGCTCCTTCGGAATGTTTGCCAAAATTTCTTGTATGTCAGTGCCGTGCGGATCGATGAAGCAGCATCCATCGCCGTTCTGGATGTCTTGAATGATCATGTTCTTGAGGAACACCGTCTTACCGGTTCCCGTCTGACCGATGACATAGAAATGCCGCATGCGATCTTCGCGCGACATGTATATAGGCTTGTTGCCTCCGCGATATTCGTTGTAGCCAAGAAGAATGCCTCGATCCGGCATAGTGCTTGGAATTTCGAGCGGAGCTGGAGCGGCTGCGGCCTTTGCCTGCTTGAGCTGAGGCATTTTGTCTATACCATATGGGAAATGAAACACGGTCGAAAGCTCTTTCAAATTGAGCGGGATCGACTGATCACTATTGAACAGGCGGTATGAAAATTCGTGCACGAGAGAACGCAGGTCGGAGCCGTGCACGCGATTCCAGCTAAAGCTGTTGCGTCCCGCTTCGGTGAATTGATTGAACGCAGATTCGAGTTCGGAGAGAATGGCAGACGAGCGCGCGGTGGTCTCGGCCGAGGCCACGATGCGGATGTTGGCCGCCATCATGGTGGACTTGAGCTTCTCGGTGATGAATTCCACCGCGCGCTCGTCCACTTTGTGTTCCTCTTCCTCTTTCGGCTTGGCGCCAAACACGAGCTCCTTGCCCACCTTCAAGAATTCCTTACCGATCTGGCGTCCGATGCTTCGCGCAGTTTTGACCGAATATCCCCGCTTCACATCGTCGAGTACGAGCTGAAACTTTCGCATAAGTGCGTCGTCTTCAGGACAGAGCACAAATTGAATGGCCGCACCTTCCCCCTCGGCTTTGAGTTTGGAAAAAGCGTTTAGGATGATGTTCATCGGATCATGATCGAACGAATCATATGTCTTGATCGGAAATATATCCTGCTGTGCGAAGCGTGCGTACGAACCCATAGCGGTCTCGCGTCCCTCGGTAAAGACGTTGTAGTCGTCGGTCACCTCGGTGAGCTTGGCATCAGGTTGGACGGCAAGAAGCTGTTTTTCAAAGAGATCCACTTTGCCCGATGGAACGGCTGCGTAGATAGTGAATTGTTCGCTGTTGTTCGCAAGTGCGATCTCAAGGGTGAAATGGCTCTTGTCTTTGTTCTCGCGTCCAAATCCGACCGAGTGCATACCGGCATAGAACTGTTCCATCGAGGAGAGCAGTTCCTTCATGCTCTTTTTCTTACCTTCTTCCACTTCCGGCAAGGTGATCTCAAAAAGCTTGGCGTCGAGCGAGCGGAAGAGTGTGGTCGACTCTTTCAATCCAGGAATAGTGCCCGTGGCTTGCAGGTATTGCACTAAGAAGCGATGAAAATCGTCGTCCACATGCGGATTGTTCATACCCGAGGCAATATCGAGTGCGTTTTTGACCCCTTTTGCAAGTAGGATGCCGAGCAATTCTTCCATGATTGCATCATGCTGCTCTGGCTTGAGGCGAAGGACGAATTGATCTTGTTCCTTGGCCGGCATCTGCACACTCTTATGCAAGACTTGATCTGCCGGAATCTCTTTGTATGCGCGGATCGTCTCATCGGCGATCTGTTCGCGAGATTTTTCCTGACCGCTTGCTTGCAGAGCTTTCTCTTGTTCCGTCACTTGCGCGCGCAAAAAAGCGATCTCTTCTTCTGCAGAGCGGAATTGGGGTATGGGTTTTGCTTCAAAACTTTCCATGGGATTACGTTCGTACAGTATAACAGGCATAACAAAGAAAAAGAATTGACAGCACACTGCGGAAATACGACAATAGACGCATGCCAAAGATCTCAAATGAAGAATGGAATCGGCTTGCGGAAAAGAATGCCCGACACGCAGCCCTTATCCATGTCGAAACCGGAAACGCGAAGAAGATAGCCGAGGTCTTTGCCGATGTACCAGTGCTCAAAACACTTGAATTTCTCTTCAAGCTCGCCGAGAAGCATCGCAAGGAGCGCAAAATGAAAAAGGTGCAGACCATCCTTGAAGCCGTTGCCCTCATCGACCGCGAAACAGGCGAAGAAACCGATGTAGTCTTGCAGAGCAAAGGCTCGGGTAAAAACCAGGATACATCCGTGTTTGTCGGCAGGCTCACTCCCGCACAAGTGTTTGGCACGCCGATCGAGAAGAAAAAGCATGGGATCAAGGCTCTCAAGCCGATAAAAAGAAAAGCTGTCAAAGCAAAGAAACCCTCGGCAAAAAAGGCAGTCAAAAAATCCCGCATCTAATGCGGGATTTTTTCTGTCATGCCGGACCACGATCCGGCATCCATTCGTATTTGGAGTAAATTCACATGGATCCCGGCTCGGAGGCCGGGATGACACAAAAATTACACTAAAGTTAGTATTTCGTACCCCGTTTCTGTAATAAGGATTGTATGCTCAAAATGCGCAGCGCAAGAACCATCAACCGTCTTCATACTGTATCCGTCGCTTCCCTCAATAACTTCGTCGGAACCTAGCGTGAGCATGGGCTCGATTGCCACAACCATTCCGGGAACGAGAAGTTCTCCTGTTCCCTTTCGGCCATAGTTTGGAATGTATGGATCTTCATGGATCGCGCGGCCCACGCCGTGACCTGCCAGAGCTTTGACTACGCCATATTTTCCAGCTTTCTTTGCAAATGATTCCACTGCATGACCAATGTCCCCTGTGCGTGCACCAGGAACGATTGCTTCAAGCGCTACGGCGAGCGATTCGCGAGTTACCTGAATGAGCTTGGCCTTGTCTTTCGCAACGTCGCCCACAGGCACAGTGACGGCATGATCGGTAAAGAGTCCGTCGTGTTTGATGCCAAGATCGAGTGAAACGACATCACCCTCTTTAAGGATGATCTTTGCTGTCGGAATGCCGTGAACCACGACATTATTCACTGAAACAATGAGGGCCGCAGGATATGGAGTGCGGTGGCCGGCTGGCTTATAGCCCAAAAAGGCCGGAGTGTCTCCCATCTCCTTGATGCGCTTCTGAGCCAACTCTTCAAGTTCCATGGCCGAAATGCCCGGCCGCACGAGTGCTGCAGCCTCGGCAAGAACCATGGCAAGGTGCTTCCCTCCCTCGCGAAGCTTCTCTATTTCTGATGGAGTCTTAATTATTACGGACATTGTAAAGCACAAATTACCATTAATTAAGCATAAAGTCGAATCTGGCACCTCTCGCCCCGTTGGAAATTTGATATGCATTCGATATCAAACTTTCCGACTGGGGTTGTTTTTATGATGATAGCCATAACTACTTTTTCGCTTCGTCTTCAGTGATTGTTTCTGCCGGAGCATCAATATTGTTTGCCCAATCAACCAAACCGGCAACACTATTTTTTTCCGGATGCTTTTGCAGATCTTTTTCCCGTTCGGTCAATCTACGTAGCCAGTAAAAATCAGCAAAAATTCCAATAACCGATCTTTCAAGGGGAGAAGCTTTCGGATCATCCATTCTTTTATTGCCGAGATAGAAAACAACCAGCAAAACAACGCACGCTAGACCAATATACAAAATGGACTTAGGACTGATCCCGCCTGCCGCCTTCAAAGCAACCAAGACAAAAACTGTCAGAATGGCCACATTAATAACAAGATTTGTCCTTTTTGCATTCATACTGATTACTGTATCACTGTTCCGACAAATTCTTTTCCATCCAAATAATTCTCGAGGTTTTCAAGATTCTTGCCGTTCATCACGACCACTTCAAGGCCAAGTTCTTCGGCCATTTGTGCTGCGATGGGGTCAAACGGTGCATTGATTCCGGGATTCCATTCTGTCGGGAGAAGCTTGCGGAAATCAGCCCAATTCGACTTCTCAATTTTTACTGCATCGGGATTGGTGCGGGGATCGGCAGTGTAGACATAGTCGATATTCGAAAGGTTGATGAGCTTCTTTGCTCCGAGAGTTTTTGCGAGACCTACTGCCGAACCATCGCTCGAGTGTCCAGGCTTCCATCCCCCACCGACAAGCACCGGCTTGCCAGAGAGCGCGACATTTGTGGGATCAAAGAATATTTCAGGTTCGGCAATGTCTTTCAATGAGAGACGGATGAGTTCGGCATTGAGGCGGGTAGCATAGATGCCAAGCCAGTC
>JAHFNM010000006.1 GCA_023267415.1 Candidatus Nomurabacteria bacterium
TTTCTTCACTATGCCAGTATTTTGCGAATAGTATTGTACAGGCAATGTTTACTCCAAGTGGAATCGTCCACCAGTATTTGTTTTTTTTCATATCTATGGAATTTTTAAGGTTTCGAAAATCGTTCTTCCCCTATGGTCCAACCAAGCGCGTATAGCCTCGGTTCGGAAGGGAAGTCAATGGTGTATATATTGATTCGGTAAAGGTTTTCACCCGTACCTACTCTTTTCAGGTTCGACAGTATTCTACACTATTTTTGACAAAAAGTCAATATGTATGGATAATGAAAAAACGCCTTATATCAAGGCGTTTTTTCATTATTTGACGTACTTCATATGCAGAGTGCCGGAGAGAGGACTCGAACCTCCACGGATTGCTCCACCAGTTCCTAAGACTGGCGCGGCTACCATTACGCCACTCCGGCACTCTATATACGATGCTATAGATGCATTACTACGGGTCCACCCGGTTGGAATCGAACCAACGACCAATCGATTAAGAGTCGAGTGCTCTACCAGCTGAGCTACGGGTGGATGTATAAAACAAAACAAGTATACCTTTTTTTACACACTTTTCAAGCGGTGCCCAAGGTGTAGTCGCCGACTACATCGACAGGTACTTTTTGATCTCATTTGCGAGTATGTAAATTCGATAACAAAAAGTCTTTCGACTCCCACCCGATTGTGAAGCAGTTCACAATCTCTCGATCACTCTTGTTGAGCACGGTGCCCAAGGTGGGAGTCGAACCCACACGCCTGTTGAGGGCTGGGGATTTTAAGTCCCCTATGTCTACCATTCCATCACTCGGGCAAGTGATATCACTACTCGCACATTGAGACCTGGGCGGGAATCGAACCCGCGATGAGGGATTTGCAGTCCCTTGAATTACCACTTTTCTACCAGGTCATTTGCGGTACCCAAAGACTATATCAGGTATTATTATTCTTTCAAAAGTGCGTTGATGTGGTCGCGCTGCTGTTCGCCGTGGTCCGGAATGACGCGAAGCGAGGGGATCGCGCGGGAGCGGATCTTTTCGCGCAGTACGCGACGAAGCTCGCCCAGGTTTCGGTTTACGAAATCGAGCGCGGCTTTTTCCTTGTTCTCGGGAAAGACGGAGATAAAGAGCGTCGCTCCGTTGCCTCGTTTGGTGAGGACGGTGTGAGTCACGGTGATGAGCGCCTGTCTGTTGCCTTCGCGCTCAAAGAACATCGCGGCTTCGCGAGTGATGGCATTCTCAAGTTTTTCGTTGTGGTCGCGGATCGGCATATGAGTTTTATTCGATGACTTTGGTTATGGCTTCGATCATGTCTCCCGGAGCGATCTCGATGCGCGATTCGATCAAGCATCCGCAGGCCAGGCCTTCAACGACGGTCTTGGTCTTTACCTTGCTCTGCTCAAGACCTACGATGGTGCCTCGGCCGATTTCGCCTTCGCGGCGAAGGATGCGCACATCATTGCCGACGCTGATCTCTCCCTGTTGCACGGTGCCTCCCACGACCTGGCGGTCTTTTGTCTTGGAAAATATTTTCTGCGCTTTAAGGATTCCTCCGACTACGAGCGTTTCCACTCGAGGCCGGCGTTCCTCAAGGAGAGCTGCGAGGTGTTCGGAGAGTTTGTAGATGATGTCGAAAGTGTAGACAGGAACTTGGAGCTGTTCGTTGAGATCGCGGGCGCGGGCATCGAGCTTTGTATTGAACCCAACGATGATCGCCTCTGGATCCACTCCAGCCATGCGAACGTCGTTTTCTCCGATCGTTCCGACGCCGGCAGAAAGGATCTTCCATCCGATCGAAGGCTGAGCCAGTTTTTGGATCTCAGATACGACGGCATCAGCGGTGCCTCCGGTGTCGGTGCGAATGATTATTGGAATGCGCTTCTCTTGGACGATGGCTGCGCTGGCATTCTTGCCTGTCTGTGAATGCAGATGTTCGCGGTATTCCTTTGCAGCCTGCTCAGCTTCATTCTTTGTCGCAAAGCTCTGGAAGAGTTCTCCGACAGGGGGCATTTCGCTCCAGCCGACTATGCCCACAGGCTGAGAGAGTGTGGCGCTGTCGATAGGCTTGAGATTGTAGTTTTCCATGATGCGCGTGTTTGCGATCGCGCTTCCGCAGACGATATGCATGCCTTTCTTGAGCGTGCCGTTCTGGACGATGAGCGTGGCAGTGATGCCTCGGCGCGCGTCGAGATGCGATTCGATCATGATGCCTTCTGCGGGAATGCTTGGGTTTCCAGAGAGTTCGGCGATGTCGGCCACAAGAAGGATAGTTTCAAGGAGCGAATCCATGCCGGCACCGGTCTTTGCCGAGATCTCTGCGAACGTAATGTCTCCGCCGAATCCTTCGAGATAGATGCCTTTTTCTGCAAGGTCCATCTTTACCTTTTGCGGATTGGCGTTGGGTTTGTCGATTTTGTTGATGGCGACGACGAATGGAATGTTTGCCTCCACGATCGTCTTCCACGCCTCGATGGTCTGTGCCTTTACCGAGTCTTCAGCCGAGACAACGAGGATGGCGATGTCGCCAGCCTGTGCTCCGCGGTTGCGCATACCCTTGAATGCTTCGTGACCAGGTGTGTCGAGGAAGGTGATGGTGCGGTCCTTGCCTTCGGCATCCTTGTGTGCCACTTCATAGGCAGAGAGATGCTGCGTGATACCTCCGGCTTCGCCCTCTACGACGCTCGTTTTACGGATGTAGTCGAGAAGAGTCGATTTGCCGTGGTCGATATGACCCATGACAACCACGATTGGTGCGCGGGGTACTTTCTGCTGAGGTTGTTCGGGGGATATGATTTTTGCCATAGATAATGTTAGAGGCTTGCATCTTTTTGTGCTTCGATGACCACTCCTTGTTCTTCAGGTGTGAGTTCGATATCGGACTTTCCGTTTACGATCGGCTTTGCAAACACGCTCATGCGCTCGCGCGAGTAGAGGCTGGAGAACACGACTCCGTTGCCGTCTTCGTTCATGATCGCCACAGCGAAGCTTTGCGTGCCTCCGACGTCTGGGAATGGATTGAAGCGAATGAGTTTCACTCCGCGTCCGAGTTTGGTGATGCGGCTGTCGTGATGCGAGAGATGTCTTGCGTGCATGTCGCCCTGGTCGTTGAGTGCTTGTACTTGCGCTCCGATGTCGGCGATCAGTCCTTCAAGTGAATGAGCCTTGGATCCCTTAAAGATTTTTTTCAGGCGGATTTCGATCCGAACGATAAAAACCAAGGCAATTGCCATGAGAATAAAAAGGACTCCAAAAAGGAGGGTGTTTGTACTCATACGGAACGGAGTATATACTAAAACGACCCTAAATACAAAGTATTTTGGAGTCCTGAAAAAGTCATGAAATTCAAAAATATACTCAAAAAAAGAACTTATATGGACTATGCGGCTGGAGCGCCGCTTCTTCCTGTTGTTCAGAGAGAAATGCGTCAGGCAGAAAGACTGTTTGCCAATCCAAGCTCGATCCACAAAGACGGAGTGTTGGCACGCCAGGCGCTCGAAGGAGCGCGAAAGGCGATCGCCGATGTTTTGCATGCATTGCCTGACGAGATCGTGTTTACGGGAAGCGGAACCGAGGCGAACAATCTTGCGATCATGGGAGTGTTCAAGCACGCACGTCTGTCGCCAGAATTTGCCGGGAAGGATTTGCATATCATAACGACTGCGATCGAGCACTCTGCTGTACTCGAGACTTGCTGGCATTTGGAAAAAGTTGGAGCGCAGGTGACATATCTGCCTGTCGACGAACAGGGATTGATCGACTTGAAGGAATTGCGTTCGGCTTTGCGTCCAGAAACGATTCTTGTTTCGATCGGCTATGCCAACAATGAGATTGGAGCGATCCAGCCAATAAAGGAGATCGCAAAAGAGATCCGCCACTATAAAAAATATGCAGCTGAAAGCACAAAGACAAAAGGAAATTTGTACCCGCTCTTCCATACCGATGCGTGCCAAGCTGTCGCTTATTTGAACTGCAATATGGAGCAGCTTGGCGTCGATCTTTTTTCATGGAATGGTACGAAGCTCGGCGGCCCTCATGGAATCGGCGCATTGTATGTTTCGCGCAATGTTCCGATCGATCCAATGCAGTATGGAGGAGGTCAGGAACGGGGATTGCGCTCGGGTACTGAGAATATTGCGGGATCAGTGGGTATGGCCGCCGCACTTACCGAAGCAGAGAATATAAAAGAAAAAGAAGTCCCGTTTTTGCAGATCCTGCAGTCGTACTTTATCTCAGAGGTCAAGAGTACTTTTCCTGAGGCGCGCATCAACGGAAGCCAGGAATTTCGCTTGCCAAACAATGTGCATGTTTCTTTCCCGAATATTTCCAGCGAGCTCTTGGTTTTGGAGCTGGACGCAAAAGGTATAAGCGCCTCAGCGGGCAGCGCATGCGACAGTGCGAAGGATATATCCTCACACGTCCTCGAAGCACTCTATGGAAAAGAAGATGCGGAAAAATGGGGAAGCGTGAGGTTCTCGTTCGGACGAGGGACGACAAAGCGTCAAATAGCATTCGTCCTGAAATCATTGAAACAGATTTTTGAAAAGTATAAATAAAAGAAGCGCTCTGTAAGCGCTTCTTTGTTTCTTTCTGAGAATATTCATTCTTCCTTGTCTATGTTGTACCCAATTATTTCTTCGTTATCATAGACAGGCTTCACTGTTATTGGGATGGTGATTTCGTTTGTTGGTGGCGGTTTTGTGCCAACCCAGCCAACGCTATATCCCGCTTCAAGAGCTTTTTCGCATTTCTCCTGAGAATATTTTCCTTCCTTATAAAATAGAGTCGCGCCCATAACGTATATTTTTATTTACATTAAAATTAATCTAAAAATAAGTCAAATGAATGTATTTTTGGTTGCATGCTGTCCGTAATTCCTAATTTGACTCCTATGATATACTGGGCATATGGATCAGGAAATTCGCCCTGTTGAAATCAAAGACCTGAACAAGACGCAGCTTATTTGGCTGGCCGTCCTCCTTTCGTTCGTTGTTTCCATTGCTACCGGTATCGTGACCGTCACCCTTATGCAGCAGGCTCCGACCGGTGTGACCCAGACTATTACTCGCGTAGTTCAGCAGACAGTTGAGAAAGTCGTTCCGGGATATATGCCACAAAAAACACAAACCGTCATCGTGAAAGAAGATGATCTGGTTGCAAATGTGGTGGGCATGGTCCGCGGAGCTACCGGTGCACTTCTGATGTCAAAAGATTCTACCGAACCTATCGACACTGTTTATTCGATCGGCGGGGGAGCTTTCATTACCGGCGATGCAACCATCGATGGAATGCAGCCGTATTACATACGGTTCGGATCGGGTACGTATCCCGTAAAGACCTTTACTGTTTCTCCGCTCGGATTTTCACTCCTCACCGCTCCGACCGTTCTCGCTGACAACAAAGACATGCCAAAGGTTTCTTTTGCAAATGAATCTGATATCAAGACAGGCATGAGTGCCGTCATTGTTTCTCGAACAGCAGTGCGAAAGGGAATTATTCAGTCGATACAAAAAGGCGCCGACGGAATGGATTCAAGCGAGATTATCTTGGATCCCGAAGTTGCTCAGAGTCTGACCGGTGCGATCGCGGTCAATCTTGATGGAGCAGTGCTCGGATTAGTTATGCCGAAAGGGGATTATGGAACGGCAATATTGGGTGCAGATGCAATCTCGAAATTCATTACAAACCCTATTGTTCCGACTACTCCGACACCCACAATTCCTCCCGCGCAATAATTTGACTTTAGCAATAAAAATGGTATTATAGAATCGTTCGCAATCCAGTTTAAGCTTTTCATTTTAATTTTTACATTTACTCCAATGCCTCCATTCAATCACTTCACAACCAAAGCCAAAGAAGCGATTCGTCGTGCGCACGAATTTGCCATCGAACGTGGCCAAAACCATGTTTCTTCGTTGCATCTGCTCGGCGCCCTTCTCACCCAGGATGAGTCCATGGTCATTTCCATTCTCGACAAGCTCGACATCGACACCGTGCTTTTGACGGACACGCTCCTTGAATCGATCGAAATGCCTGAAACGACACAGACGCTTTCTCCGAGCTATCAGATCTACCTCACTCCCGACCTGGCGAGCGCTATCGAAGAATCTTCCAAGATCGCCGCATCGCTCAAAGATGAATTCGTTTCGACGGAGCATCTCTTTTTGGCGATCTTGCAGGTGACAGGCGAAGCCAAAGAGATCCTTGCACGCTTTCATTTGTCAAAAGATCTCGTACTCAAAGTACTCGACGAGTTGAAAAATAGTGGAGGCGGAGACATCGAATCTCCAAAGAAGATGCGCATGCTTGTAAAATACACGCGCAATCTCACCAAGCTCGCGCGTGAAGACAAACTCGATCCTGTCATCGGCCGTGATACCGAGATCATGCGCATCATGCAGATCCTTTCGCGACGCACAAAGAACAATCCGATCCTCATCGGCGAAGCCGGCACTGGGAAGACCGCTGTCGTGGAAGGCCTGGCCAACCGCATCGCAAAGGGCGACATTTCTGAATCACTGAAAGACAAAGAGATCGTGTCTCTCGACCTCGGCTCGTTGCTCGCTGGTACAAAATACCGCGGCGAATTTGAGGAACGCCTCAAGGCGATCATGAAGGAGATTGAAAAGGCCGACGGCAAGATCATTCTCTTTGTGGATGAGATCCACACGCTTGTTGGGGCCGGCGCATCCGAAGGCTCGCTCGATGCATCAAACATGCTCAAGCCTGCGCTTGCGCGCGGTGAGCTTCGTGCCATCGGAGCCACAACGCTCAAGGAATACCAGAAATACATTGAAAAGGATCCGGCACTCGCTCGCCGATTCCAGCCGGTGTTTGTGGACGAACCATCTCCCGAAGATGCGATCGCCATTCTTCGCGGACTAAAAGAAAAATACGAGGTTTTCCACGGCGTGCGCATCACGGACGATGCCATCGTTTCGGCGGTTAATTTTTCAACTCGCTATATCACAAACCGTTTCCTTCCCGACAAGGCTATCGACCTCATCGACGAGGCAGCATCGGCTCTTCGCATCGCGCTTGAAAACAAGCCGCCGATCCTGGAAGACGCACACCGCAAGGTCATGCGCCTTGAAGTGGAACGCGAAGCGCTCAAAAATGAAGATACAAAGGAGATGAAAGTCCGCGTGAAGAATATCGAGAAAGAGATTGCCAACCTGAAAGAAACGACCAAGGAAATCGAACTGAAATGGCAGAATGAAAAACTGCTCGTATCCGAAATCCGCGCCATCAAAAAAGAGCTAGAGTCGCTCAAGCTCGAAGCGGAAAACGCCGAACTCCGAGCCGATCTTACCAAGGCTGCCGAGATCCGCTACGGACGCATTCCGTCGCTGCAGAAAGAACTGGAACAAAAGCTCACTCGCCTCAAGAAATTGCAGAAGTCTCGCCGAATGCTGAAGGAAGAGATCACGACCGAGGATATTGCCGAGGTTGTTGCCCGCTGGACGGGGATCCCGCTCGTGAAGATGCTCGAGGAGGAGCGTGCCAAGCTTGAGCGCATGGAAGCGGAGCTTGAGAAGCGAATCGTCGGACAAAACGATGCCATCAAGCGCGTCGCAGACGTCGTGCGCCGTTCACGCGCCGGCATCAGTGATCCAAACCGTCCAATTGGCTCATTTATCTTCCTTGGACCGACTGGTGTGGGAAAGACAGAACTCACCAAGAGCCTGGCCGAATTCATGTTCAACGATGACAAGGCGCTTATTCGCGTGGACATGAGCGAATACATGGATCGTCACAGTACGAGCAAGCTCGTCGGTTCGCCTCCGGGCTATGTTGGCTACGACGAATCTGGTCAGCTCACCGAAGCTGTGCGTCATCGCCCGTACTCCGTGATTCTCTTTGATGAAATCGAAAAAGCCCACCCTGAAGTATTCAACTTGCTTCTGCAAGTGCTCGACGACGGACGCCTGACCGATGGAAAGGGACGCGTGGTTAACTTCAAGAACACGGTCATCATCATGACAAGCAATATCGGCAGCCAGTTCATTGAAAAGATGGAGTCGATCGGATTCACCAATAATTCCACGATCGGCGACTATGAATCGGTCAAAGGCAAAGTACTCGACGCTCTTAAGGAGCAGTTCCGTCCAGAATTCCTCAATCGCGTGGACGAGATCGTACTCTTCGATGTTTTGTCGAAAGAATCAATCCGCGATATCGTTACGATCCGCATCAAGGTCGTTTCCGACCGCTTGGCTGCAAAAGGGATCGCTCTTGAGCTCTCAAGCGAAGCGCTTGATCTCCTTGCGAAGGATGGCTACGATCCGCATTATGGTGCGCGTCCGCTCAATCGCTTGATCCAGACCAAGATCCTCAACCCGGTAGCATCGTTCCTGATTTCGAACAACATTGGCAAGGGCGATACGGTTCGCGTCAGCGTGAAAGAAGGCGCACTGATCGTGGAAAAGAAAACCGCTCCGAAGAAAGTAAAAAGCACTATCTCAGCACGAAGCCGAAAGACGGCGTAGCAATCAAATAGAAATTCGACAAAGCCTCCTTTTTTAGGAGGCTTTGTGCATGCTATAATTTTCTCATGAAAAACATCTGTCAAAGCTGCGGCATGCCGCTCAAAAAGGATCCCGAGGGCGGAGGAACAAATGCCGATGGAAGCAAGTCGGCCGAATACTGCTCATATTGTTTTAAAAACGGAAAGTTCGAAGGAACGGAACACTTTACTGTCAAAGACATGCAAACATATTGCTACGGCAAGATGCGCGGCCATGGATTCTCTCGTCCCATTGCCTGGCTGTTCACAAGAAACATGAAGCGCCTTAAGCGCTGGATGGAGAAATAGGAAAGCGTTGCTGGATTCGGTCTGGATAATTATTTTGCCGTCGTTTGATGTAGTTTTCTGGTCACAAATAATTCCTCGTCGCCACTCGGAATTTTCGCGACCCCACCTCGTGATTTCGCGTGCTCGCGAAATATCACTCCGGTTCACAAAAGCAAAAAAGAGAGCCGTAGAGGCTCTCTTTTTGAACACATGCTTTTGTGCGCCGTGTTGGATTCGAACCAACGAAGACCGAAGTCAGCAGATTTACAGTCTGCCCTCGTAGACCACTTGAGTAACGACGCATTTTTGTGAGAACTCCTACAGTATACATATTTTTGAACAGCTTTCAATTGCACCCCATTATTGATATAAATGAGTCGCATTGCTCCTGTAGTTGAATGGATACAATATCTCCCTCCGAAGGAGGTGGTGCAGGTTCGATTCCTGCCGGGAGCACAGTATAAAAAAATGGCACTTGTGCAGAAAGCCGGTCTCTATTACCATAGAGGCATGGAACAACTACCCAATCTTACAAACGAGTACAATCCTCATCCGATATTCGTCAAAATCGATGCTTTGCTTGAAGAAGGTTATACGGGCCTGAAAAATATGCTCGGGGCCACTCTGAATGTTATTTTGAGAAAGACGCTTGATAATCGAGATCCTCAAATTATCCGCGAAGCACTCGACTACATGATTGATACGGCCGGACTCACGGCGGAGGCTGGCGCCGAAGAAGTGAAGCAGATGACGAGCCGTCTCCTGAAATTCAGGGATGCGCCTAACGGAGAAGCTGCCTTGCAATAATATGCCTACAACAACCGCAGAAAAAAACGTCATACGGAATATTTTTAACGAGCTTGTCGCAGAACAGGGTTTTTCTGACAAGGAAAAGGGTGAGCTTCTCGAAAAGATCGAAGCCACGATTATGCTCACTGCCGCGGCCGAACTTTTTACCGCACTCGACGAAGATGCTCGAGCCGAGATCCCTGATGCTAATTTTAGCAGCTATAAAAGCATGTTTGAGTATCTTTCAAAAAATACGCCTCGGGAATTTTTTACGGAAGTCGTGGCCAATTCGATCGAGTCAGTCTTTGCCGAATTTTTGAGCAATCTCAAGTAATAAAATTAGACTTTAGTCCGGTTGCGGACTCATGGTTTTTTATTATGGCTTGAGATGCTAGAATCCCCGTATGTCCAACGAGGTTTCGCTTTCCTATATTGAACTCTCCTCATCCAATCTTGAGCACAATCTCAAGGCCCTTCGTTCTCTCTCAAAAGAGGGAACGCAGTTCGCCTTTGCAGTCAAGGGTAATGCGTACGGACACGGACAAAACCAAATCGTACAGATGGCAGAAGAACACGTTGATTATTTCATTGTCAACAGCATCGAAGAACTTCGCCTGTTGCGCTCTGTCTCAACGAAGCCGACATTTCTGTTGGGGTATGTGATGCCGAGCATACTTGGCGAGGCTATCCGGCTCGGATGCATTTTGAGTGTTTTTTCGCAGAAGCAGTTTTTTGAGATCGCAAAGGCGGCAGATGAAGCTGATATGAAGCAGGAAGTGCACATTGCTTGCGATGCTTTGCTTGGCCGCGAAGGATTTCTTGAGGCAGAGCTTGCGGATTTTTTCGCTGAAGCGAAAAAATCCGCCAAGATAACTATCACTGGCATGTATGGCCATTTTGCAAACATCGAAGATACGTCGGATTTTTCTCATGCGGAAAAACAGATTGACGCTTATGCACGCATGCAAAAGATTGCTGCCGACGCCGGGTACTCCGGCCTGCAGACTCATCTCTCTGCGACGAGTGGCCTTCTCGCATACGAAAAAGATGCCGGCAAGAATGCGATCATTCGTACTGGTGTTGGCGCGTATGGCATGTGGCCGAGCGAGCAATTGAAGCGTCAATACACAAAGAAAGGGTTTGAGCTCCTGCCTGTACTTTCTTGGAAGACGCACGTTGCCCAGGTGAAGACATTGCCTGTCGGAGCGACAGTGGGATACGGGCTCTCGTATAAGACTCAAAAAGAAACCCGCACGGCACTCATTCCGCAAGGATATGCCGACGGCTATCCTCGCTCGCTTTCAAACAAGGGTATGGTGCTGATTGGAGGCAGGCGGTGCCCCGTCATCGGTCGTGTTTCTATGAATATGTTCGTAGTCGATGCTACCAATGTGCCTGAAATCGCCGAAGGGGACGAGGTGGTTTTGCTGGGGCAGCAGGGCGACAAGTCCATTTCTGCCCAAGAATTGGCCGATCGATCGGATACTATCAATTATGAGGTTACGACCCGCATTAGCCCACTTTTACCCAGAATATCCCTCTAGGGTTGATTTATTTAGGGAAATATAGTAGTATCTGCTCACTATGTCACAAGACAAATTGATCAAACTCGGCTGCGGAACCTGTAAGCGCATCAACTACTGGAGCAGTAAAAACAAGAAACTCGTCACCCGAAAGATCGAGCTCAAAAAGTATTGCAAGTGGTGCAAGAAGCAGACCAAGCACAAGGAAGTCAAAAAATAAGAAACAAAAACCCCGAACGGGGTTTTTGTTTTGTCTCAGGCAAATTTTTTGTTTAGAATTTGTTTAACCAATAGTTATATAACTCTGTATGGCTATTCGGTATGAAAAAAGAACTTCAGCTTAAAACAATGATTCTCCGAAAACTCGGGTATTCAGTAAAGGAGCTTCACGAGCAAATCGGTGTTTCAAAGAGCACTATTTCAAGATGGGTACAACCCGTTACTCTTTCACAAGAAGCCCGAAAAAGGTTGAATGATAGATCAACAAAGGCTCGCATGCAGTCAGAGATAACAATAAGGGAAAAGACAAAGCAAAAAAATATTGCGGCAATGAAGTATGCCAATGAGATTGTAAATACCGATGCTATTGATAATCGTACCCAAGCAATACTTTGCTCACTGATCTATTATTGTGAAGGTAACAAAGAAATAAGAGGAGTGATATTCACTAACTCTGATCCGGGATTGATCCAGTCTTTCTTAGTATTGTTTCGAAATTCATTTAGTCTTGATGAGAGCAAATTTAGGATATTGATGCATCTTCATGACTATCACAGTGAAGAAGATCAGAAATTATTTTGGTCAAAAATCACTCAAATTCCATATTCGCAGTTTAATAAATCGTACAGAAAATCAAGCGACCATAAATATAAAAAAGAAGGATATCAAGGTTGTATAAAAGTATGTTATGGAGATGTTTCAATTGCTAGGAAATTGAATGCCATTGCAAAAACCTTCATGGAAAGGTATAAATAGGGCGTCACGGGCAGTTAGTTTAGTGGCAAAACTGCGGCCTCCAAATCCGCTGTCGGAGGTCCGATTCCTCCACTGCCCGCAAAAATCCACTTATTTTCCCCATCAGTAGAAAATCCGTTTAGAATTCGTTTAACATTTTCTTTCTATAATGTAGGAATGAAAATTGCTTATCACCGCAAAACGAATGTTCAAACAATCGATAATCCAGGCAAACGATATGTTTTGACCATTCACGACCTCCCTCCATCAGATCGTCCTCGCGAGAAATTGCAAAAGCATGGTCCGCAAGCGCTCTCTACGAGCGATCTTTTAGCCGTGGTCTTGAACCTCGGTACGACCAAAGAAGACGTGCTCACCATGTCGAGCCGGATCATGCGCGAGTACGGCGAGAAGAGCATCATGGCGGCGACCAATCCGCAGAAGCTTTCCGAGGATTTGGACATCCCTATCGTGCGGGCATCGCAAATCGTGGCCTGCGCCGAACTTGGCCGCAGATTCTACAAAAAGAATGCTGCAAGTGCGCCGGTCATCCGCACTGCGATCGACGTATTCGAATACGTCAAAGACATGCGTGATCTCTCAAAAGAGCATCTTCGTGGCATCTATCTCAATTCTCATTACAAAGTCATTCACGACGAGATCATTTCCATCGGCACCATCGATACGAACATCATTCATCCTCGCGAAGTATTTCGTCCGGCGCTCGAATATGCGGCTGCTGCGGTGATCCTCGTGCACAATCATCCCTCAGGGGAAGTGGATCCATCGGAGGCGGATATTGTAGTCACAAAGCAGCTTATCCAGGCAGGGAAGCTTATCGGCATCGATCTGGTCGATCATGTCATTGTTACAAAGACGGCATTTGGCAGTATTGATGCCGGATATGAAAGCTAGCCATGTACGCGATTAAATTACAATTGCATAAGTATCTTGTGTCGGATTCTTCCGGCAGGCCTTTGTATTGGATTTCGCATGACGCAGTCCATGTTGAGGATGGTAGTCATGATTTTTTGAAGGAATACTTGAGCGAAGCTCGCCAAGTGTTTGAAAAAGAATGCGACGTATTGCTTGATACAAACCGTATATTTACGCCTCAAGATCTCAATCGGCTGACTGTAATGTTGAAGCTTCTCATTGATGCTCGGATGACGTGGCAGGAGGAGACAGTGGCTCAAGCCGAACGATTTTCACGCAAGACTAAGGCTTAGTAAGAAATGTCTTTGTAAATCTAAACGCTGCCTTTTCCGCGGATTTTTTCGTTGGGTCAAGCCATGCGATGGTCTTGTCGCGGCGAAACCAGGTTCTCTGTCGTTTTGCATACTGCCAGCTATCTGTCGCAAGATTTTGCTCGAACTCTTCGCGAGCTATTTTTTTTGTCAGCAGGCGAGCCATAGCGCGATACTCAAGGCCGAGCTCCTCCATTCGTTTCCATGAAAGACCCTTTGTGTGGAGGCTGGTTGCTTCATGAATCATTCCGGCGTCGATGCGCGCTTTCAAGCGAGTCGAAATCCGAGATTTTAGGTTTACGTCATCCGTATCAAGTCCGATTTTCAATACGTCGTATTTTGGTTTGTTGTTTTTTATTGTTGGCACTTTGCCGATCGCCTTCGCGATTTCGATCGCACGAATAAGGCGAACAGGATTGTTTTGATCGATAGTCTTTGCACGCGCGGGGTCGATCTTTTTCAGCATTTCAAAGAGCTGCTCTGCAGATTTTTTTGCGAGTTTGGAGCGAAGCTTTTCATTTGGCGGTACTTCAGGGAGCACTGTGCCGTTGATGAGCATGTCGATATAGAGTCCGGTGCCCCCGCAGATAATTGGCAATTTTCCTCGAGAGAGAATATCACCAATCGCTTGTTCGGCGAGTGTGATATATTGAGCGACAGAAAATTGCTTCTTCGGATCGGCAACATCGAGCAGGTGATGGGGGATGCCCGCCATTTCTTTTTTTGTCACTTTGCCTGTGCCAAGATCCAGGCCTTTGTATACCTGTCGTGAGTCGGCAGAAATAATCTCACCGTTATATTTTTTGGCAAGCTCGATCGAGAGTGCTGTTTTCCCTGTGGCTGTCGGACCGAGGATGACGATCAGTTTGGGGTTTAATTTTTCCATAGATCAATATCAGTAATTAGGTCTGAGGTATTTTTTGATACTCTGACTATGTATGCAAATTTTCCTTTAAATGGCACCTTCCTGATTTGAGGTTTGTATCCAAGCAAATCCAAAATATTCATAACATTCTCACTGAGTGGTTTGATGATTGTTGTGAAATTTACCATTACATAGCCTCTGTCTTTGTAAATAGATCCATCTGTTTGTAATAACCCTCGCAAGCATTCACGAGAATATTTTTCTGATTTTAATATCCATTTTGGAATAGAAACGGATTGGCTTACCTTTGATCCAACTTTCCATCCGAGTAATTCCTCAAGATTATTTGAATAACATGAGACGTCAACAACATTATATTTCTCCCTATTTACTAGGGATACTTTATTTTTTGGAAATATCTTTTGTAAGTTTTCTTGAATATGAAAGATCAGGTTAGGATACTTTTTATCGCAAGAGATACGAAGACGTACCGCTCTACCGTTCGGGTTAGACAGGTTTCCGTCACCAAGAGAGACTCCAATTATATAGGCAAGAACAGCTTTGTTTTGAGGCATACGATTGTGCCCAGGGGGAGACTTGAACTCCCAAGCCTTTCGGCACGCGATTTTGAGTCGCGCATGGTTACCAATTTCATCACCCGGGCTTGGACCGCATTCTACACGAAATGCACAGATTTTTCCATATTGTGCCATTTTTTCGGCCTTTATACTTTATACACGATACGTTATACTGGGCCCATGGCAGAATTATATTCCAACTCAATTTTCTGGGTAGACGTCGACAAGGTCCGTCCAAACCCGTATCAACCCCGCCGAGAGTTCGAAGAAGGTCCACTTCGAGACCTCGCTGAATCGATTCGTCAGTATGGTGTTATGCAGCCGCTCACCGTGTCTCGCGTTGAATACCAAAAAGACGACGGAGGCATCGCTGTAGAATATGAACTCATCGCTGGAGAGCGTCGTTTGCGAGCTTCTAAGCTTGCAGGACTTTTGCAGGTGCCGGTCGTTATCCGTGTTGGCGACACTCCGCAAGTAAAGCTTGAACTTGCCATCATAGAAAACCTTCAGCGCGCAGATCTCAATCCAGTGGAACGTGCACATGCGTTCATGCGTCTTGCTGATGAATTCAAGCTTGCACACGTAGACATCGGGAAGAAGCTAGGGCGCTCGCGCGAATACGTTTCCAATACACTTCGCATACTTTCACTTCCGGAGGAGATGCTGACAGCGCTTGGACAGGGAAAGATCAGTGAAGGACATACTCGTCCGCTTCTCATGCTCATCGATCGTCCAGAGGAACAGATGGTGCTCTTTAAGGAGATCATGACCAAGAAGGTGACTGTGCGCGAAGCAGAGCGTGCGGCTCGTAATATTGCCGTCGATCGGGCCCGTAAGGTGCCCCGATCAGCAGATCCGGAAATCGCTATTTTCGAAGCACGCCTGCAAGAGCTCCTCGGTGAACGAGTACGCGTTGAGCAGGATGTGATCGGCGGACGTGTCACCATTAGCTTTATGAATCCGGAAGAGCTTCGCTCATTCGTAGAACAGATCCATCCTGTAGAGGACATGGAGCATGGAACGGATGGTACGGAACAAGCTACAAACAATACAGAACAAAGAACGAATGAAATCGTACTTGATGAAATGCCCACGATCACTCCAGTTATCATAGAAGAAAAGGCTGATGATTCGGATCTCTATTCAATAAATTCATTTAGTCTTTAATTTTACAAAAAGCCCCGCGACAGAGCCGCGGGGCTTTTTGCTAGAACCTAGAAACTACGAAACTAGAACCTGCTCTATCTGAATTTCTTTGGTAGAAAACGTTTTAAGAGACTATTTTCACTATGTTCGTTCAAGTATGTACGGATATGCTTTTTTGCAGCTGTTGTTTTGGTAAAGTCGAGCCATTTTGATTTTGGCACGCCGTCCTTGCGGGTTTCGATCTCGACAATGTCGCTGGACTGAAGGGTGGTATCAAGCGAGACGAATTTTCCGTTCACTCGTGCACCACTGGCCTTGTCGCCGATGTCGGAATGCACTGCGTAGGCAAAGTCGATCGTGCTCGATCCTTCAGGTAGGTCGATGACTTCGCCTGCTGGGGTAAAGACGAATATGCGGTCGCTGAAAAAATCTGACTTCAAATGCTTCAAAAAATCGTCAGGGTCGGTGTTCGACTTGTCGAGGTTTTTGAATTCGCTCATCCACTGAAATTTCTCCTTGCTGTTTTTTTTACTCCCTATGTGTTCTTTGTAAAGATAGTGGGATGCGATACCGAACTCCGCACGTCCATGCATTTCTTCGGTGCGGATCTGCACTTCCACCAAGCCACCATCGCCGGTAAATATGGTGGTGTGGAGCGATTGGTAGCCGTTGAGTTTCGGCAAGGCGATGTAATCCTTGATGCGGGCCGGAAGTGGCTTCCAGAGTGAATGCACGATGCCAAGCGCGGCGTAGCATTCCTCGACAGTTTCGACGATGAGGCGAATGGCAACCACGTCGTAGATATTGTCGATGTTCATGCCGCGTTCGCGCAGTTTTTTCCAGAGGCTGTATTTATGCTTGATGCGGTAATCGATCTCACGGACGCGAATGTTCGATTTTTTGAGCTCATTCGACAATTCCTCATACACGCTCTTAAGGGATTCTTTCAGGTTTTCGCTGCGGTCGGCCAGGATCTTCTCGACTTCGGCATATTCTTTTGGGTAGGCAAAAGGGAATGCGGCATCTTCGATCTCGCCCTTCAGTTTTCCGATACCGAATCGGTCGGCCAGCGGTGCGTATACTTCTATCGATTCAAGTGCGATGCGGCGCTGCTTGTCTTCGCGCACATGTTCTAATGTGCGAAGGTTGTGCAATCGGTCGGCGAGCTTGATCATGAGTACGCGGTAATCTTGGGCAAGAGCCATCAGGAATTTGCGCAACGATTCTACGTGGCGGATATGTCCCTGGTATTTGACCGTTCCGAGTTTGGTGACGCCTTTGACGAGCTTGACGATCTCCTTGCCAAATTCTTTTTCCATCTCGGCTTCGGTCGTTTCTGTGTCTTCGAGTACGTCATGGAGAAAGCCTGCGGCGATCGTGGTGGCGTCCATTTCGTAGCGGGCAAGGTTCTTTGCCGTTTCGAACACATGGATGAAGTAGGGTTCGCCGGAACGTCGCAGTTGGCCCTGGTGGGCCTTCAGGGCGAAGTCGTAGGCGCGGACGATAAGGTCGCTGTCCTTGTGGGGGAGAGCGGTTGGGAGCTCGTTAAATATGTCTTTGACGTCGAAGCCTTCCATGGAGGAAGTATAAAGTATAAAACGATATTGCACAATTAAATGATTGTGGTATGGTGAAGAAAAATTCATTACCATGATAACATCAATGAAGAAGGAACAGCCGATTG
Organism: Candidatus Nomurabacteria bacterium; assembly: GCA_023267415.1. Lineage (GTDB taxonomy): Bacteria > Patescibacteriota > Minisyncoccia > Phycocordibacterales > UBA9973 > CAITQP01. Next base: position 17,571 of record JAHFNM010000006.1, read on the forward strand.
CACTTTTTTCCGACCCGAATATTCATCCCTCGATGAGAGCCTTTATTGCTTCATTGAATATGTCGTATCGCCTTCGGAAGGGTTGGTTGGAGGAAGGAAGAGATATTCCCAGAGAGTATTGCGAAACAGTAGCCGAACATGTGTATGGAATATGGATGCTCGACGAAGTCATTCAGTGTACGTTCCCCGAATTTCATTCACGGTTTAATACTCTCCTTGTATACGAAATTATAAAGAGACACGAACATTGCGAAATATTGGGAGAAGATTACACTCCGCATGACGGTCTCACTCGGGAAGAAAAAGAACGGCGTGAACGGGTCAGTTTGAAGCAATGGCTCGATATGTTTGAGAATAATTTTTTCATTCAAAAAACATGGGAATCGTATCAAAATGCTGACTCTCCGGAAGCTCAATATGTGCATATTCTGGATTATATGCAGCGAGTCATACGCGCTCGAGTGTATGAGAAAGAATTCGACAAAGATTTGAGTCAATTTTATAAAAATCGCGCTCAAAAAATACCTGAACCGCTTCTTTCGTTTTTTGAAACTATATTGCTGTAATTAAAAACCCACACGGTGTGTGGGTTTTATTTTTTCTCAAGTTTGTCTGGACGGTGGTTTGGGCATGATTTACTACTACATCGTTCAGGAATCGTTTTAGTACCGATCATCATTAATGATCCACATAAACTACATAAGTTTCCCGTTGGCTTGGCTTTGATAGCGTTTTTACAATCGGGGTAGTTGCTACATGAGTAGAAGATTCCAAAACGGCCGCGGCGTTCCATCATTTCGCCGTCCTTGCACATCGGGCATTTTACGCCGGTCATTTTCTTTTTCTTTTCTTCCTCGTCTTCTTTGATGAATTTGCATTTCGGATAGCGCGAGCACGAGATGAACATGCCGAAGCGGCCTTCGCGCATGACGAGTTTGCCTCCGCCGCTCTTGCCTTTCTTTTCTCCGCAGAGTGGGCACATTTCGCCGGTCTCTTTTGGGCCAGCCATTTCTTCTCCGTCGAGCTTGCGAGCGCCGACGCAGTCAGGGTATTTCGAACACGAAAAGAATTTTCCGTTGCGCGAGAGTTTGTAGATCATCGAGGCTCCGCACTTTGGGCATTTCATGTCATCCGGTGCCGGACCGAGGTCGGTTGCCTTTGCGAGCTTGTCTTTGGCTTTCACATCCTTCAAGAAAGGTCCGTAGAAATCCTTGAGTGTTTTTACATATTCGCGATCACCATTGGAAATATCGTCGAGTTTGTCTTCCATCTCTGCGGTGAATGTATCGGAAATATAGTCTGCAAAATGCTCTTCCAAAAAGCTTGATACGACATCGCCGGTATCGGTGGGGTAGAGTGTGCGTCCTTGTTTGGTCACGTATCCGCGATCTTCAAGCGTGCTCATGATCGAAGCGTAGGTGGACGGTCGTCCGATGCCGCGTTCTTCGAGTGCTTTGACGAGTGCCGCTTCACTATAGCGATTTGGTGGTTCAGTGGCTTTTTCTGTGCTTGAAAGGTCGAGCAGCTTGAGTGTTTCTCCTGCCACAACCTTTGGAAGCTCGACGTCCTCGCCTCGCGCATCGGAGTCTACTTTGAGCCAGCCGGGAAAGAGCACTCGCGAACCGTTGGCGGTGAAGTCGGGGATGTCGTCATGTCCGACGACATTTGCGATAAGCTTGGTCTTCAAGAGTTTTGCGTCGGTCATCTGGCTCGAAACCGCACGCTCCCAGATAAGCTTATAGAGCGCTTTTTGTTCCTCGTTCATTCCAGCTGAGAGTTTTTCGACGTGTGTCGGACGGATACCCTCGTGTGCTTCCTGCGCATTCTTGGATTTTGTTTTGTATGTGTGAGCCTCGGCGTATTCTTTGCCGTACTTTTTTTCTACGAGTTCCAGGATCTGCGCCTGAGCTGCGGCGGAGAGATTGGTACTGTCGGTACGCATGTAGGTGATGTGACCTGCTTCATACAATTTCTGTGCGACCTGCATGGTGCGCTTCGGTGAAAAACCGAGACGCGTGCTAGCCGTCTGCTGGATGGATGATGTCGTAAACGGCGCGCGTGGGGATCGTTTTTGTTCGGATTCCTTTACATCGCTAACTAGCCATGGATTGGCCTTTCCGACAGTAAGGATTTTTTCCACCACTTTCTCATCGCGTGGCTCTTCTACGCAGGAGAGCTTGATCTCTACTTTTGCCTTTGTCTCAAAGAGTCCTTCGAGGGTCCAATATTTTTCGGGAATGAATGCGCGGATCTCGCGTTCGCGTTCCATGAGAATGCGAAGCGCAGGGGATTGAACACGGCCTGCGGAGAGTCCGTAGCGAACTTTTTTCCAAATGACGCCGGAGAGGTCATAACCTACGAGGCGATCAAGCACGCGGCGAGCTTCTTGTGCTTTGACGAGTTTTTCATCGATTTCACGAGGTTCCTTGAGTGCTTCTTCGACGGCTTCCTTGGTGATTTCATGGAAGGCGGCACGCTTGATCGTGGCCTTCACTTTTTTGTCGGCTTTCAGGAGTTCTTTAAGATGCCACGAAATAGCCTCTCCTTCGCGGTCCGGGTCGGTTGCAAGAATGATCTCCTTGGCTTGTTCGGCAAGAGCGGTGAGTTCGTGAACGACTTTTTCTTTGCCTTTTGAGATCTCGTAATGCGGCACGAATCCGGCTTCGATATCAATCGCCTTTTTGCTGGACTTTGGAATGTCGCGAACGTGTCCCACCGAAGCGCGCACGGTGTAAGCCCCGTCGAGATATTTCTCGATTGTCTTTGCCTTTGATGGTGATTCAACGATGAGTAATTTCATAAATATAGTATTGAGTATCTTGTATAACGTATCATGTATGAATGCGTAATACAAAATGCACGGTACTTTATACCGGGCTACCGTACTACACATTTATTTTTTACGCAAATAAAAAGGGCCGATAGTTCATATCAACCCCATTCTTTTGTTTATTTTTGTTGCCCTTTTAATTTCCTTGTTCATCTTGCAATTTTGTACTGCAGTGGGAGTGATAATAAGGAACGCGATTATTACGAAAATCAAAAAATAGATCCAAATCATAAGGTGCGATTTGTTTGTACGATACCACTCTTACCTCGCCTGTACAATAGGACTTATATAATACGCCTAATCTCACCCAGTTCTTCTTTTATCAATCCTTTGATCTCCATTGCCGAAAGGAGAGAATTGATCTCTTGAATTGGTTTGCCAGAACACTCTATAATTCTGTCGCGGGATTGCGGTTCAATAATAAATTCCCAGATTTCTTTTTCTTCTTCTGAAAGATTTTCCATTTCATTTTGGATTTCTTCAAACAAGCTGTCTTGCTTGAGTCCAAAGACTTCGAGAATATCTTCACTTCGCGTGATTGGCGTCGCACCTTGTTTGATAAGTAGATTGCATCCAAGCGATGTGGGGCTGGTGATTGGTCCGGGCACGGCGAGGACTTCGCGGTTGTAATCAAGCGCGAGCCGAGCCGTGATGAGGGTTCCGGATTTGTATGCAGCTTCAATGACGAGTGTTGCATGTGCGATACCGGCCATGATTCGATTGCGTCTTGGAAAACTCCATTGTGTTGCTTTGAACGAAGACTCGAATTCGGAAACGAGTGATCCGCCAGAGGCGAGAATTTCTTTGGCGAGTGAGAGGTTGGTCGCGGGGTACAGAGCCTTTTCGGAAAGTCCGGAGCCTGGGAAAGCGATAGTCTTGAGCCCAGTCTTTATTGCTGAACGATGAGCGATGGAATCGATGCCGAGTGCAAGTCCTGACACTATTATTATATTGCTTCCCTTGAGTCCGCGGATGAGCGAGTCGCAGACGTCGGCACCATATGAGGTATGAGTGCGCGATCCGACTATGGAAAGATACAATCCGTTTGGGTCAAGCGGCGCCCCTACTATATAGAGTGATTCGGGGGCGTCGGGAATTTCAAGCAATTGAGGAGGAAATCCCTCCTTCTGTAATTTCTGAATGGAAAAGTCCATCTCCCGATTCTAAGATCGTTTGTTAAAGAAAAGCTAAACTTGAACCGTGTCATGCCGGACTACGATCCGTAGATTAATAAAACTGGTCGTGTTAGTATGGTATTTGTATCAGCTAGAACCTAAAACCTGCTCATATGTTAGATATTAAATTCATCCGGGATAACCAGGATATCGTAAAGGACGCTATTCGCAAAAAGTTCGTAAAGCTCGATCTCGACGGGCTTATTTCGCTCGACGATAAGCGGCGTGAAGTGCTCTCTCTCGTGGAGAATCTCCGTGCAGAGCAAAAGACTGTCTCCGACGGCATGGTCTCTGCTGACGCGTCCGCTCGCGAAGAGCTCCTCGCCAAACTCCGTCCGCTCAAGGAGAATCTCCAAAAAAAAGAAGAAGAGCTGAAAAAGCTTACTTCCGACTGGCGCGACATGATGGTACAGGTACCTAATGTCCCTGACATGACTGTTCCCGAAGGTGTGAGCGATGAAGACAACCAGGAGATCCGCGCTTGGGGAGAGAAGACACAATTCGATTTTGAAGCCAAGGACCATGTGGCTCTTTGCGAGGCGCATGATCTTGCAGACTTTGAACGCGGAGCGAAGGTTTCGGGATTCCGTGGTTACTTCATGAAGAACGAAGGCGCGCAATTGTTCTTTGCCCTTTGGCAGTACACGCTCAACTATTTCATCAAAGAAGGCTACACGCCGATCATTGTTCCGTCACTCGTCAAAAAAGAAACCCTCTATGGCACGGGATATCTTCCGCAGGGTGAAGAAGATCTTTATCAGACTCAGGATGGAGAATTTCTTGCCGGCACTGCCGAGGTTGCCATGATGTCGTATTACGCCGGTGAGATCTTGGAGAAGAAGGACCTGCCGAAAAAATTCATTGCTTTTTCTCCATGTTTCCGTCGAGAAGCGGGCGCTCATGGAAAAGATATCAAGGGCATCATCCGCGTGCATGAATTCTTCAAACTCGAACAGATCATTCTCTCTGAGGCCAATCATGAAATGTCCGTTGCTTTGCACGAAGAGATCACCAAGCATGTCGAGAACATCATGCAGGCGCTCAAGCTCCCGTATCATGTTGTGGTCAACTGTACAGGCGACCTCGGTCTTGGCCAGGTAAAAAAATACGACATCGAGGCATGGATGCCATCGCAGCAAAAATACCGCGAAACGCATTCATCTTCGTATTTCCATGACTTCCAGACGCGCCGCTTGAACATTCGCTATCGCGATGACGACGGATCCCTCAAGTATGTTCACTCGCTCAACAACACTGCCTGCGCAACTTCGCGCTTGCCCGCTTCGATCCTCGAAAACTATCAGGAAGCAGACGGACGCATCCGTATTCCTGAAGTGTTGCGACAGTATTTTTCTACTGACTACATTGGATAGGGTATACTATATGTACCCATGAGGCGCGCAGAAATCTCTCCGTTAAAAAAACATATTCAAGAATCGCCGAAGCTGCAGGAGCTTCGCGCAAAACGCGTTTCTTTGCGCCGCCGACTCGTTATTCTTTTTAGCATTCTTTTCGCCACGATCATCTCGGCATTTGTTTTTTTTGCGCGCTATCCTCGACTCCAAATTGAAACGATCGTTGTTTCGGGAAACCAGATCATCAGCACCGATGAGATAACAAAAACAGTTGACGGCTTTCTCGATGGAAACTACGCATACGTCATCCCTCATCGAAACACGTTTTTCTATCCTAAAAAGAAGATCATTGCGAGCCTTGCAAAGGAATTCCCTCGACTCAAGACGATTTCCGTCTATCGCACAAGCAAGATGACGCTTGCCGTTTCTGTCACAGAACTTCGCGGCTATGCTCTCTGGTGTGGCGCCGATGCAAGTACGATAGATATGACGGCGCCATGCTGGTTTACCGACGATACCGGCAAGATCATCTCGATCGCACCGTATTATTCAGGAAACGTGTATCCGCGATTTTTTGGCGGATCGTTGTCGGACTCGAATCCGCTCGGAAAGACCTTTGTTTCGCAGTCCGAGTTTCAAAGCCTGCTTATGTTCGAAAGCCGAATTCGATCCCTTGGCTTTCAAGTGAAAGCCATCACTATTCCTCCCGGCCCGGAATATTCTTTTGTACTTGATCTGGGGAACAAAAAGACTGCGATCGTGCGCTTCCTTTCTTCGGCAAATTACCAAACTCTTGCCGACAATCTCACTCTCGCACTTTCCAAAAAAGAGCTCGCCGATGCGGTGAAGAAAAACCGCTTGAATTTGCAGTACTTTGATTTGCGGTTTACGAATAAGTTGTATTACAAATTTTCAGAACATCCATAACAGACGCATTTCTGTGTTGCTTCGCTCGGCTCGCTCCCGCAACGTACCTCAAGTACGTCTTGGTCGCGAGCCGAGCTTGCGCCTTGAACTGCATTCTGTTATGAATGTTCTGTCACAGTCTATGAATTTCTGGGAAAAACTACCAAAACCTTTTTTTGTCTTAGCTCCTATGGCCGATGTCACCGACCAGGCTTTTCGTCGTGTTATCGCCAAGTACTCACGACACGGGGAAATAGGTGGTGGTCCTGATGTGTTCTGGACTGAATTCGTCTCAGCTGATGGGCTCATGAGCCCAGGACGAGAAGTGCTTCGTCATGACCTTGCATTTACCCAAGGTGAACATCCGATTGTCGCCCAACTCTTCGGTTCGCATCCAGAAAAGATGGAAGGTGCTGCGCGACTCTGCGTCGAGCTTGGTTTTGATGGAATAGACATCAATATGGGTTGTCCGGATAAGTCGATCGAAAAGCAGGGTGCCGGGGCATGTATGATGAAAAATCCCGAGAGCGCAAAGGAAATAATCCGTGCCGCAAAACGAGGAGCACCGAATTTGCCGATCTCCGTAAAGACCCGCATTGGCTACAACAAGAATGAGATCGCCACTTGGATTCCGGCGCTGCTTGAAGAAGACATTGCCGCACTGACGATTCACTGCCGTACTCGCAAAGAAATGAGCAAGGTTCCGGCACGATGGGAACACGTAAAGGAAGTAGTGGAACTTCGCGACAAGCTCGGATCAAAAACGCTTATCATTGGGAATGGCGACGTGAAGAATATTGAAGACGCAAAACAAAAATTCGCCGAGACCGGTTGTGATGGCGTGATGCTTGGCCGCGCCATATTCGGCAACCCGTGGCTCTTCGATCAATCTCGAGGCGAGATTCCGCTTACAGAAAAATTACAGGTGATGGTGGAGCATACGAAACTCTACGAAGAGCTCCTTGGAAATATCAAAAGTTTCTCAATCATGAAAAAGCATTACAAGGCGTATGTAAACGGCTTTCCTGGCGCACTCGAGCTTCGCGAGAAGCTTATGGTGTGTGAAAACGCGGTA
>JAHFNM010000007.1:0-10072 GCA_023267415.1 Candidatus Nomurabacteria bacterium
TTCCGCGGATTTCCATTCCTTCGATCGCGGTCGCAGTTTCTGGTCCTCCGAGTGTGAGCACTGAGAGCACGTGCGTCTCGCCGCGGTAGAAGATACCGGTACCGTGGAGCACAGGAGAAAATCCTCCGGCTTTGGCGTAGAGTGCGCGGACTTGGTCGAGAGCGCGCCCATCGGCGCGCTTATTTTCTTTGAGCGCTTTTTCGTGGATGAGCACGTCAACCATTTCATTGAAATAGTCTTCGGCGACTTCTGCTGCTTTCTTGTCTTCATCGTTCGGATATTTTTCCGCGACGAGTTTCTTCCACTCGTCTTCGAGGGCGTACAGAGTTTTCTTGCTGTCGGTGCCGAATATGGTGTCGAGCTTTGCGCCCACGGTCGAAGTGAAGAGCGCCTTTGCATCTTCGGCAATGATCGGAGCCGGCATGTCTTTTTTCACCTTGCCGATTTCGGCTACGATATCTTTCTGCCATTTTTCGAGTGCTGCAATTGCCGGCATTGCCATATCGAGCGCTGCACCCATTTTGGCCTCGTCATATTCGTAGGCCATCGATTCGATCATGACGACATTGCCGTCTTTTCCGCAGACTGTGAGATCGAGTTCGTAATTTGATTCACCAGTGTTCGGAACGTATTGATCGAGCGCGATCTCCCCTGTTCCTTTCGGCTTTGACACAAGCACTGCTCCGACCGGTCCTGCCCATGGAATGTCGGATGTCGCGAGCGCAAGCGATACGGCGTTGACTGCCATGACTCCCGGATCCATGCGGCCGACTGAGAGCACGGTGGCTACGACCTGCACTGCATTCTTGATGTGGTGAGCGAAAAGCGGACGGATGGTACGGTCGATGATGCGCGCAGTAAGGATGGCTTCATCTGAAGGACGGCCTTCGCGCTTGTTGTACTGGCCGCCGAGAATGAGGCCGGAAGCATAAAACTTTTCGAGGTATTCGACGGTGAGGTTGAAGAAGCCCGGATTGTTCTTGTCAGACTTCGAGATGACTGCCGTTGCGAGAATGATCGTATCCTCACATTTGAGAATGACTGATCCGTTTGCCTGTTCGGCGAGATCGCTAAAAACTGCGGTCATGGTATGGCCGCCTACTTCTACGCTGTATTCCTTGGAATGCATATTCTATTTGGGTTCGTGTTCGGACCGTAAAATTGTAACCGACTTCTTAACTCAGGATTGAGTTGTAGAAGTCGCCATCCAGCGAGGCTCTGCAAGAGCCGAGTCGTGGCCAATCTGGCGCAATTCTATACGTCCGAACGCGAACGATTATGTGATAATTTCGCCCTTTTGGATTCTACTCTAATTAAGCAAAAAGAAAAGCTTGGATTGACACAAGGAATCATTGGTCCTAATATCAAGAAAAACACATTAGTATGTATCGAATAGTAGATAAAGGTCTTCCGCAAGGCATCGCTTTTACCGATGAAATTATGGTTTTAAAGATAGCCACGCATTATTCTGAAGCCCATTCTGAGGTCGGCAAAGTGATCCGTGAATTATTTCGTAAAAGCAAGATAATCGCAAAAAGCGATATTGAAAAGGAGTTTTGTGGACACACTAAAATCATAGGCGGTTTATTGTTGAGTGACGTCGATCTGGGCTATTTAATCGAAGTCGAGCAAAAAGAAGCTTCGTCCACCGACGTGTATTATTTGAAGGGACCAAAGTATATTGAATAAAAAACAGCGCCAAGCGCTGTTTTTTTATTTATCTCCTTCCCGCACGCATGAGGTACTTGTTTGGATTTTCGGAGAGATCGAGGAAGTCGTCGCAGGCTTCTTTGAGATTCATCGAAGTGGATTTGCCGAAGGCTACGACTTCGACTTGGGTTCCGCCGTTCATCTGAAGGTATTCGACGAGTGGGATGAAGTCGCCGTCGCCAGAGGCGATTATGATGGTGTCGACTTTGTGCGACATTTTGATGGCGTCGACCGCGAGGCCGACGTCCCAGTCGGCTTTCTTGGCGCCGCTCGAGAATATCTGCAGGTCTTTGGTCTTGGTTTCGATACCAATCTTGGTGAGCGCGTCGAAGAAAGCTTTCTCATCCCCCGCTTCCGAAGTGATGACATAGGCTACGGCGCGAATGAGTTTGCGGCCGGCAAGAGCGTCCTTGAGGACGTTTGCGAAATTGACGTACGACTTATAGAGATTGCGAGCGCTGTGATAGAGATTTTGCGCATCAATGAAAATAGCGACGCGCTGATCGGGATGTTTGATTATGGACATATAAATGATTGTAGGCTTTGTAGCCTCTTATAAAAAATAGCTAATGACTTTTAAAAATGAGAACAATGTAAGTATAGCACTAAAAAATATCCACTCGCTTTATAAAACAAAATCCCGGCTCAGCCGGGATTTTGTTTTATTTGAGATCGAGCTTTTTGAGAAGATCTGCATGACCAACCTTGTCCTTTCGCTCAAGATACTTGAGGTGAGTGCGGCGGTCGGCAACCATTTTCAACAGTCCGCGGCGGGAGTGGTTGTCTTTCTTGTGTGTCTTAAGATGTTTTGCGAGTTCGTCGATGCGCGTAGAAAGGATAGCTACCTGAACATGGGTTGAACCCGTATCTGTAGCGTGTTTCTGGTGCTTTTTGACGACGACTGCCTTTTTCTTTGTCTTTAACATTGCGGATATGATATTAGCATATATTCCTATAGAACGCAAGCACATAATTTTCTCCCTCCCTTTGCCGAGGTGAGGGTCGAATCGTACTCGAAACGGGGTGAGGTGATTCGAAATACAACACAATCACCGCCCCTCATTCCCCTCCTCAGCAAGGAGGGGAGGTTCTTATTATTTTCCGACGCTGGATTTGATATACTATATATACAATGTCTACCGAAATTGAGCGCTTTAAACGGGAATTCCTCGAATATATGGAAATCGAGCGTGGTTCTAGCCTAAAAACGGTTGCTAATTACGACCGGTATATCACCCGCCTGATCACTTTTTCAAAGATCTCGTCGCCAAAAGGCATCACTGACGATGTCGTGCGCGAGTTTCGCCTCAATCTCAACCGTTCTGCAGGGGTAAAGGTCCGCGGTCAGGCAAGTGCGACGATGAAGAAGAATACGCAGAATTATCATCTCATCGCCTTGCGCCGATTTTTGAAATATATGATGAAGCGCGGAGTCACTTCCCTCTCGCCTGATCGCATCGAGCTGGCAAAAGTGGGCGGACGCCAGCTCGATCTTATGAGTAGCGTTGAACTGACTCGATTGCTCGCCGCTCCCCTTTTGGGTGATAAGGGAACGTTGAGCCCTGACCCGAGTGTCTCCATGTTGCGCGACAAGGCGATCCTTGAATTATTTTTTTCTACCGGACTTCGTCTTGCCGAACTCTGTTCGCTCAACCGCGACCTCGATCTTTCTAAAGACGAATTTTCCATCCGCGGAAAGGGAGAAAAAGTGCGCGTAGTGTTCCTCTCTGAATCCGCCAAGGATGCGATCAAGAAATATCTTGGGAAGCGCAAGGATATGGACGAGCCGATGTTCGTGCAGTTTTCAAAGAATAAGGTAAAAGGCGCGGCGTCAGGCGATGGGCGCCTGACGCCGCGCTCGATCGAACGTATGGTCAAAAAATACGCCACCATCGCCGGCATCTCGCGCAAAGTCACGCCGCATATCCTGCGCCATAGTTTTGCGACTGATCTTTTGGAAAACGGTGCCGATATCCGCAGCGTGCAGATGATGCTTGGTCACGCCAATATTCAAACGACGCAGATCTATACCCATGTCACCGACAAGCAATTGAAAGAGATTCACAAAAAATTCCACTCGAAGAAATAGTATTTGGTATACTTATTTATACATGTCGTATTCTTCTCAAAATAATTTCTTTGCTCAGGCATATCGTACCGGTACTGATGCATGGAGCGCAATTCCATTTACGCGCCGAGCGCATGAGCTTGGACTCTATCTTCCACATGGCGCGCTTGTTCTTGATATTGGCGCAGGACGCGGACGGCTTCTGTTTGACCTTGCGGAGCTTGGGTTTCGCGCCATCGGCTTGGAAAACAATCCCGAACTCATCGCTCGCGGCAATAACGAGATCTTGGCCAAGAATCTCGACAAGGACCTCCGTTTTCTTCATGGCGACGCGCTCAACATTCCGCTTGCCGACCAAAGCTTCGATGGAGCTTCCGATATTGGTCTCCTGCATCATGTATTGCCTCAGGATTATCCAACGTATGTTTCCGAAGTCGCCCGCGTGCTTAAACCGGGAGCATTCTTTTTCCTCGTCGTGCTTTCCAAGAACACGCCAAACTATCTTTCTTGGAAGCCGCAGAAGAGCGAAGCCGCTGATTATGAAAAAGAAGGCGTGCACTATCACTTCTTTTCCGACGACGAGATCAAGAAGCTTTTTGAAAAAGATTTTGAAATCCGTCATATTGACCATGACACACCGTTTGGTCCCAAAGATGCCGATTTTGCAGTGGTGTTGCTGAAGAAGAAATAAGGAGTACCTTATTTTGAACATAACAAAAATGCTTACATCTTTGCTTGCTTCTCGCTAGATAAAATAAAAAAGGGAATCCATCGGATCCCTTTTTTTTGGCTGCCATGTTTCAGGACAGCTGTCTGATTTTTCAATTGGCTGCGATGATTTTTTTCATAGCACAAAGAGCATTTAAGGTGAACTTATACACTTCAAGTATAGGATTTTTTTGTCCTTTGTCAATTTTCTCATTTTCATGCTTTAATGATCCCATGAAGATTATCTCCTGGAATACCAACGGCCTTCGCGCTACTCTGCGCGACAATTTGTTCTTCCCGTTGTTTGAAAAAGAGCAGCCGGACATTTTGGCTCTCCAGGAAACCAAGTGCGATCCCTCGCAGCTTCCCGATGAGGCCGTGCATATTCCGGGATATCACTCGTATTTTGCCGTATCGACATACAAAAAAGGCTATAGCGGAGTGGCCGTATACACAAAAGAAGAGCCGACAAAAGTGGAATACGGCCTAGGTATTCCCCGCTTCGACGAGCAAGGCCGCACACTCGTACTTCATTTCAAGGACTTTGTGTTCATTAATTGCTACTTCCCCAACGGCGGCGGTGCCCCAGAAAAATTGCAGTACAAGCTCGACTTCTATGATGTCTTTCTTGCTTTTGCAGACAAGCTCGCAAAAAAAGTGCCCGTACTCGTGACCGGCGATGTGAATGTTGCTCATGAGGAGATTGATCTTGCTCGTCCGAAGGAAAACAGCAAGCATGTTGGCTTCCTCCCTATCGAACGCGCATGGCTCGACGAATTTCTCTCACACGGGTTTACCGACGTCTTTCGCCATTTCTATCCGACAAAAACCGAAGCCTACACATATTGGGATCAATTCACTCATGCGCGAGAGCGCAACGTGGGCTGGCGCATCGACTATTTCCTTGCCTCGGCAAAACTTATGCCTCGCATCAAAGGAACAAAGATCCTCTCTGATTGGTACGGCTCGGACCATTGCCCAATCTCCGTGGATTTGTAGCACTATTTTGGTTGACTTCCCTGCTGCAAAGGTATATTCTCGTTACAAATCTTACTGAAATGGTTAAAAAAATTTTTCTTTCGAACACTGCTAACTCAGACCACGACAAATTTCTCCGGCGGATCACGAAGAGCATTTACGAAGACGATTCGGCAAAAAACATCCTGAATCAAGTGAAGCTGCTTGAGGCGTATTTGGAACCTATTTCCGATACTGATCTTGATAGAGAAATATTGCTCGGCTGCATGCGCAGTCTCGTATACAAACTCCTCCGAGCTTTGTTGCGCGAAGTTAAACAAGGATGTTCTGTGACGATCGATGAAGTCGCGGTTCAGCTCAAACCAATCAGCCTTATCATTTTTTGTCCCGAGGGAAGGAAAAAATACAACGCATTTTTTGCCCACCCAAAGCTACAAACACTAACCCCATCTGCACAGTAATACGTGCAAACGCATTGAATTCACACCTTTTAATTGAGGTGTGTTTTTTTTGTTGAGATGCAGTACTCGCTATTTTTTCACTCCATGCTTGGCGTGCAGTTTTGCAATATCTTCTTCTTCGATGCCTTCTTTCGTCTTTTTAGCTCTAAACCGCAAGTAAACTTGCGATCGAGCGACGCCAAAACTACACTCCGTGTTTTTTGTGCAACAAAGCAACCTCTTGTTCATCAAGAAGTTCCTTTTGGCGTTTAGCTTCTTCGCCGAGCGCCTTGAGTTCTTTGTCGGACAATTGTTCCAACTTCCCTACTCGCTTGTCGAGATATTCGCGCGAATTCTTTGCTGGGTCGTCGAGTACTTCTTCGAGGAGTGCATGCAGCATCCAGCCCATGCGCGGACCTGGCTTCATGCCAAGTTCATTCATGAGTGTGTTGCCATCGATCGCAAGCTGGCCCACGGAAATTGGATCGCGCAGGACTTCTTCGATCATTGCGTGATATTTGCGCAGTCGGTATGGTGCCTCTTTCTTTTTCATGCCCACACGGTCGCATTCGCGGATGTTCATTAGGGTCCAGATGTTATCCTTCCCTACCTTTGCCACGACGCGGCGCACGGCCGAGAGCGTGATCATTTCAGTATCCGAGAAAAACATGTGCTGACGAACAAGCGTGACCACCAGATCGGTCACCTTTTTAGGAAAACGCATACGCTCCATAATTTTGGCTGTCATGCGGGCGCCCACCACTTCGTGTCCGTAGAATGTGTACTTCCCTTTCCCCCCTGCCTTCGTGGCATCGTACCGGCGAGTGCGTGGCTTGCCGATATCGTGAAAGAGCGCAGCCAGACGGATCTCAAGCGACCATTTTTTGTCTGCTGCCTGTTGGAGCGCATGCAAAAGATGCTCGTACACATCGAATATGTGTTCACCAAGCTGTTCGCAGCCAATTCCCTCTTCGAGCTCGGGAATGAAATGCTTGAGCAGGCCGAATTTTTGCAGCATGCCCACGCCGACTGCTGGTTCCGGAGAAAGGATGATCTTCTCAAATTCATCTCGAATACGCTCTGTGGATATCTTTTTTATCAGTTCGCTATTTTTGATGATCGCATCGGTAGTCTCGCTTGCGATTGTAAAGCCCAAATTGACGGCAAAACGAACGGCACGGAGCATACGAAGGGCATCCTCAGAAAAACGCTCCACAGGGTCTCCTACGGCCTTTAAGGACATGTCCTTTATGTCTTCTTGTCCTTTATATAGGTCAATAAGTGTTTCCCGTGAAATGCTATACGCCATAGCGTTACATGTGAAATCTCGGCGTTTGAGGTCTTCCTCGATCGTTTTGCTGAATTTTACCTCGTCTGGGTGTCGCGAGTCGCTACAATTGGATTCTTCGCGGTATGGAGTAACTTCTACAATGTATTTAAGTGCTTCTGTTACATGTGTAACGTCATTATTTGTTTCACGTGAAACAATTTTAGATGTTACATGTGTAACATCTTGACCATTTTGTTCAAAAACAACACCGACTGTGCCGAATTTGTTCTCATATACCGTCTTTTCAAACAAAGGGATGATCTGCTCTGGAATCGCATTTGTTGTGACATCCCAGTCCTTAGGGGTTCGCCCAAGAAGGAGGTCGCGTACGCAACCTCCCACGATAAAGGCCTCAAAACCAGCTGTTTCAAGGGTTTGTGTTACATGTGTAACATAAAACGGGATCTTATTCGGTTCAATAGTCTGTTTCATGAGAAACGAGTTGTGCGGAGTAGGGGAATCGAACCCCTGCCGACTGATTGGCAACCAGTCGTACTACCATTATACTAACCCCGCGCGTTATCATTTTATAAAAGACCTGCAATTTCACTTGATGCGGAAGGTATTATACCTATATAAACATCGTTTTGCAATCGCTTTTTTGCCCTAGAATAGGAAGGGATGTTTTGAATATTGACCGCAATACGCTACAATTGCATAGCTTTAATAATTTGCACCCGTAGTGAAATGGATATCATATCCGCCTTCGAAGCGGCTGTTCCAGGTTCGAATCCTGGCGGGTGCACAAAAACGAGCAGAGTGATTTTTTTGTTACCGTGTTTACACGGTCGAAAGTACCAGGCTTGATAGATGCCGAATCCTAGTGGGCGGACAGTGTAGGACATTCGCGAATGCTATCCACAGGTTTATTGAAAAATAAGGACAAAACTGGGGATAAAGGTGTGTACTATGTGTATAAAGGACAGATTTCTTCCGTCCTTAAAAAATTATATGTTGAAAAATAAGGGTTTAATAAAAGTCTCGATTATTGGCCAAATATCCACATATGGAGCTACAAGTTGGAATTAAAGCGTTTTCTGTTAACGAAAAAGGACAAATCCTTCTTCTGGAGAAGAATAGGGATGGGCGACCGTACCACAAAGGGAAGTGGGATATTCCAGGTGGCCGGATCGATGCGGGCTTGTCGCTTATGGAAAATCTTGCCAGAGAGGTGTTCGAAGAGACGGGACTTATAGTCGATCTCTCATATATTCCGAAGCTTCTTGCTGCTCAAGATATTATTCGGGACACATTTCATGTGGTTCGGCTGACCTACTGGATCCATGTAAAAGGTACTGTGACGCTATCCCCAGAGCATTTGAGCTGTCGGTGGGTGACTATCCCGGAATTGAAGGAATTGATTGAAGCTGACGAAGAGAGTGCTCTTACTGATGCAGTCAATGGAGGAGTGCTGGATTTCATTGAATGATCGATGCCCAAAGTCTTTACCTCAAAAACACAAAAGACAGGGGAGATAGCGGAGCATGTGGCTGTTCGGTACTTGGAAGGCAAGGGTTTTTCTGTTGTTGAGCGCAATTACACCCGCAAATGGGGCGAGATCGATATTGTGGCTAAAAAGGGCAAGGTGAGGCACTTTGTGGAGGTAAAATCGAAGATAGGAGAGTTTGATTTGCTCTGGGTGTCAGGTGAGGACACATACCGCCCCGAAGATAATATGTCTCCCAGGAAAATCCAGCGTCTTCGCCGGACGATTCAAAGCTACCTTGCAGAACATAGATATGAAGGGGAGTGGCAGACTGACCTAATGGTTGTGATCTTAAACAGCGATCTGGAGGAGGCAAAAGTGGAATTTTTGGAGGATGTGGTTTTGTAAGCGCGATGCGGGAATTGCGTCCTATGGGCGCAGGTACTTTTTGTTACCTGACGCAAGTGTTACTCCAAGAGTTATTCATGCTGAATGAGGAGTTTTCTTGCTCACCCCGACCATATGAAAAATCCGCCATATAGGCGGATTTTTCATATGGTCGGGGTGCAGGGAATCGAACCCTGCCCTCTTGTTCCCAAAACAAGTATACTACCGATATACTACACCCCGAAAAATAACCCTTGTAGCTTAGCACAACTTAGGAAAAAGAAAAACACTCGACTAACGGCCAATATTTTGCTAATCTCATTGAGTGATAAGCGGGATTAGTTTATCGGTAAAACAACAGTTTTCCAAACTGTGGTGAGGAGTTCGACTCTCCTATCCCGCACTGCAAAATAAAAGGAGTGGACCAGAGCGTCCACTCCTTTTATTTTGCGTGGGATAGGAGAGTCGAAAGCCGCAGGCGCGAAGCCGGCTGTATCCAGCCGTTGCCGAGGCGGGGTTGAGAACACTTAGTCCACGCAGGGTGTACTCACCCGAGTAGACTTAGTGATTCGTGACCGATTCTCCTAATCTGGCGACGTGGTCGCCGACCCCCCTCCGCACCACAAAATAAAAACACCCCCGAGAGGATGTTTATTATGGATACTGAATTTGTTTAGCCGACAACTTTTTGCTTCAAAAGAATGCATGCAGCTTCTGTTTTTTCCAGGGAATCTTTGAGGGTTTTTTCATACATATTCAGTATTTCCAGTACCGTCATTGTACCCTCATTGAAATCATCGCCTTCTTTCCCAAAACCCTGATTTCTTTGCAGAAGCGAGGATTCCAAGCATTTTTGGTTTTCCTCGCTGTTTACCTTACCCAGAATGATGATAACTATGGCTAAAGAAGGCAGGGGAGTAGGATCTTTCGACCTGATAGCACGCAGGTGCTCCGTAGCCTTGCTCGTAGTGGAGACCAATCTGCTGGTGAGCCCGCTTTGAGCGGCCAGATTGTTGATATATCCC
>JAHFNM010000007.1:10082-24060 GCA_023267415.1 Candidatus Nomurabacteria bacterium
ATATATCCCTTTCGTTCGTTGGAAAGAAATGTCCTGAATTTTGTTATTGCCTCGAGTGCAATACGCATTCCTTTCATCGCTTTTTTTGCCCCGCGATGCGGCGATTGTGTGTGTCCCATAGTTGGAAAAGATTTTCTCCCATGCTACTCCCGCCGGGCAAAAAGTCAATTTGAGGCAGCAAAAAAGCCCGGATGATAGGCAACCGGACTTTTTTGATTGAGAAACGAGTTAAATAATTTTTAGATTATTTAACTGCGTCCTTGAGGGCCTTAGCTGCACGAAACTTCGGCACTTTCATCGCTGCAACGCTTACCTGCTCTCCGGTTTTTGGATTGCGGGCCATGCGGGCTGCGCGCTGCTTGACCGAGAAGATGCCGAGTCCGGCGATGGATACCTCTCCTCCCTTTTTGAGGGTAGAGACGATCGCATCCATGATGCCGTCTACGACTTCTTCAGCCTGCACTTTCGTGCCGCCGATCTTGCCGTGAACCAAATCTACTATAGCTGCTTTGTTCATATGTATAGCAAGAATTTATACAATAAATTCTTAACGTTCTTCCTTTTGCAAAAAGAAAAACGAACTAATTCGACCTTGTTGCTAATGCTCTAGAGCTTCAAGCTAAACAAGCCTAAAACTAAGCGTATTATAGCGATTGGGTCGATTTTGGCCATAGTTTGCAAGCTTTTCTATAAAAATACCGTCAAAAAGCCTTATTTTGCAGCAAATTTGACGGAATATTGGATTTGTATCTTAAAAAATAATGTAACTACGGCAAAGTAAAAGCCATCCTTGTAGGGATGGCTTTAAAAATGGTTGTTTTTTGCTTATTATCCTTTTCCTTGTTGCGGATTCGGAATAATGTGTGTGCTGCGATCGCTTTTCTTTGCTTTTTCTTTCTTCAAAGATAAGTGAATGTTTGTAACTACTCCCATCGACATTGCTGTCGCTCCGGAAAAATTTGTTCCGACTTCGAGATACAGGATGTAGTCGAGGCAGGAATTCACCGGCAGGGCCTTTTCGATACCAATGGCACCGTAGCCGCTGGTATTTACGAGGGATTTTACTCCGAAGCAATAGATATCCCAGTTGTGCTTGAGATAGTAGCCATTGAGTGATTGGATCGTTGTATCCGATCCGATCGCGAAGTGGTGATGGGTCTTTGCCGTTCCAATGTTGATGGTTGGAGCGAAAGATACCTGAACCGGCTTCGTCTCACCACCGTGGATGTTCAGAGTCGATTGGGTTGTGATCCATATCCCGGCGCTGAAATCCTCGATAAATGGCTTCTTTTCTTGGGCCTGCGAATGTAAGGATACGCTGAGGAGTGCAATGGCAAGTAATACTATGATGTTTTTCATGTATGGTGTGTTTGAGTACATAATAGCATAAAACTACCTAAAAGTCAAGCAAGCAAAAACCACCCTATATAGGGTGGTTTTTGTGCATTCTTGAGAATTTACTATCTTGCGTACTCTATTATGCGGGTCTCTCGGATCATTGTTACCTTGATCTCTCCTGGGTACTTGAGTTCGGCTTCAATCTTCTTGGCGATGTCGCGGGCGAGTTCTTTTGCTTCGACGTCGGTCACTTTTTCTGGGGTGACAAAGATGCGGATCTCGCGGCCGGCAGAGAGGGCATAGGTGCGCTCAATGTTTGGGAATGCATTCACGAGCGATTCCATTTCCTGCAAGCGCTTGAGATAGTTTTCAACGCTGTCGCGACGTGCGCCAGGGCGTCCGCCCGAGATATTGTCGGCAGTTTGAACGATGACGGCTTCAAGGGTTTCGTGAGGGCAGTCGTCGTGGTGAGATTTCATCGCCTGGATCACGCGTGGATCGGCGCCGAACTTCTGCAGGATGCGGATACCGATATCGATGTGTGTGCCCTGAACCTCATGGTCGAGTGCCTTTCCGATGTCGTGCACGAGCGCTCCCTGCTTGGCGATGGCCACGTCAGCACCGAGTTCTTCGGCGATCATGCCGGCAATATGCGTCATCTCGATCGAGTGCTGGAGCACGTTCTGCCCGTACGATGTGCGGAAGTAGAGGCGTCCGAGGATGGCGATGATGCGCGGATCAAAGTTGAAGATTCCGCATTCGTATACGGCCTGCTCGCCCTTTTCTTTGATGATCTTATTGATGTCTTCTTTGGCTTTTTCAACCATTTCTTCGATCTTGGCTGGCTGGATGCGGCCGTCGAGAATGAGATTTTCGAGAGCGACGCGGGCGATCTGGCGGCGGACTGGATCGAATGCCGAGATGATGATGGTGCCCGGAGTTTCATCAACGATGAGTTCGACGCCGGCTGCGCGTTCGAATGCGCGGATGTTGCGTCCTTCCTTTCCGATGATCTTGCCCTTGATGTCGTCCGAAGGAATGGCGACGTTGGTCGTCATGATCTCGGCCGCAGTTGAAGAGGCGAGGCGCTGGATGGATGTGGCAAGGATGTCCTTGGCACGGCGATCCATGCGTTCCTGCGCGTTTTGCTCAAGCTTCTGCATGCGGATCATGAGATCTTCTTCGTTCTCGCGCTCCATTTCGCGCACGAGTTCGTTCTTGGCATCTTCGCGGGTGAGGCCGGCCACTTTTTCAAGCGTGGCTACGCGCTCGGCAAGCATGGCGTCTGCGCGCTCTTTGATCTTCTTGATCTCTTCGATCTTTCCTTTCTGGACTTCGGTTTCTTTGTCGATCTCCGTCTGGCGGGCATCGAGAAGGCTCTCTTTTTTGATGAGGCGGTCCTCGGTGCGCTTAAAATCCTCGGTCTTCGACTTTTCTATTTCGCGGAGCTCGACATCCTTCTCTTCGGCCTTCTTCTTGGCCTCGTCGGTGATGCGAGCGGCTTCTTCCTTTGCCCCAACGAGCATCTGTTTGATGTCTATCTCGATGGAACGGCGCTGTCCGAGCGCGGTGATCTTGCGGAGGTAATATCCGCAAAAAAGACCCACGACAGTGGCGCCTGCTGCAAGCAGCAATGTGATAAATGTTGACATACACGACCTACCGGTCGGCTAGAAAAGGCTTCGAGTTTTTCGAATCAAAATGACAGGATTGCTATTGTGTGCGCACGGGGAAGTTCCGAATTTCATGATGGTTTGAGAGACAAACGAGGTTTTTTCTATACGAACGGCAAACTAAATATATTAAAGTTCGATAAACCCAGAATACCAGAGAAATGTTAAGGTGTCGAGAAAAGGGAGTGA
This sequence comes from Candidatus Nomurabacteria bacterium, assembly GCA_023267415.1. GTDB lineage: Bacteria > Patescibacteriota > Minisyncoccia > Phycocordibacterales > UBA9973 > CAITQP01. The sequence continues at coordinate 13,283 of JAHFNM010000007.1, forward strand.
ATTTGACAGATTTGATTAAAAATTGTATTTTAAATACAAAATTTATTATATATGCTCATTGTAAGACTACAACCAGACGGCACGAAACCAATCGATGCATACGAGTATGTTTGCGAAATAGTGCGACATCCAGATAAGCCGATATACGAATATTTATTTGAAAGGGATTATCCTAATCTCGCCAGGACCATCATTCATAATATGGCTCGAGTTCTAAAAGAGTGCGGGCGAGTTATTACAGAACCGCTTACATCTGGAAAGAAAAAATATGTTGGTATTTATTTCATAAATGCGATCGCTCTCGAGGCTGGTGCTGGTACATCATGTCATATTATTGCACCGCATATGGCATGTACATATCCCGACTTGACCTACCATTTTGTTTTTGCAGACCTGCTCAATGATAACGGCACCGTCAATACATATTGTCATGGTATTGTTGTTTCGAAAGATGGCCATGCATATGATCCGCAGTATGAGTTGTATACGAATGGAACTGCCGGTTTTGCTGAATTAACCAGAATCATGCGAGGGTACTTTGGTTTTGCAATTCCGACGGCGTATTTGCGAACGATACTTAATTCTCTAGAGGATAGGAGTAAGCAATCCATTGCTTGGTATTTGTTCAATAAGATTTTTCTGTCGGATGTTGAAACAGATAGTTTCATTCAAAAATTAAAGGTTGCATAAAAGCACTTAGATACACAATTGCCCCGCTCGGTTACGAGCGGGGCAATTTTAATTTCTAAATTATTTGCTAGATTTGGATTTGATAATGATCTCGTCGATCAGGCCGTATTTCTTCGCCTCGTCGGCGGTCATGAAGTAGTCGCGGTCGGAATCTTTTTCGATCTGGGCCGGAGTCTTGCCGGTGGCCTTTGCCAATATCTTATTGAGATTCTCCTTGGTGCGGAGAATGTGGCGGGCGGCGATCTCGATATCGGATGCCTGTCCTTCGGTGCCACCCATCACTTGATGGATCATGACTTCGGAATTCGGCAGGCAAAAGCGCTTGCCCTTGGCTCCGCAGGCGAGAAGCACGGCTGCAGCTGATGCGGCAATGCCGACACACACGGTCGAGACGTCTGGCTTTATGTGATTCATTGTGTCATACATCGCCATCGCAGCAGTGACCGATCCTCCCGGAGAATTAATGTAGAGCTTAATGTCCTTCTTTGGATCTTCATTCTCAAGGAAGAGGAGCTGGGCAATTACGATGTTTGCAACGTGGTCATCGATCGGTCCGCCAAGGAAGATGATGCGCTCGCGCAAAAGACGCGAGTAGATGTCGTAGGCTCGCTCGCCGAATTGGGATTTTTCTATGACGGTTGGGATTAACATATATTTAGTAAGTAGTTAGTAGTAAATAGGAGTAGCACGGAACCTACTATAGCAGAAATGGGAAATATAGACAATTCCAGGAAATCTTGTATACTAAAATCCTAAATCGCTCTTTATGCTTCTACACAAATACATAGTGTTGTTTTCCGATGGTATTGATTGGCATGGTATTAATGACCAACAGCAAAAACTAAGCGCCACCGCTCAATTAATTGCTGGCCTTCTCCTCCTATTATTTATCGTTATTTGCCGATACGCGATAAATAAAAAGACAGAAAAAGAAAAACCAAAACGGCATCCTGACAAACATGTCTTGTAAAATCATAAAGCCCCGCACTGAGCGGGGTTTTATTTATTGAAAAACTATTTCTGCGACTCAAGGAATCGGAAGATCTCTTCGTTCATGAGCATGTGCGCGACATACTGTGCGGCGCGGAATGGGTCGGCATCCTGGTAGGTCTGGATGAGACGCTTGGTCTCTGCTTCGACATCTTCGTCCTTTGCTTTGAGATTTTCTGCTTCGGCGATCTTGACCATGACGAGCTCCATCTTTGAGCGCTTCTCGGCATCGGGCTTGAGGTCGGCACGGATCTCAGCTTCGGTCTTCTTTACATGCTTGAGATATTCGTCGAATGGGATGCCGGCGTTTTGGATATCTACCTTCAATCGTCCGAGGAGATTTTCGAGTTCGCTCTCTACGAGAACGTCAGGAAGTTCGACAGAGACTTTTTCGCCGATAGCTTCGAGAATGGCCACGCGGCGCTTTTCCTTGTCGCGAGCGTCTTTTTCATTCTTGATGTTCTCGCGGAATTTTTCGCGGAAGTCTTCGACGGATTCGAATGGTCCAAGCTGCTTCACGTATTCGTCGGTGAGCATTGCGTTGAATTCCTGCTTCTCGAATTCTTCATGATTGTGCTCGGCGCCGGACTGATGGATCTCATTGTGAGCGCGGGCCTTTTTGAGTTCTTTGATCGCGCCGTCAAGTTCTTCGTCGGTGACTTCGTTGTCAGTCACGGTTTCGTTTTCTTTTGCAGCGATCTTCTTGTAGTCGGGAAGCTTGATCTGCGGAAGCACTGCTACGGTTGCAGTGAATTCAAGGTCGTCACCCTTTGCGATCTTGGTGATGGTGATGGCAGGACGGCCGACAGCGTCGATCTTCTCGTCGACAAGGATCTTCGGGAAATGCTCATTGATGGCCATGTCTGCCATTTCTTCGAGGAGAGCCATTGGCTTGAGCTCCTTTTCGACGATGTGCGCCGGAGCTTTGCCTTTGCGGAATCCGGCGATCTCGATATGCTCACCTGCATGGGCTACAGCCTTTTCGCGGTATGCTTCAAATACGTTTGCCGGGATCGAAACATCGATTCCAACTTCGCTTTTTGGGAGTTTTTTGATTGTTTTTTTCATGGTTTGGAAATACTAGCATAAGAGCAGGGAAAATAAAAAATCGCCTTAAATTGAGGCGATTTTTTACTTAGAGAATTATTTTCCGAACTTTTCTTTATAGAGCCCGACAGATCGAACGACGGCATCGCTTGCTTCTTGCTTGCCCATGACGGAGTTGATCGAAACGGGAGACGGCTTGCCTTTCAGGAGCTTGTACGTCTCGAAGAAATGCGTGAACTCCTTGATCATGTGCTTGTTGACGTCGGCGAGGTCGCGAGTGTCGTCCCAGCGCTTGTCGTCTACTGGAACGGCGATCACTTTATAATCGGATTCGCCAGAGTCGGTCATGTCCATGACTGCAACTGGGCGAACTTTTACCAAGATGCCAGGATTGAGCGGGAACGTGGTGAGAACGATCACGTCGAGTGCATCGCCATCATCCCAAAGTGTCTGCGGAACGAATCCGTAGTCGAATGGGTATGGAGCGTAGGAATAATTTGCGCGGTCAAGTGCGATGAGTCCGGTCTCTTTGTCGATCTCATATTTGTTGTATGAGTTTTTCGGGATTTCAATGATGACATTGAATTCCTCGGGAACGTTTTTGCCCGCTGGTATGTCGTGCCAAAGATTCATATATGTTTAGAAGATTAGGCGCTAGGCTTTAGGCTCTAGCTAAAATAAATGCAATGCAATTATACCGCTTCGGTTTCGGTTGCGACAGGTTCTTCAGCTGGCGCTTCTTCCGGAAGTTCTACGGTTTCGCCGTCGGACGAGACTTTTTCTCCGCCGACGCCCTTGATGTCGATTCTCCAACCGGTGAGCTTGGCTGCGAGGCGAACGTTCTGTCCGCCCTTGCCGATCGCGAGTGAGAGCTGGTCTTCAGCCACCTCGACAGATGCTGTGTGCTCGGAGTCATTGATAGTGACAGAGAGTGCCTTTGCAGGGGAGAGTGCGGCTGCGACGAATTTTGCGGCGTCAGCGTTCCATTCGATGATGTCGATCTTCTCGTTGCCGAGCTCGCTCATGACGGTAGTGACGCGGATGCCTTTCTGTCCGACGCATGATCCAACTGGATCGACATGCTCGTCAGCAGAAAACACGGCGATCTTGGTGCGTGCGCCGGCTTCGCGAGCGATCGACTTGATCTCAACCGTGCCTGATGCGATCTCGGGAGCTTCCTGTGCGAAGAGGGACTGGATGAATTTTGGATGCGTGCGGGAAACCTTGAGCGATACTCCGCGCGGCGTTTCTTCCACAGCGTAAAGATATGCGCGAAGGCGTTCGCCACGGCGATAGAATTCGTTCGGGATCTGCTCTTCTTTCGGCAAAATGGCGGTGACGCGGCCGATGTCGATAAATACGGTGCCGCGCTCCATCTTCTGGACGATTCCGGAGACGATGTCGCCTTCGTGTCCGCCGAATTCGGTCATGATCGCGCCGTGTTCCGCTTCGCGGATGCGCTGGATGATGACCTGCTTTGCAGTCTGGGCGGCAATGCGTCCGTAATCTTCCTTGGATTCAAGCGGGAAATTGATCTCTTCGCCCACGACTGCGTCGCCCTTCATTTTTTGAGCGTCTTCGAGGAGGATGTGGTGTTCTGAGTTGTAGCGTACGCGTTCGTCGCCTTCAGGGAGTTCGGGCGCATCTTCGCCTTCGTCGACGAAGTATACGGTCGATTCATCGGCTACGATCTTCACTTGGAAGAAATTGGTCTGTCCGGTTTCAAGGTCAAAGACCGCTCGGACGATCTGTCCGCGCTTGCCGTAATCTTTTTTGTACGCTGCTGCGAGTGCCTGTTCGATGGCGTCGATGATCTTGGCACGAGGCACGTGTCGCTCGGTTTCGAGCTGGTCAAGTGCGATATTGAGGGCTTTAAGGTCTAACATGGTAGGTTCTAGTTTCGCGGTGCTAGGTTATAGCAGTTTGAAAGCCAGTATTAAATTTTATAATTGCACGATTTAGGTTTAAAAAATGCCGGTCTCTTTGGGAGCCGACTACTCTAGGAACCTATTAATTAGTAACAGATACATTATACTCCTAGGGAGATTTTGTGTCAAATAATAAAAAAACACCATCGAGTTACGTTTTTGTGATGAATATATTATCCACTTTGGTTTTCCACATCAAAAAACATACATACATTTTTTGGAAGTGGTGGTACTATATATAGTATATGGATCCTCAAATGCAAACACCAAGTGTTCCTTCTTCTCCGGTTCCTTCGCATGCTCACACGCACAGGCAAAAAACATTGCTTGCGATTATTATCGTTGCTGCGCTGATCGCGTTTGTTTGGGTGATGCGCGGAAGTTTCTTCAAAAAGCCGCTTACGCTTGAAGAGCAACACCAAGTCATACTTGAGCAGATCGCAGCTGACTCGCAGAAAGTGGCGGCGACTATCTCTGCTGAGACAAAGGCATCAATATTCGAACAGGTGGCAAAGGATAGTAATCCTGCGCCAGCCAAGAAGGGAACACCCCCTGCTCCAACCCTAACCGCAGAGCAAAAGGCCGAAATCCTTAAGTCTGTTTCGCAGACACAATAATAGTATGTATACTTTCAAGAACATCTTTGCCCAGAAAAAGAGCCTCATCATGAGCTTTGCCGTGGTGGCCGTCCTTGCTGTTGCCATGATCGCATCGCTTTCTCACCACAACGCCCAGGCTGCGACCACCGACGTTACGCTACATGGAGATCTGCACGGGTATGCCTGGAGTTCGACCATTGGTTGGATCTCGCTCAACTGTGCTGAAGGATCGGTGACTGGCGGAAGTGTTTGTGCTGTCTCTCCATACAAAGTCTCGGTCAACAGCGATCTTTTTTCCGGCTACGCATGGAGTTCGAACGTGGGCTGGATTAGCTTCAACGATTCCGACCTTGCTGCATGCTCCGGTTCCACTCCGCGCGCAGGACAACTCAACGAAATTCCGGCGACGCCCGTAGTCTTCGGCTGGGCGCGTGTCATTTCCGGCACGGATGCGAGCGGCGCAGATGGATGTATTCGTTTGGGAACCTCGCCAACCGGCACATACGGACTTTCATATGATTCAGGAACGACTGTCACCATGGGAGGGTCTCCGCTTCCTGGTCATGCACTCACCGGCTTTGCTTGGGGAGACGTGAATGTGGGCTGGGTCAATTTTAACTATGCGACGATCTCATTTTCTACGAGTGCCATCGTTACCTTGTATGCCAAGACTCCTTCCGGACTTGCACCTGATACGACTCCGCTTCTTCTTCCTTCGACCGGTGGATCGTTTGATCTTGTCTGGCAGAGCACGGGCATGATTGCTGATTCGTGCAGCGCAACGGCCGCTCCGACAAATCCGGGATGGACCGGTTCAGGCAAGCCGACACAAGTACCAGCCGATTGGACAACAGTGATGGCTGATACAACCTATCCGATCACGCTTCCAGCCAACACGGGAACGACTCCTGCGATCTATCACTACACACTTACCTGTAATCCATCCGACTTGAGCGGACCAGTTTCCGATACGGTGACAGTCGAGGTTCTTCCTCCGACGATCATCACTCCAACCCCTTCAATTACTTTCAATGCAGTAGCCGTAAATGGAGTTCCGATCACGCCGAGCGATTCGATCACTATTGATTCAGGATCGACAGTCACTCTTTCATGGACGACGACCGATATCATCAACGGACCAAGCTGCGTAGGAACGAGCTTGCCATCGGTCTCTGCATGGAATACCGGCAAGCCATCATCCGACACGGACACTCCGGCTACATACAGCTATCTCACCGCTCCTCTTACGACTCTGCAGAAATACACGATCAAAAACTGTATGCCTGTCGGCGGAGGCGTTGCGCTCGCTCCTCAATCAGTGACGATCGAAGTGACGGACCCTTGGTGTGAGGTTACTCCTATGGCAACATCCGATACTGTTACAGGCGGAGCGCCGTTCGATATCACTTCGCCGTTTGGAGTGATTTGGCACGGACCGTATCTGCCTGCAACGATTTCGGTTGATACCAGTGGAACATCATTTACCAGTGCGTTCGTCGGATCGCCGATCCTTCCGACTTCCACTTCGACAGTAGGAGTAGAAGTGCTCGGAACAACGACGACAGCGCAGACGATTACCGTTAACGCCGACTCGGGAGGCATGTCATGCAGACCAGGAACGTATACGATCGCTCCGACAGGAACGACAACGACGCTTCCGGGACATCACCGTCCACCATGGCAGGAGTTCTAAGATAGAAAGTAGTTAGTAGAAAAATACGAAACCCATTATTAATTAAATTATTTATTTATGAAAAACAAACTTACTACCATTTCAAAAACAGTCGTTCTTCTCGGGTCGCTCGTTGGATTCGCGGCTTTGGCCGGCGCGGCGACATGGACTGCGCCAGCCGGCGCGCCTCCAGGCAGCAATGTCGAAGCACCGATCAATGTGAGCGCAACTTCGCAGACTAAAGCCGGAGCGCTTGCAGTCACCGGACTTGCGAACTGGGGGACTTCATTCTTTCAGGGAAAAGCCGATTTCGGAGCAGTTCGCCCACCAGCGCTTTCTGCAATTCAAATATTCATCCAGGGAAGCTCAGTGATCAAGGGTTCGTCAGGCTTCTGGGGCAACCTTGGAGTCGTGCAAAATGACGGTTCTACCGTTGTTCCTGCAACAGGAGGCATATACAACACTCTTCAGGTTCAGGGATACAGAGTTTGTTTGCAAAACGGCGCGGATTGCCCAACGATGACAGGCGGAGTCGGTCCAACGGGACCTGCAGGTCCTGCCGGACCAGCCGGCCCAACAGGTGCTACAGGACCAGCGGGTCCGGTAGGTCCAATGGGACCAGCAGGAGTTGGTGGAGGAGGAATATCATCGGTCTCTCATGATTCCACTCTCACCGGTGATGGAGCAGGCACACCACTTCATGTGGTTAAAGGGATCGGTATCTATAGACATACGTGTGGTGGTGGTGATGAGTTGAATACTACTTCCGCACCATCTACAGGATGTGGCGCCGGATTTCTTCTTGGATATCTCCAGCCGCTCTAATACGTAAAAACATAAAAAAATCCTCGCGCACCCGTGCGAGGATTTTTTTATATTCATTTTCATTGCTTTATTGATATACTGTACGTATATATATGCAGATCGATCCGGACAAAATAAAACAATTCATCATCGAAAGCGGCTTGGTGACTGCTGCCGATATCGCGGCTGCTGAAAAAACTCCCGAAGGTCAGCGAGGCAAGCTCGGCAGCGCACTTGTCTCTGCCGGAAAATTGAAGACCAGCGACCTGAAGCGCATCGAAGCATATGTCATCGGCATTTCATTTGTGAATTTAGTGAATGAGAAGATTGATTTTTCCATTCTCTCGCTCATTCCCGAGCCGATCGCCCGCACGAACAATGTCATCGCATTCAAGCAAGATCAGGACACGCTCAATGTGGCCATGCTCGACGTCGACGATCTTCCAACGATCGACTTCGTAAAGAAAAAGACGGGACTGCGCATCGTTCCATGTCTCACCGACGAAGCTTCGATCAAAGCTGCGCTGCAGCAATACAAAAAAAGCTTAAAGGCTGATTTTGAGAATATCATTGCCAAAGAATCCACTTCGATGAAGGCGGAGAAAGAGACCGACGGCGAAGAGGTGAGCGAAAAAGATCTGAAGGCGCTCGCCGAAGATTTGCCGATCGTCAAAATCGTGGATACGCTCATTGCGCATGCTATCAGCCAAGGCGCGTCCGACATTCACATCGAGCCAGAAGAAGAATCGATGGTGGTGCGCTATCGCATCGACGGCATTTTGCATGATGCCATGACTCTTCCAAAAGATGTCGCTCCCGGAATCGTTGCGCGCATCAAGGTGCTCTCTTCGCTCAAGCTGGACGAAAAGCGTCTACCGCAGGATGGACGATTCAAGATCACCAACGAAGGAGAAAAAGTTTCGTTCCGTGTTTCAACGCTCCCGACATACTACGGCGAAAAGACGGTCATGCGTCTCCTTCGCGAAAATTCGCACGGCTACACGCTTGAAGGACTGGGTTTTCATGGCGAAGCGCTCGAGCGCATTCATGGCGCCATGAAGAAAAAAACGGGAATGATCCTGGCTGCCGGGCCGACTGGTTCCGGAAAGACTACGACGCTCTACACCGTGCTCGATATTTTGAATACGACTGATGTAAATATTTCGACAGTGGAAGATCCGATCGAATACCAGATGCCGCGCATCAACCAGACGCAGGTCAAGCCGGAGATCGGACTGACTTTTGCAAACGGTCTCCGCACGTTGCTTCGCCAAGATCCGGACATCATCATGGTGGGGGAGATTCGCGACGGCGAGACGGCATCGCTTGCGGTCAATGCCTCGCTCACCGGACACCTTGTGCTCTCGACTATCCACACCAACTCTGCTGCCGGCGCCATTCCGCGCATGATCGACATGGGAGTTGAGCCGTTCCTGATCGTCTCGACGGTGAAGACCGTCATCGCTCAGCGTTTGGTGCGCAAGCTCACTGCAGCCAAAGAAAAATACATTCTCTCCGAGGCTGAGCTTGCCGCAGTGGGAAAACTCGTCGACTTGGACCGAATCCTGACTTTTTTGAAAACGGAAAAGATTGTCGAAGAAGGCGCCGACTGGAAGACGATCCCATTCTATCGACCGAAGAAAAGCGAAGAGAGCGAAGATGGATACAAGGGACGCGTGGGAATCCATGAAGTATTGGAAGTCTCTTCTTCGATCAAGGAGCTCATTTTGAAAAATGCCTCACAGGCAGAGATTGAAGCACAGGCGAAGAAAGAAGGCATGATGACCATGATCGAAGACGGCATTTTCCTTGCAGTGCAAGGACAGACTACGACAGAAGAAGTGTTGCGCGTTATTTCGGAATAAATTATATGCAGTTTACCTACACCGCAAAAGATGCGCAGGGAAAAGAAGCGGGAGGAATCGTTGATGCAAACGATCGTTTTCTTGCGGCAAAGGAATTGCGCGATCAGGGCATGACACCGCTCTCGCTCACCGAGATCAAGGTCAAATCTGACTTTTCAAAAAAATTCGAGGCGTTCTTCGGCAAGGTTAAACTGCATGAAAAGATCGTCCTCACGCACAATCTGGCCGGAATGCTCAAGGCGGGTTTGCCGCTCTATCGCGCGCTCGAAGTGCTGAAGAAGCAGAATAAGAATCCAAAGCTTACAGAAGTGTTCGACGGACTGCTTGCCGGCATCGACCAGGGAGGCACGCTTTCTGACGGATTCGCAAAGTTTCCGAAAGTATTTTCCCCGTTGATGGTTTCGATGGTTCGGGCCGGAGAAGAGTCGGGAAACCTTTCCAATACACTGAATGATATCGGCATCAACCTCCAGAAAAGCTATGATCTGAATCGCAAGATCAAGAGTGCCATGATGTACCCGATGATCATCGTTTCGGCCATTGTTGTCATTGGAGCACTCATGCTGATTTTTGTGGTGCCGACTTTGACCAAGATATTCAAAGACTTTGGGACGAAATTGCCGGCCTCTACGCAATTCGTCATTTTTATTTCCGATGCGGTCTCCAATCATCCTTTCATTTTTCTCGCCGTCGTCATTGCTATCGTGAGCGGAATTATGTATGCGATGCGCTCAGAAAAACTCAAGCCCAAGATCGATTCGCTCATTCTTCGTCTTCCCGCCATCGGCACGCTCGTGAAGGAAGTGAATACTGCCCGTACCGCACGCACACTCTCCACACTGCTTCTCTCGGGAGTTGAGATGACGCGTTCGCTTACTATCACCAAAGAAGTCTTGCAGAATGTGCACTACAAAGATGTGCTCGATAGGGCAAATGTTGCCGTTCAAAAGGGATCGACACTCTCTTCAGTGTTTAAGGCAGAGCAAAAATTGTATCCGGTGATGATGGGGGAGATGATCGCGGTCGGAGAAGAGACTGGTGCGCTTTCGCAGATGCTCACTGATATTGCTGTGTACTACGAAGAAGAGGTGGATGCAAAGACAAAGGATATGTCGGCCATCATTGAGCCTGTACTGATGGTGTTCATTGGCGCGGCGGTGGGATTTTTTGCCATTTCGATGAT
>JAHFNM010000008.1 GCA_023267415.1 Candidatus Nomurabacteria bacterium
ATCTTTCGTGCGCTACAATGAGACTACTGTCATGCACGATTTCTCAAAAAAAATTGCAGGGTTTACTCTTGTCGAAATGATCCTCAGTATCGCAATTATTCTCGTTGTTGCGGGCATTGTTGCGCTCAATATTTCATCATTCACTCAAGGCCAGGCGCTCAGCAACAGCGTCGACGAAGTTACTGCGCTTATCAACGAGGCTCGGTCCGACACGCTTGAGGCATACAACGGCACTGTTTACGGAGTGCATTTGCAAAGTGATAAAGTCATCTTGTTTACCGGCAGCGTTTATTCGAGCGTTGCCACTTCCAACAAGCCATATGTGCTCGATTCGAATATCGTGCTTAATTCAATTTCTCTTAACGGATCTGGATCTGATGTTATCTTTGTACAAAACACTGGCGACACAACCGACTACGGCACATTTATCGTAAAGAAAAGTTCGACAACCGCGGGACAGAAGACGGTGACAGTGAGCAAGACCGGAATAGTTAGCAGCAATTAGGCTGAAAAAATGAAAACTACCCCAAAGAAATTTAATCAAAGACAATCCCGGGAGAGCGGATTTAACTTAGTGGAAATCATTGTGGCTGCCAGCATCTTGATGGTCTCGCTGCTCTCTGTTGTGGTTATCGCCGGCCAGTCGATCACTATCTCGCATCGTTCGCTCAATACGTATATTGCTTCAACATTGCTTGAAGAAGGAGCCGAAGCTGTGAGAACTGTCCGCGATAATGCCTGGACCAACATTTCCTCTCTCACTGCCGGCACGACATATTATCCGAAATTTACTACTGGAACGAATGTGTGGTCACTCACGACCACTTCATCTGACGGAACAGTCGGTGTGTTTACCCGCACTGTAGTATTTTCTGCCGTCACTCGCGATGGTTCGAGTAATATCGCAAGCTCAGGCACTCCGGATTCTGGCACAAAACTGGTCACCGTCACCGTTTCATGGACAGAAGCCAACGGCGGATCCATTTCCAAAACGCTTTCATTTTACATAACGGACATGTTTAGCTAATACCATGCGTACTACCAAAGACAACACATTGCGCAGTCAAAGAACACTCCAGTCTGGAGTCGGCCTAATCGAAACGATTATTTATCTGGCGCTGTTCATCACTATTTCAGTCGTTCTCATCGGCAGTCTTTTTGGCATGATGCGAAGCTATACGCAGACCCGCATCGACAATGATCTGACTGATTCGGCCCATGTGGCTGTTGAGCGAATGACGCGAGAGATAAGGGGAGCGCTGAGTATTGATACAACAACCAGCGACTTTGATTCCAATCCGGGAGTGCTTAAGCTCAATGCACTCGATAGTGGTGGCTCTGCCAAGACCGTGCAGTTTTCTGTGGCGTCGAGCGTTTTACAGATGACCGATAGTACGGATGGTACGGCACGTGATCTGACCGGTAGTAAGGTAACAGTCACCTCGCTTATATTCAGGAAGATCGTGACAGCAAAGGGTTCGGCTGTTCGAGTCGAGATGACTTTGCAATCGACTCGAGCAGGAAGCAGTAAGACGATCAATCTGTACGATACTGCCGCTTTGCGAGGAAGCTATTAGGCTAAAAAGTAGACAAAATGCAAAATCAAATTACTACCTTTAATTCAAAAGAGCGCGGTGCGGCGATGATGATCTCGCTTATTTTCTTCATCGCAACATCAGTGCTTGTCGTACTTGGACTCACCGGTCCGACAGCGCGCGAGTATCGCACGGCGAGCGACGCGATCAATTCCCGCCAAAGCTATTTCTTGGCTGAGTCTGGTGTGGAAGATGCGTATTACCGCTTAAAGAACAGTATGACATTGCCTTCAAGCGTCACGCTTCTTCTTGGTAGCTCTTCGACCGTTACCACAGTGACCGATCTTGGCGGAGGAGAAAAGGAACTCGCCAGTACGGGAAATGTGAGTAATAGAGATCGTGCCGTCGACATGAAAATTACGACTGCGACCGGTGTTTCATTCGTGTACGGCATGCAGGCAGGCGAAGGTGGTATTACGCTCTCAGGAAGTTCTGGTATCAACGGCAATGTCTATACGAATGGCAATATCACTGGCTCCGGTTCTCCGTTTATCACCGGCACGGCCATTGCTGCCAATAGTGCAGCTTTGACCGCCGACCAGACGAACGGTTCAGGCACTCCCGGCAATAATATCTCCTTTGGTAATGCAAGTGCGACGCAGGATATGGCACAGAGCTTTCAAGTGAGTGCCGACGGAGCCATAAACAAAATATCTTTTTATATCAAAAAGACCGGCTCGCCATCGAATGCCACGGTCAAGATCGTCAACGATTCCTCTGGTTCTCCTGGCACCACGGTCTACACTTCAGGTACGCTCTCTGCCTCGCTTGTTTCCACTTCGTACGGATGGATTGATACAGTTATGGCCAATTCGCTTCTTGTTGCCGGCACGACATACTGGATCGTGATTGACGCCTCGGTCTCGAGCAGTAATTACTATGTTATCGGTGGTGATTCTGGCTACTCCGGCGGAACGGGCAAGATCGGACAACTCAGTGGAACATGGAATGCGACCACGCCATCCGGACTTGATGTATTTTTCAAACTTTATCTCGGAGGCTATACGTCCACAATTACCGGTTCGTATTCAGCAGGTTTTGATATCGGAGGGAATGCCGCTGCTCATACCGTGAATAATTCTTCCATTACCGGCACGCTTCACTGCCAAACCGGAACCGGCAACAATAAAGCGTGCGTCACGACATTTGCCGATCCCGATCCAATCGCTTACCCGATCTCCGATGCAAATATTTCGCAATGGGAATCCGATGCCGTCGCGGGAGGTACTCTCACGGGAGATTATTCTGTTGGTGGATCGTCGACCGTGTCTCTCGGGCCGAAAAAGATCGTCGGCAATCTTATTGTTGGCGGTTCTGGAGTCTTGAAGTTAACAGGTACGGTCTATGTTACCGGCTATGTGGATATTTCCGGTTCGGCCAAGATCATCCTTGATTCCGCTACTTACGGACATACCAGCGGTATCCTTGTGTCCGACGGATACCTCAATCTCGGAGGATCGGGAACGCTTAATGGCACCGGACTCTCCGGTAGCTATATTCTCTTTGTCACCAACAGCACTTGCCCCGACGCGATAAACTGCAGCGGTCACGGCGCAGTGGATATCAGTGGTTCGGCTGGTTCCGTCGTACTCAATGCACAGCAGGGAACGATCAACTTTTCCGGCTCGGCAAGCGCCAAAGAGGCCACGGCCTACCAACTTTCGCTCTCCGGATCGACCACGGTTACCTACGAAAGCGGATTGGCTAGTCTGAGCTTTACCAGCGGCCCATCCGGATCGTATAGCATCAATTCCTGGAAAGAGACGCAATAACGAGTTTTTGGACCGTGGTATACTAGCTTCATGCGAAAGAAAAAACTCATCGTGGGCAATTGGAAAATGAATCCGCGGACGCTTCCGCTCGCGCGCACCAATTTTCTCTCTATTAAAAAAGCAGCAAGTGCCTATAAGAATGTGGAAGCCGTGATCGCAGCTCCGTTTGTCTATATTCCCGAATTGGCAAAATTAGCATCGGCCGGTCTTTCTATTGGCGCGCAAAATGTTTCGGCTGAAAAAGAAGGTGCATTTACCGGAGAGATCTCGGCAAGCATGCTCGCCTCGCTCAAAGTGAAGTACTGTATCGTCGGACATTCGGAGCGCCGTGAACTTGGCGAGACGAACGAATTCATCAACAAAAAGATCAAGCAGCTTCTCTCTGCTGGCATCGCGCCTATTCTGTGCGTAGGGGAGCGCGACCGAGATCATGGCATGCTCTATCTCGGCACAGTGAAGACTCAGCTCGAAGAATGTCTCGCTGGGATTTCAAAGAACATGATGGGCCGTATTGTTATTGCATATGAACCAGTGTGGGCGATCTCATCGACGGCCAATCGCCGCGATGCCACCCCCGAAGACTGCCAAGAAATGCACATTTATATCCGCAAAGTGCTCGCCGACATGTCTGGCGGAACGGTCGCTGACTCTGTCGCCATCCTCTACGGAGGATCGGTGGATGAAAAGAGCGCGGCAGGATTCATTGCTACTGGTGGAGCGGACGGACTCTTGCCCGGACGCGCTAGTCTTAATCCGAAAACATTTTTGGCTATTATCAAAAAAACCAATGAACTGAAATGAGATCCGTCAAAACCCTCAAAAACATCAAAGGTAAAAAGGTATTGATCCGCACAGACTTCAATGTTCCACTCAATGGAAACAAAGTTCTGGATACGACGCGCATAACTTCTGCGCTCAAAACCATCGACTTCCTTCGCAAGAAGGGAGCCAAAGTCATTTTGATTAGCCATATTGGCCGCGAACCTAAGGCTACGCTTAAGTCAGTCTTTCTCTTGCTCAAAAAATACTTCCCACTTTGTTATGTTAGCGATATCATCGGAGCCGATGCTCAAAAGGCAGTGAGAGAGATGAAGAATGGCGACGTGCTCATGCTTGAGAATTTGCGACAAGATGGAGGAGAGAAATCCGGCGACAAGATATTTTCCCTCGCTCTCGCAAAGCTCGGCGACATCTATGTGAATGAGGCCTTTCCTGTCTCTCACCGCGAAGATGCCTCGATCGTCCTTTTGCCAAAACTCCTCCCATCGTATGCCGGATTCCAATTTGAGAGAGAAGTGAAGGAACTTTCCAAGATCTTGAAGCCGAAGCATCCGTTTCTCTTCATTCAAGGCGGAGCCAAGGCCGAGACCAAGATCCCGCTCCTCAAAAAATACCTCAAAGAAGCCGATCATGTATTTCTCGGCGGACAGCTTGTCGATGATTTCTTCCGCGCCGAAGGGTTGAATGTAGGAAAGTCGGCCGTAGACAACAATCTTCCATCACTCACGGCATTTTTGAAAAACAAAAAGCTTATTTTGCCGGAAATGGTCGTCGTACTTCGCGATGGAAAGAAACAAACTGTTTCAATAAAAGACATTCACGACAGCGAATCGATCTTCGATATCGGACTTTCGAGCATCGATGCACTTGCGGCTCTCATCAAGAAAGCCAAACTCATTGTTTGGAACGGTCCAATGGGCTGGTATGAAGGCGGATATGTCAAAGGTACAGAAGAAGTCATCAAACTTCTCGCTGGTGCCAAAGGTGAGACTATCATTGGTGGGGGAGATACTGCCGTGCTCATCGAGAAAAAAAAGATGGCGGACAAATTCACATTTGTCTCTACAGCCGGAGGGGCAGCACTCGAATTTATGTCCAAAGGAACTTTGCCTGGAATCAAAGCTCTCAAGTAGCCGCATTCGCAATTTAAAAAGCCCCCGTTACTACGGGGGCTTTTGATTATTTAGATATGCATGAATACATATCCTTTTACTGATTTTGTTTCTTCACAGTATCCGGCACCGATCAATGCTTTCACGTAGCGTATAGAGAATGTTGTGAACAAACCCCACTCGCCCCGGATCATTTTTTGATTGTTGGCATTGAAGCCGACATCCGAATAAAGTGATAGTCCGTGTGTCTTCGGAATTTCAATCACATTGAGCATTCCAGCGTTTTGATCGCCGTTATACATGATCGTTGTTGAGAGGTATCGGAAGCTCATTTGTACTGCGCCGCCGAATATCTTTGTCTTGTTCATGTAATAGCCTGCGATCTGGACATGAGAGAAGCCCATGCCAAGCTCGATCGATGTATTTCCGCCCCGGTAGAATCCTCCTCCAACGATGGAAAAGCTCTTACTGGGACTGAATGTGATCTTTCCGCCAAGGGCCGATCCAGGGATCTGCGCCAAGGTCCATGGCTCGAATTGGCCGCCGCTCGTTGTGGGCAGTGGGCGCAATTCTGTCATGGGCGATGCAATCTTTCCCATGGTCACAGTAATCCCTTTGCAGGGGAAGACCTTAATCCCAAACAGTGCAAACGGCGTCGTTGTATCGGTTTGGGCAGTTTCGCCTGCGCCGAGTCCAAAAACTGACAGCCATTTTGCGGGGGAATAGGTAATCGTTCCGCCTACACGTAAAGCATAGAATGCAGTCGTTTTTGCGTCCCTCGTCAACACTTTTGGTCCGGCAAGTATGCCGGCATAGGCTGTGATTACTGTATGGTGAGCTGAATCGCTCAGTGTAATCTGTCCGAAGGACAGCATTGGAATGATGGACAGTGCCACCATGATATATTTTTTCATTTTTAATTGGTTAAAGTTACGAAATCAATTTCAATCGAAGTTGATTTGTAGCTTTTGGCACGCCGCAAGTCTGTGAAGCGAATCCTGAAAGGACTTGCCCTATTTGCTTGCGCAAAAAATGAATGATATCCAATGATGATTTCGGTTCAGGTTCAATGCGCGGAGGCAGAATTGCCTCGTAATCATACGCATGCACCGTTCGATGCACAGCACTTCCCACGTCGTTGTCCATTCTTGCAGGCACAGATGAATTCATTACCGTTGTTTCTGTAAGCTGCATTGCATAAGCAGGGACAATAATTTTTGGAGCAGTGCTTGTAAGCACTGTGATCGCAAGCGCCATGATGAATGAATGCTTGCGAACCTTCCCGATGCTTTCCAAATAGTCTCTGAATTCCTTCAGTGACATTTTGCTACCTGTTTCAAGTAGTTTTTGGTCTGCCGTCGAAAGCATGGAAAGCATTGAGTTCCTTCTTGAAAGGACCTCAGTTCTTCGCATTACCTGCTTCCAACGGTTTCGGATGTCTATCCAAAGGATAATTGGCCACAAGAGAAGCGAAAGTATGAATGATAGTGGGGCAAACCCGCAATCAATCGAAGGCTTTTCTTCCTTGCTTCCCCAATACTCATCATTGATGTCTTTTTTCAGCCTGCGTTTCCATAAGAGAATCATGATGAGGGCGATTGGGAGACCGCGTAGATGCACTCGAAGCATCCAGGCAAGAAGGGGAGAAAATATATCCCTCCACCATTGCACTGGGTTTTTCTTTGCTTCCGCATCATGTATTGCATCAAGTGGAAACCAGTAATGACGCGCATTTTCGAGTTCTTCCTCAGTCCAAAACCTTTTTTGTTTACAATCACGAAGGTTGCAAAGTTTGTTGGTTGCTCCCATCGGAGAAGCGCAGCACATGTAGATTATTCTTCCATTTGTTGAGTTCTCAAGAGAATCCTTATAAATGGTTTCAAACATGCGGAGCTGCTTCAAATCATGGAAATAATCCATAGGGTCATAGTAACCAGTTTTCTCCACCTGGCGAGTACGCAGTGCTACTAACGTATCACAATACGCAACTGCGTTTGTTGGATTAATTTCCAGTGTTGAAGCCTCGCTATCAGTAAAAGTATGATAGGCGTCTTTTGGTAGATTGTTGGAAAAGTCTATTTTATTGCACGTCGAAAAAATACCTGTTGACCATATGAAGGCAACAGGAATAATGAGATGCCGAAGCACCCAAACTGCTGTTGATTTCATATAGATTGTTGTTAACGAAGAGGAATTTCTTCGGGCAAACTCTAACACTATTTATATAGTATGTCAAAAAATCAAAAACACCCTAGGCTAGGGTGTTTTTGATTTTTTCCGCGATTATTTTTGCTTCGCCTTCTTCGTATGGCTTGCCGTGCCAGAGTTCATACCCGTCCCCAGCGTGTCTTGGTATGGCATGAAGATGCGTATGGAAAACGACTTGTCCGGATTGCTCGCCCGTGTTTACCCAAATATTGTAGTCCTCGGTCCCAGCAGCTTCGGGGAAGGTCTTTGCGATCTTTTTAGCGTCCTCATCATTGCCCCCAGTATTTCGTCCGGTGTCTCTGTGACAGAAGAGTAGTGATCTTTAGGGATTATCAATGTATGTCCAGGATTGACCGGTTTAATATCAAGAAAAGCAAAGGTGTGTTCATCCTCGTACACCTTATCGGAGGGGATGTCTCCGGCGATGATTTTGCAAAAAATGCAGTTTGTGTCGTTCATGGGAATAAGTCTAGCATACAGGGGTGTCGTGATAGAATAGTGCGCATGCAACGAACTTTTACCCCTCCTGCCGATATCGCCGACGAGACTCATTCGCTCGCCGGGTATGATCCGCTTTTGATCAGGCTTTTGGTCAATCGAGACATTCTCACTCAACCGGACGCGGAGCGCTTCTTGAAACCCGACTATGTGCGTGATATGCATGATCCGCTTCTTCTTCACGACATGGAGCGCGCCGTGGTGCGTATATTCGAGGCGATCGAGGCGAAGGAGAAGATCGTGGTCTACGCCGACTATGACTGCGACGGTATTCCTGGTGCAGTGATCTTGCACGATCTCTTCACCAAGATCGGCTACGAGTATTTTTCAATCTATATCCCGGATCGTCATGAAGAAGGATATGGGCTCAATCCCGAGGCCGTGCAACGGTTCATCGATGAGGGTGTGAAGCTGATCATCACCATCGACCTTGGCACGAGCGATCATCAAGACATCGTCCTTGCTGAAAGTAATGGCGTAAATGTGATCGTGACTGATCATCACTTGCCTCATGATACGCTTCCGCAAGCGTTCGCTATCGTGAACCCGAAGATCGGGGATACGTACGAAGAAAAAATGCTTTGTGGATCGGGTGTCATCTTCAAGCTTGTACAGGCCTTCGTAAAAAAATACGGAGAATATTTCAATATCAACGAAGGTTGGGAAAAATGGCTGCTCGACATGGCAGGACTGGCTACGCTTTCCGATATGGTTCCGCTTGTGGGTGAGAACCGCACGATCGCATCGTTTGGCATGCAGGTCTTCCGCAAATCTCCGCGGCCGGGGCTCGCTCAGCTGCTTCGTAAGCTCAATATTGATCAACGCACGATCGTGGAAGATGACATTACATTCATGGTCACGCCTCGCTTGAACGCGGCAAGCCGAATGGATTCGCCTATGCGAGCATTTGAAATGCTCTCCGAGCGCGATCCTGCAAAGGCCGGCGCCCTGGCCGAACATCTCTCAAAGATAAACGACGAACGAAAGACCTTGGTGGCCGGGATCATGAAGGAGGTAAAGCACACGCTCGCCGAACGCACGCTCGGTCCTATCATCGTCATCGGCAATCCGAAATGGCGCGTGGGAATTCTGGGACTTGTGGCGGGAAAAGTGATGGATGAATTCGACCGACCGGTGTTTGTATGGGGGCGAGAGGGGACGAACGGCGACACTGTCGTCAAAGGATCGTGTCGTTCAAATGGAGCGGTCAATGTGGTGCACCTCATGGAAACGGCGAAGGAACACTTTTTGGATTTTGGCGGACATGAGCTGGCAGGAGGATTTTCCATCTCACAGGAATCGGTGCATTTTCTTGAAGAAAAACTGTGCGCAATCTTTGAAACGATGGAAAAGGCAGGCGCGGCGCCAAGCAGTTCGATCGACGCCACGCTGCCACTCTCCGCCATCAATGAAAAAACTTCGGCTCTCGTGGCGCAGCTCGCTCCATTTGGGTTAGGCAATCCGAAGCCCACCTTTCTCTTTCCGCAAGTCATTGTGAAGAAGATAAAGCTCTTCGGCAAAGAGAAGAATCATCTTGAACTCACGCTCGGCGACGCCAGTGCTTCTGAAAAAGTAGCTATCGCTTTTTTCTCCGATGAAAACTCGTTTTCAAACCCGGTTCACATCGGTGGCACCATTGATCTTGTCGCCACGATCGAAAAATCCTATTTTGCCGGACGAACGACGATACGACTACGCATAGTTGACATTATATAAATAAAGTTGTATTGTTCATTTAAATAAAACTGAACAATATGAAAAAAAGAAAATCGTTCTTTATGAGTTTACTTTTCCTTTGTGTCTGCGGATTGATTTGCAGTCTCGCAATGGCGACTCGTAGTCAGCACTGGTATTTGTATGAATGGAGGTTGGAAAATGGCGACACTATTACAACCGTAGAATCAACTACATCTCCCACTCATACGATAAATGAAACAGCTGATTTTCAGCTTGCTTATTTCAACCGAACTGGTGCGTATAACTGGGTCACCAGCCCAGCCCGTACCGAAATTGGAAAAATGATGAATGTTAGACAAAAAGGTGTCTGCCTTAAGTATAACTAAGTCATAAAGATGAATGTATAAAACCAGCGATTTGATTCGTTGGTTTTTTTGTTACAATACGGACACATGAAAAAAGACACAATTACGGTATTTACTGATGGGTCATCCCGAGGGAATCCGGGACCTGGCGGATGGGCCGCCGTAATTTTGGCACAAAATTTTGGCGGCCAAGGGGGCAAGGTGTGGGAGCTGGGAGGGCGAGAAGATCACACGACCAACAATCGCATGGAAATGACGGCAGCGAAGGAAGCCCTGTCTTTTATCGAATCGCATAAGCTTGAAGGAAAGATCGAAATGCATACTGACTCGGCATATTTGCTTCAGGGTGTGACCGGCTGGATGTATGGCTGGGAGAAGAATGGGTGGAAGACGAAGACTGGTGAAGATGTTTCGAATCAGGATTTGTGGAAAGAAATTGGAGCACTGGTTTTTCGTCTCAAACTAAAAAATCAGATTGATTGGGTGAAAGTCGCCGGTCATGCAGGGCTTCGTGGAAACGAACGCGTGGATGAAATATGCACCAATGAAGCCGATCATGTCCAGCAAGAATTTTTTGAAGGAACACTTTCCGATTATGAAAAAATGATCGGAGGTTCGGTGTTTGATGTTGATGAATCTGCAGTAGAAAATAAAAAGGAAAAGAAATCAAAAAGTTCAAAGCCAGCTTATTCCTATGTTTCAATGATCGGGGGACTGATCCAGCTCCACAAAACCTGGCCGGAATGCGAGGCGCGGGTAAAAGGGAAGAAGGGAGCGAAGTACAAAAAAGTATTTTCAAAGGAGGAAGAAGACGCACTTGCACAGCAATGGACCAGCGAAGTAATCGAGCGGAAATAATCGACCACCTGTCATTCTCGCTGATCCTTGGATTCGCTTCCGGGATAGTTTTTGAAGCAGTTGTCCATGTTTCGCCATACGTATTTATTGGGATTGGAATTGTATGTTTTGTATTTGGTGTTTTTCTAAAGGCAAAAAGCATTCAGCAGAAAGTCTTGTTTGGCGGTATTTTCATATTCGCAGCATTTCTGGGCGGCTCGCGCTTAAGCGCGAGCCGCCCAGATCCGTCCGTGTTCGCCGGCGTTGTTGGACAAGCAGCCTCGATTACCGGCATGGCCGAAGAACCTATAGTAAAAACTACGGGTGTGCAGTTTGTCTTCGATACGCCAAGCGGTGTCAATATCTCAGTCAGCACCGTGCCCGGCATGCACATACACTATGGCGATGCAGTCACGGTATCGGGCCCACTCGAACTGCCGCAGAATTTCCTGACCGATCAAGGGACAGAATTCGATTACATATCGTATCTCTATAAAGACGATATTCTCTATGTCATGCGGCACGCGAATGCGGAAGTGCTTTCGTCAGGCCATGGCAACTGGATCGTTGCCCACCTTATTCCGCTGAAAGAGAGGATCGTGCAGAGTTTTAGGCGAGTCTTGCCGGAGCAAGATGCCGATCTGCTCGCGGGACTGAATCTGGGAGAGAAGAGTGCGATCGACAAGGATTTTCGCAACGACCTGGTCGCTACCGGCACGATCCATATCATCGCACTCTCCGGATACAACGTGACGATCGTTGCCAATGCCCTCCGCGATTTTCTGGTCGATGTTCTTGGCCTGTCTGCGCGAATCGCCGGAATATTCGGCGGTGTCGGCATTGTCCTCTTTGTAGTCATGACCGGACTGCAGTCATCGGCGATTCGCGCTGGTGCCATGGCGCTCATCGGACTGTTTGCCCGCGGAAAAGGACGCACATACAACGCATTTCGCGCACTGCTCTTTGCTGGATTCCTGATGATCTTATGGAATCCGAAGTATTTGGTCTACGATGTTTCTTTCCAGCTTTCCTTTCTGGCAACGCTTGGCATTATGTTCATAACGCCGATTCTTGAACACAGCTTCCGTCGCGTTCCTAGAAAGATACTGTTCATATTTACGCTTCGTGAACTGATGTCGGTCACGCTCGGTGCGATGCTCGGAGTTGCTCCGTTTATTCTCTACAAAATGGGTACATTCTCATTCATATCGCTCATTGCAAATATTGCTGTCCTTCCGGCGATCCCGTTTGCCATGGGGTTTGGATTTTTGGCTGGTGTCGTAGGTTGGTTTTCGATAGGGCTTGCCTATCCGCTTGCATGGGTTACTTCCAA
Organism: Candidatus Nomurabacteria bacterium; assembly: GCA_023267415.1. Classification (GTDB taxonomy): domain Bacteria; phylum Patescibacteriota; class Minisyncoccia; order Phycocordibacterales; family UBA9973; genus CAITQP01. The sequence continues at coordinate 12,178 of JAHFNM010000008.1, forward strand.
ATTACTGTTGTATGTCACGACTCTCGTCACGTTTTTCGCCAAGATCCCATATGCGTCTGTGACGCTTAAGCATGTTTCGCTTCTGTTGTGCTTGTCGCTGTATGGAATTATCGTGATGCTTGTGTTTCGTGCATGGAGGGAATATGATGAGAAAAAATGAAGATTTATGAAACATAAAATTCAAGCAATTTACTTCTTTACATCTTTTTGTCCCATTAGAGAAGAAATCGATCAGCTACGCATCCAATTTTTGCCTGAATGGCAAACGAGCGAGTTTCACTCAAACAACTCGAGCGAAACGCAACCATCCACATTTTTCTCATCGTTTGCTCCTGAGAGTGCATTAATTGATCAATTAAAGTTCTGATAATTTTTTGAAAATTAAAGCATGTAAAAAAAGCGCCATAGCGCTTTTTCTTTTTGTGTTGTGTCATCCCGGACTTGATCCGGGACCCACGAGAAATTTACATGGATGCCGGATCGGAGTCCGGCATGACAATACTGAGGAAGTTAGTTTCCAAATCTTTTTTCTACAACGCTCCAGTTGAGATTCGCGAAGAAGTCCTCGACGTATTGTTTCTTGCCGGATGGCTGGTAGTCGGCGACGAATGAATGTTCCCACATGTCGATTGCGAGAATGTTTTTTGGACCATTCAAGTGTCCGAGGTGTTGTTCATCTACCCATTGCATGAGGAGATGACCTGTTTCGCTGCAGTAATAGAGCATTGCCCAGCCAACTCCGCGAGTCATACAGACAGCTTTCAAGCGAGCGAGAAATGCATCGTACGAGCCAAAATCTTTTTTGACTTGTTCCATGAGTCCACCTTCAGAAAGTGCGTTTGGTCCACCTTCGAATTGTGAGAAATACGTCTCGTGATTTTTCATGCCATCATGCTCGAAAGCGAAGCGGCGGGTGAGTTCGGCGATCTCGTACGAATTCTTTTCGGCGTCCTTCGATAGTTCGGCGATTTGGTTTTGAATATAGTTGGCGAATTTCACATAGCCAGCGTAGAGTTTGAGATGTTCCTCAATATTCTTGGCAGAGATTCCAATGAGAGCTGGTATTTGAAATGTTTTTGCGGTGAAGTATTCCATGTGAGTTAGGTTCTAGGTTAGAGGTTCTAGTTTCTAGTAAAATCTACTAATAATATTGAAAGTATACATCAAATAACGCCACGTTGCTTTTTTATGTGACGATGGTGTTCTAGAACCTAGAAACTATGAAACTAGAACCTGTTTTTAAAAGCAATGATGTTCCCAGAGCGTTATTGGCTCGGGATTGATGTATGGAGCGCCGGGGACTGGAGTCTTCTCCATCATGAAGACAATGTCGAATGTGACGAGCGACTGGTCTCCGGTGTGCGAGGCGTTCCATGTGCGGCAGAGGTACTGTCCGTATCCGAGACGGTACTGGTTGTTGTCGGCCTCGGCGATATTCATGAGATATTTCTGCCAGCGCTGGTCGGGGTATCCATCGGCCACATGTGCAGGCTTTTCGTATGAGACAGGAAACAACGTGGTTCCTGTCAGCATTGGACCATCCTTGAACAGGTCGATCTTGGTGCCGTCTTTGAGGTGTGCAGGGATGACGTACCAGCCGTCTTCAGTGAGTGGAGTAGGAGCGAACATATTGAAGTTCTGGTCGAGTCTGGTCGACCAAGCGATCCAATTCATATTGTAGGGCAGGATGCGCTTTCCGGCATCGCCGATATTCCATGCTACGACATAGAGCGTGAGAAAGGCGATAACGATGCTGCCGGAGATGTATGCAAATTTGCGGAATCCTCGTTTTTTGGTGACCTCAGTCTTCTCCGGTAGGCAGACAAGCAGGCGATTGTTTGCTGTTTCCTTGTAACACCACTGTCCGAATGTGCGGATGCCTGGCAGTCGAAAGATCGCACGTACCCAGAAGAAGAGCGGGGAATAGCCGAATACTTCGGCAAAACCGTCGAATCCAAAATGCTGGTTGCCATCTTTGTCGACGACGACCCAGGAATTCTTTTCATTCATGAGGCGTTCGATCTTGGCATCGACGCGTGAAGGAGCAATGAGTGTCTTTTTCGAGAGCAGAAGGAATCGACGGAGAATATGCACCATCTTGAAGCAGAATCCGCAGCCGTTGTCGTAGTAGATAGAGAGGCCCGGGCGCGCGCGGCGAACCCAGAATGCCGCCGCGCGCGCCATCCACACATCCCAAAAATATGAAGGCAGGAGTCCGAATGTTGCCACGATAGCGATGCCGCCAAAGATGCCGAGATGCATCGAGATCCGTATGTTTCAAGATAGATGGTGGCATGGGTCATCGCTCGCGTGAAGAACTTCCAGTTTCGGAGTGCGATGCCGAGTCGGGTAGTGAGCTGGTCTACGGAGAGGGCATAGTACACCGCTGTGCCGTCGCTCCAAGCAATGCCTGTCTTCAGGATTCCGGAGAAGACGTAGACAAGGACCATCTGCACGATATATGCCACGGTGGCCGCGGAAAAAAGGGTTTTTTTCTCGGCCTTTGCTGTTCGATTGAAAAGTCGGTCAAGCGACCACACCTTTCCCGCTGGTAGGAATATCATCCAAAAGAGGACGACACGGAATATGACATCGCCCCCCTGTAAGACCATTGGGTTGCGGGCTTGGAGGGATACGAGCAGGAACCATGAGGTAATCGTGGCGAGACGGGTGCGGTATCCGAAGATGAGCATGAGGGCAAACACTCCGGCAATAACGAAGAGAATTGCTTCGAACGCACCCAGCCCGCTTAGCATGTGGATGGAAAAGAAGTATTTGTTCGAATAGTGCGCAAGCACATCGGCACGGCTCAATACGCCGGCATCGGTGTAGTGCGCGGTCAGGCTGCGGGCGCGGTCAAAAAGATCGAGCAGAATAAGCACACCCATGCCGGCGCGCATAATGGCCAGAGAGCGGTAGTCGAGGGAGAAGAATTCGATTAGTTTTTGTTTGGCTTTCACGAGGACAGTATAGAGGTTTGCCCGAATATTGCAAAAGGATTTGACGTACGCTGCCAACTGTTATACATTCACATCAAATAAACATCTTTGGTATGCAAAAAGACAAATTGAAGCGCATTTTTGACGAACTGGCCGCCGAGCACGAACTAACGCCAGTAACAGGCTATATTCTTTTTGGCCTCTACTATGACAAGGTCGAAATGATCGAAGTGTCGCAAGACAAGAGTGATCCCGTATACCTGCTGTATTCTCCGGAAATCCACAAAGCCCATTCCGAGCATCAGCAAATGGCATTGATCGTTACTGCCGAGAAGCCTGATATACGCGAAAAGGCCTATCAGGATGACTCAAAAAATGTTGATGACGAACGTTTTGAATATAGTATCGGCATCGAATCGCAGAAATCCGAGCATCTGTATTTTTGGGGAAGAAGTGGGAGTAAGAATATTCCCATTTTGGATTTTAAGAAAAATCAAAAGATACCCATGAGCATTAATGGTGCATGGCTCCTGTCAAAATTACTGAAGAAGATCGCATAAGACTGCCCTAACAAGCAGTCTTATTTTTTTGCACCTAATACAAAAACCCCGCGACCTAGGTCGCGGGGTTTTTGTTGAGTTTATTATTTAATGATCCCAGCTTTCTTGAGGGCGGCGTATGCACCGTTCTTGTTGATGGTGCGGAGGCCTCGGGTCGAGACAGGAAGCACGAAGGTCTTTTTGAGTTCGGCGACATACACCCGCTTTTTCTGGATGTTTGGGAATTTGCGGACCATGCCGGTCGGGTTGAATTTGGTAGCACGAGTACGGTTGGAGTATCCCCCAGCCATGATCGATCCTTTTTTAGTTATTGCGCATACTTTTGCCATATATTTTGTTCCTTTTTCTCCGGATAAGTGTATCCGTATCTGTGCGTTGCATGCTATCATATACAGAGTTTAAACGCAATTATGTCACCATTCGATAGCATCTTTTATGTAATCGTGCTCATTATGTCGGTCGTCATCCATGAGACGGCCCATGGATTTGCGGCGGAAGCCCAAGGAGATCCGACTGCCCGCTATGCAGGCCGTTTGACCCTCAATCCGCTCAAGCATATCGACATCGTGGGTTCCATACTGCTCCCGCTGTTCCTCGTTCTCACCCATGCCGGGTTCATTATCGGCTGGGCCAAGCCTGTGCCGTACAATGAGCGCAATCTGCGAAACAAAAAATGGGGAACGATCGCAGTTGCGAGCGCGGGTATCCTTGCAAACATTGGCATTGCGCTTGTCTTCGGTATCGCCATCCGTTTCGCGCCGCTCCTTGGAGCTGCTGCTCCGGCCTTTGTGGCGATCGCTTCGACTATCACCCTGGTAAACCTAGTTCTCGCACTCTTCAATATCATTCCGATCCCTCCGCTCGACGGATCGAAGATTCTTTTTGCATTGCTCCCGGAACGTGCAGGCACGGCGCAGTTTCAGTCCCGCGTCGAATACCTCTCGCTGCCGCTCTTGATCGTATTCATCATCTTTCTTTGGCCATCGATCGTGCCCGTGATCGGATTTGTGTTCCATGCGTTTACCGGAATTCCTCTTGCGCTCTAAACACTTCATGCGAAAAAATCATTTTCTATCTTTCATAGTGGGTACCATAGGAAGTCTCCTCTTCCCAGTCATGCTTTTTGCTGCGACAGGCACAATCGATGCTTCGAGTTATACGGCGCGTCTTTGTGAAAACACCGATTGCTCCGTGAATTCGAAAATCGTCTGGCGGACAACGCACGGCACTCCGGTGTCGATCACTGACACGGCACTCACTGGATATATTTGGTCCGTGAATTTTGGCTGGATCAATCTTAATCCAACTCACGGTGGAGTGCACAACACGACAGGCGGAGTGCTCTCTGGGTATGCCTGGGGACAAGGAGCCGGCTGGATCAATTTTTCGCCGACACATGGCGGAGTGACTATTAATACAACGACTGGAGAATTTCTTGGTTGGGCTTGGGCTTCTTCTGCAGGTTGGATCCATTTTGATTGCTCGCTTGGAGCAAATGCCTGCGTCAAGACAGATTGGCGTCCGAGTTCGGGAACGACCACGGGTACGACAACAACGGGCGGCAGCACTGGCCACGGCGGAGCCGGAGGCGGAACGACTGGCGGTACTACCGGAGGAACTTCTGGGACAACAGGTACAACGGGAGGTGATACAGGAAGCACTGGCACGACCACTTCAGGAACGGATACTGGCGGATCAACCACAGGCTCCGACACCGGCGGTACGACGGGCGGATCTGACACAGGTGGAACTTCAGGAACAACCACGGGAGGAACGGAAGGTGGCGGCACGACCGGTGAAGGAGGAGGAAGTACTTCCGGAACGACGGGAGGCAGCACAGGTGGCGAGGGTGGGGGAGGTATTGGCGGCGGATCGACGGGTTCCGGTGGAGGCTCGGGATTTTTTGGCGCACATGGAGTGGGGGCGGCCATCACGATCGTTGTCGAGCAAATAAAAACTATCGGAGTCTCTGCGCAAAAAGTTGCCGTCCAAACAAAAACAATTTTGAATTCAAAACAGGGGACTGCGGTTACTCGCACTGTTTCCGAAGTGAGCGCTGTTGGTACGGTTGGGATCACGGTGGCGACGGGAATATTTTTGAACCCGCTCGCTCTTTCCGATATCCTGCTCATTCCGATCCGTCTCATATCGCTCTTGCTTGGTGCACTTGGTCTGACCAAGCGTAAAAAGCCATGGGGTGTGGCATACGATTCGATCACCAAGCAGCCGCTCGATCCGGTATATGTGATCCTTCGAAACAGCGAAGGCGCCGATGTTGGAACTGCGATCACCGACCTCGATGGCCGATACGGATTCGTCGTGCCGCAGCCCGGCACATACATGCTTGTGGCTCATAAGACGAACTATCTCTTCCCGTCGCAGAAATTGGTGGGATACGATCATGACGAGTTGTATCGCGATCTGTACTTCGGTGAATACTTCACTGTGGCAAATGCCGGTGATGTGATCCACCGCAACATTCCGATGGATCCGGAACGCTTCGACTGGAATGAATTTCAGAAGCAGAAGCAGCACCTGATGAAGTTCTATTCCCGTCGCGAAAAATGGCTGTCCCGCCTCTCGAATATCTTCTTCGGACTTGGATTCGTTGTCTCTTCTGCAGCCGTGCTTGCCTCGATAACGAAAACGAACATTATCATCTTCTGCTTATATGCAGTGCTGTTCTTTGTTCGCAAGATCGGCCTGCACGCTCGTCCATACGGACATCTTTCCTTCACCGATGGAGAGCCGATGCCGTTCTCTATTGTGCGCGTTTCGCAGGCGGCGACTGGGGTGGAAGTCATCCATCGCGTGACCGACAACATCGGACGATACTATTGTCTCTTGCCGAACGGATCGTACACCGTGCGCATCGATCACAAGTTGGCCGACGGAACATACGAAACTGTGGCGACCGGATTGCCAGTAACGATTAGTAAGGGATATCTTTCGGAAAAATTTGTGCTTCCACGTCCGGCACCGAAGCCGCCAGCACCGCTTCCTCCGACTCCACCGGTAACTCCAGTAACGCCTCCGGCATCTCCAGCTTCTCCAATTTCGCCAACCTCGCCAATTGCTCCAGCGGCTCCAGTGAATATTCCGGCTCAGCCGACTTCATCACCGGTGATTCCGCCAGCTCCAGTTCCAGTCGTTGCTGTGCCGGCTGTTGCTCCGGAAATGCATGCAGTCCTGCCGATCGTTCCGTCGGCGACACCGCTGCCGACGATGCCTTCCGCTCCCGCAGCAGCTTCGCCAGAGCCGGCCACTCAAGCTCCGGCAACGCCCACTGTAAATCAATAGAAAACGGGCCGCGCGCAAAGCTTTGCGCGCGGCCCGTTCCTCATCTTGCTTTTTTTGCGACACTTATGTATAGTGGTGCCCGTAACTAGCCGTCTGGATATGTTCGAGTTGCGTCCGGATCTTAGCTAGCTTTTTAATTTTCATACATCAATGCCAACGATCAACCAACTAGCAAAAAAGGGCCGCACCAAGGTCACCCAAAAATCCCGCGCGACAGCATTGTCACGTGGTTTTAACGCGCTTAAGAACAAGCCGATCTTCTACCCATCTCCGTTCAAGCGCGGCGTGTGCACCAAGGTCACTACTACTACTCCAAAGAAGCCAAACTCCGCTCTCCGTAAGATCGCCCGCGTTCGCCTTTCAAACGGTATGGAAGTGACTGCATATATCCCGGGTGAAGGACACAACCTCCAGGAACACTCAGTGGTCATGCTTCGCGGCGGTCGCGTTAAGGACCTTATCGGAGTTCGATACCACATTGTCCGCGGACGTCTCGATACCGCAGGTGTCGACAAGCGCCGCAAGGCTCGTTCCCGTTACGGAAACAAGCGCCCTAAGGCAGCAGCAGCTAAAAAATAATCGACGCGCACTCGGCGTCGTCCCGGACTTGATCCGGGAACCATCCCAACAAAACTTGAAGATCCAACTTTTACCTAAAGTAACTATCATTTATTAACTACTTACCAACCTCATGCGAAGACCAGTAAAAAAACGAAATATCCCGGGCCCGGACATCATGTTCGGATCTGAGCGCCTCGAAAAATTCATCAACAACGTTATGTGGGATGGAAAGAAGGAGACTGCTCGCAAGTGCGTCTACGGAGCACTTGATATCATCAAAGAAAAGACCGGCAACGAAAACCCGATCGAAATCTTCGATGCAGCCATCAAGAACGTCGGTCCTGCGATTGAAGTTCGCTCACGCCGAGTCGGTGGAGCAAACTATCAGGTCCCTCGCGAAGTTCGCCCTGAACGCAAACAAGCTCTTGCATACCGATGGATCATCGATGCAGCTCGCGCCGGAAAAGGAAAGCCAATGGCAGAGAAGCTTGCAACAGAGCTCATGAACGCATTCAACAACGAAGGAGTCGCCATCAAGAAACGAGACGACACCAAGAAAATGGCAGATTCGAACAAAGCGTTCGCACACCTCGCTTGGTAAATATAAAAAATTCCGCCCACAACGCGGAATTTTTTATATTTACGTCGGTCGTTCGCGATGAGCGAACGTCTCGACGCAAAAAATAACCGACTCTTTACATGGAGGGTTAGGTTATTTTTGTATAAATTGACAAACCATTTGAGAATGGTAGGGTAAAGAAAAACCTTAACGTATGACAACCAGAAACAATAAAATTAGCCGAGGCGGTGAAAATCGCATTATTCCCACTGACGGAGTCTTGAGTATTAGCAGTATTGGAAATTCTCATAATGTTGTCATGGGTGAAATTGTGGCAGCATTGAAGGCAAAAAATTCAAAAAAACTCCTTGCTTTTACTGAGCGCGAATTGAAATCTGGAAATGCAAAAGCCTCACTTTTTGCTGTGCTTTGTTGGTTTTACCTACTTTCAAATGCAAAACAAGATATTAATTTTGACGAAGAAGATGAGCGTGATGCATGGGAATCTTGTGATGAGCGAGTCACTCTTCTTCAGGGCGTAAAGAGAGCTTGCGAATGTTTTAATGAAGCATACATAAAGAATAATTCGCAAGTAGAGACTATTTTCTTCGAGAAGCATCCTCCAGAATTTTTTCACTACTTAATGAAAATCATAAGCGGTGTCTTAGTAAATGAATTCCGGATGTTGTTTGTTGCTCATGGAGGTGGATATCATACTGATACCGACGATCGCTTTATGCCCGTACAGAATGTAATAGGAGCTTTTCTCGGAATGTTTGCAGATAACAATCTGGTGCCACAGACTGCGGTCGACAACATGGGTAAGCAGATAGGAAAAAAATTCCTGGATGATGCGATGATCTATGTATTCGAGCGGGAAAGTATTTTAGTCCCGTCGAAACACAAGGCCTACAATCAGGCGATGAGGCTCAATATGTATCGATACGTTATGCATATTTTTGTGGGGAACTACTATTTCGATAGTAAGGTACGCCACTCATTACAAGAACGAATAGGTGTTTGGGTGAATGTTGAAACGTATATTAAGTCTAATTTAGAAACCCTGAAAAAAAACGGACCGAGATTCTTCAAAAATCTGCCAAAGGTGGTTGATAAAGTGCAAAATGTACGCGTAAAGAAGCCGAGAGCAGTTTGGATATTGATCCAGGATGAAATAAACCTGCTTTTGGCAAAGAAAGAACGAAAATAGGTTATCACGAGAATTAAAGCCCCACTTTTACAGCGGGGCTTTTTATTTTTGACATATTCTATAAAAAGTTGTAGGGTAAAGAAAAATCGCTACTATGACACTAATGTACAGAAAAGGCCGCAAAAAACCAGTCTCTCTCCAGCCAAATGACATAGTTACATTTCCTGGAAGATCATCACTCACAGTGGAGAGATCCGGCGAAAGATATTTTTTTGATTCTAAATGTACCCAAGATAGTATTAAAACCAGGCTCCTTGCTCCCGGCCTTAACCCTCAGTGGATGATAGAGTTGATGTGCCTTGGTGCTGGCCTCAACTATATAGAGGTAGATACTTCAGAGTCCACTACTCCAAAATACCAAATTACCCAAGGCTGATATTGGGCACCCCTGATTTATATAGAGCGACTCTAGTAGTCGCTTTTTTCTTGCATAAATCATCACTTTTAGGTATAGTTTCCGCACAAGAAGGACTCGGTGTCCTCTTTTTTATTAGAAAATAACGAAGCCTTGGCGAGTATATTTTCTTTACCCTGTTAAATGCCCGTTTACGGCCTCGGCCTGAAGGCCGATTTAACAGGGTGACGATTTTCTACATTCGCTGTGCTCATAAGAAAATCAATCATGGAACGCGATTATCCTCTCAATAAAGTTCGAAATTTCGGAATCATTGCCCACATCGACGCTGGAAAGACCACGACCTCAGAACGTGTGCTCTTCTACACGGGTGTTTCGCACAAGATCGGCGAGGTGCATGAAGGCGAGGCTGTGATGGACTGGATGGAGCAGGAGCGCGAGCGTGGAATCACGATCACTTCGGCTGCAACAACCTGTTTTTGGACACCGACCTATGTTGAGGACAAGAAAGACGCGAACAAGAAGTTCCGCTTCAACCTCATCGACACTCCTGGGCACATCGACTTTACAGTGGAAGTGAAGCGCTCGCTTCGCGTGCTCGACGGAGCAGTCGTCGTCTTTGACGGCGTTGCCGGAGTAGAACCGCAGTCCGAGACCAACTGGCGTTACGCCGACGAGGCCAATGTTCCTCGCGTGTGTTTCATCAACAAGCTTGACCGCACCGGTGCAAACTTTGAAAAATCATTCGCCTCTATCCTTGACCGTCTTTCAAAGAAGGCAGTTCGCCTTCAGCTTCCGATCGGCCTCGAAGACAAATTCGAAGGAGTCGTGGATCTTCTCGCAAACAAGGCTGTCCGCTTTGAAGGGGATAAGGGTGAGAAAGTCGTCGTTTCCGACAATATCCCAGAGGATATGAAGGCCGATGTTGCAAAATATCGAGGCGAACTCATTGAAGCGATCGTTGCAAACGACGACGCTATGATGACTGCATACCTCGATGGTGTTGAGCCATCACTCGCAGATCTTAAAGTTGTTCTTCGCAAAGCGGTGATCGCCAACACGATCTTCCCAGTTCTCGCTGGAACAGCACTCAAGAACAAGGGTGTTCAGCTCGTACTCGATGCTGTTGTTGACTACCTCCCGTCTCCATCCGACATGCCTCCGATGCATGCTATCAATCCTGACACCGAAGAAGACGTAGTGATCACTGCAAACGACAACGAGCCTCTCTCAGCGCTTGCTTTCAAGGTGGCATCCGATCCGTTCGTGGGTCAGCTCATCTTCTTCCGCGTCTATTCAGGAACACTCACTGCCGGATCATATGTATACAACCCACGCACTCGCAACAAGG
>JAHFNM010000038.1 GCA_023267415.1 Candidatus Nomurabacteria bacterium
GCTTTTTGGTCTCGGTCTTGCGGTTGAGAAGGCGGGAAACAGTCAAGCGGTGGCTTGCCGTGTCGCCTTTCTTTGCGAGCGTTACCATAGGCTCTATCACCTTGCGAAGCTCCTTTGCGCGGGCTTCGGTGGTCGTGATCTTTCCATGGCGAATAAGGTCAAGTGCAAGACCTTTCAAGAAGGTATTGCGCACCTTGCGCTCTCGTCCGAATTTTCTGTTTTTGTTTGCGTGTCTCATGGGATTCTGTTATTTCAATGTGATTCCGTGATTCGACAATATCCGTTTAATTTCCTGTATTCCTTTCTCTCCCATACCTTCCACTTCAAGAAGATCTTCTTTCTTCTTGCGAGCGAGGCCGCCGAGCGTTCGAATGCCCGCATCGGTGAGGGCGTTCAAGGTTCGGGTTGAGAAATCAAGGGTATCAATGCGGGTCTTGAGGACTTCGCTCATGTCTGACTTTTCCTCATCGTCGCCATCAGTCGCTGCCTCTATTGCACTTGCCTTTGGAGCAGTGTGCGCTGCAAGAGCCTCTTCGGAAAATCCGAGGATAGCCGAGAGCTGTTCGAGCATGATCTTGACCGAGCTCTCGAGCGCTTCGCGCGGAGAGATGGTGCCATCAGTCTCGATGAGCATGCGGAGACGGTTGTGGTTGGTCTTATCGCCGACACGCATGTTCTCTACTTCGTAGGAAACGCGGCGGATAGGAGTGAAGATCGCATCCACGGCGATCGTGCCGATCTCAACCTTGCCTTTCTCGTGCATGTCGCGGGGCATGAATCCGAGGCCGCGCTCGACGCGCATCTCGATGTTGAGGCTTGCAGACTTGTCGGTGAGTTCGGCGATGAAGAGCTCAGGGTTGAGGACTTCAAGCTGGCCGGAAACGCTGATGTCTCCTGCGGTCGCATTCTTGACTCCCTTTACAGAGAGGGTTGCGATCTGAGGCTCGTCGGTCGTCATCTTGAAGCGGATCTTCTTGAGATGAAGGAGAATAAGCACAACATCTTCTTTGACGCCTTCGATCGTTGAGAACTCATGCGGAACACCATCGATCTTGACCGATGTGATTGCAGCACCCGGAAGGGAGGAAAGCACTATTCGGCGGAGAGAGTTGCCGAGAGTATGACCATACCCAGGAGAAAGGCCGTCGATTTCATACACGCCCTTTTGTTCAGTCTCTGAAACAACGCGAGGCTTTGATGGGAGAATGATGTTGTGATCCGACATTTGTTGTATAAAAAATTAATTAATAATGCTTTAACGCAAAATTGATGGTTATTAACGGCTGTAGTACTCGAGCACGACGTTGAGGTTAATCGCACCGCCTGTCTCAAGAACCGGTTCGCCTTCCACGGTAGCGGTCATTGATGCTGCATCGAATCGAAGCCATTTCGGGACTGAGTAGTTCTGGAGCTTCTTTTCCAAGTCTGCGAAGAGGACACTCTTCTTCGATCCTTCGCGTACAGTGATGATGTCACCCTTGCGGACAGCGTATGAAGGGACGGTCGTGCGCTTGCCGTTGACGAGGAAGTGGCCGTGGCTGGTCATCTGGCGGGCGAGGCGGCGAGTGTGGGCCATGCCGAGGCGGTAGACCACATTGTCGAGGCGGGACTCAAGCAATCCGAAAAGCTTCTCGGCTGAGTTTCCTCCGTGAGTCTCGGTTGCCTTTGCCACATAGTTTGCAAGCTGGCGCTCGATGATGCCGTATGAGAAGCGGACGCGCTGCTTTTCAACGAGCTGGATGCCGTAGTCGGAAAGCGGCTTTGGGCGCTTGTCGCTCTTCTTGCGCGCATGGCGAGCTTCAGAGAGCTGAAACTTTTGCGTCTGCGTCTTTTCAAAGACAGCAGGGCCAAGGCGGCGGGCAATTTTGTATTTAGGACCGAGTTTCATAAATAAAGTAGTAGATAGTAGTTAGTAATGAGTAGAAGATAAAAGATTATACGCGTCGTGGCTTCTTTGCCTTCGGACCGTTGTGTGGGACCGGAGTAGCATCCTTGATGCCGGTGATGTCGATACCATGCGACATGAATCCGCGAATTGCGGGCTCGCGTCCTGATCCAACGCCCTTGACGACCACGTCAGCTTCCTTGATGCCGAGAGCTGCGACTTTTTCTCCCACTGTCTCGCCAACCTTTGAAGCGGCAAACGGAGTTCCCTTCTTTGCGCCTTTGAAGCCGAGGCTTCCTGACGAAGACCAGAAGAGCGTATTGCCGTTCTTGTCGGAGAATACTACCTTGGTGTTGTTGAACGTCGCCTCGATGTGCAAAGTACCGTTGATGTGCTTCTTCTTAGGTACTTTTACAGGCGCCGGAGCCGGTGCCGCTCCGTCCTTGATTTCCGATTCTTCTGGAGTTGTGATTGTTTTCTTTCCCATTTTGATTAAGGTTCTAGGTTATAGTTTCTAGGTTCTAGTAAATACGCTGATTCGAGTTTCTAAAACCTAGCACCTAGAAACTAGAACCTGTATTTTAAGTCTTCTCAAGCTTTCGCTTTCCGCTTCCCATCGTCTTTCGGACGTTTCCGCGAACTGTGCGGGAGTTGGTCTTCGTGCGCTGGCCTTTTGTAGGAAGCTTGCGCATGTGGCGGACACCACGGTAGCTCTTGATATCCTTGAGGCGCTTTACGTTGGCTGAGATTTCGCGCTTAAGGGTTCCTTCTGTCTTCATTCCTTCGATGATCTTACGGATCGCATTCTCCTCTTCAGCAGAGATGTCGGCTGGCTTTAGGAGCGGGCTGACTCCAGCTTCGACGAGGATCTTTACCGCAGCCGAACGGCCGAGGCCGTAGATGGCGGTGAGGCCGAACTCAAGCTTTTTGTTGTCTGGGATTGTGATACCTGAAATACGCATGGGTTTAAAAAATTAGGAATTAAGAATTAGGAATGATGAATTTTTTATTGCTTTTGCTTGTGCTTAGGGTTGTCGCAGATAATTCGCAAGTGACGGTCGCGGCGGACCATCTTGCATTTTGCACACATTTTTTTGACTCGTGCTCGTACTTTCATAAATAATTTGATTATTTGGTTTAGCTTATAGATTCAATGCGTCAAAATCGAAAATCGAATTTGAGACAAAAAAATGTGAACAACTCAATATCCGTAGAGCCGCTCTTCTCGATATTCCTTTTACAGACGTCGTGTGATTCGTCCTCGTACTCCGTCAGGAGCCAAGACCAATTCCACTTTGTCTCCGACTAAAACCTTAATCCGATGGAGTCGCATCTTACCGCTTACATACGCAAGGGTTGTTGCTGTGCCACCAGAAAGTTCTACCTTAAAGGTCAAATTCGGAAGTGCGTCTACGACCACTCCCACAACTGGTTTTTCGTCTGCTTTTTCTACCATTACTTGGTGCCTACCAGACTAACAAATATCCATCGAAAGGTCAAGTGGATAGGCATGGCTATTTTACGACCACAGTGATCCTTGAAATATCCTCGGGGAACTTCTGCTTCCAGAAGGGCTTTATGACGAGGTCGGCGCGGTCAATACCCGTGATATCGGTAAGAATGCCCTGGAATTCGGATTTCTTCTTTCCGGCCAAAAGCGGTTTGATGTCGTCAGGTTTGATGGTCCAAATAATGTCTGCCGAGCCTGAAAGTGAGAATGTAAATGATGTATCCGTGGCCGGAGTGATCGTTCCCGAAGGCACGAGTGAGAGAGCATACAGCTTTGGAATAGTTACCGGCTCGCCGTTGTACTGCGTGATGGATTTTTGAGCAATGGCACCAACCAACGCATCCTGCTTGATGAGATACACCGTAAGCGTGCCTGAGAGAGCAAGTGGAACGTCGCTGGTCTTCGAATATGGAGCCTGTACCGAACTATCGGTAGTAAAGACTACTGCCCCATCGTAATAGAGGTAGCCATCCGGAACCTGAACCTTAGCCTTTGCGATGAGTGAGGCCTTGAGTTTGTCGCGCAGAGTGCCGAGAGCGGCATTGGCAGCGTCCTGGGGGATCGTGTAAACAGTGCCTGAGATTCCTCCGGAGATTTGCGTCTTTGTGCGCCCATAAATCTTGGCAGCCTGAGGAGTGCCAGCAAGTCCTGGAAGAGTGAAGTCGTTTATTACAATATTTGAAGCTTCGCCGGCAGCTGCAGCCGTCACTGTCACAGAGACCGACCCTGGAACGATCGTGCCATTTGTTTTTGTATATCCTGGAATGCTTACAGCAGAATCGATTCGGTAAATGCGTCCGTCCGAAGTCGCAAGGCGCGTGCTTTTTACCAGCTTATACGGAGCGGCTTGGTAGGCGTTATAGAGAATGACCGTACCAGTCGCAAACGACGACTGGGTCTTGGACTGCGTGCCAGGAAGTTTGATCGACTCGTCGCCTTTGAGCGACATGACGGTGTATACGATCGCACCATCGGCAGTGCTGTCCTTCTGCGCAGTGAAGGTGTCGGTCGAATCAAAAGAAAGCGGTAGCGACTTTGGCGTAATGGTCACGGTGGCGTGTTGGAATAGGAATGAAAGCGAAAGGAAAAATCCGATCACGCACGCGCCGGCGATATACCAAAGCGCATAACGTGAAGAATGCTTCGGCTGTGCTGGCTCAAACGGAACCTCGCGTGGAGCAGAACGCACTGGAGCGGGTCGTTCTTGTTCGACATGCACGGGAATAACCTCTCCCTTGTCGCGAGCAAGTTTTCGATTTGTCGGCTTTATATCTTGGATGGAATTTCTTGGCATATATTATCTTTTGCTAGTTGCATTCAATGTTTCGATCATCAGGAACGGGTTTCGATAGACTCCTTCACCGAATGACAGATGATCATGAAAGAGTTCTGCATTCAATACTATCACTTTAAACTCTTTTTCAACACGAGTGTACTGGTGAAAATCTTCGTGGCGGATCGTTTCGATGAACCACGGTGCGATACTCGTCCCTACTGAAAGAAAAACTGTGTCTGGCACAGAGAGATCGTTCGATACGGAGAACAGCGCTTTTTGAAATGATTCTGTCCATGTTGTCTTCACTTCATTCAGGATGGTAGTGCACGTGTCTTTGATCGAATCTTCGATCTTGCCTTCCATGTACAGCGTGCAGATCGATACGGCTTCTGCTGTGCTTCGTTTGAGTCCGTTTGAAAGCTTGCGCAAGACAAAATTGCATCCATGAGGAAATGATACCGACTGGAAGAGCGAACCGTTGCGAACAAGCGACACATCTGTCACCTCGCCGCCAATATCTACCAGAATGTAATTGTTTGCTTCAGGGAAAAAGTCGCGGGTCACAGCAAAGGAAGCAATGAGAAACGAGGAATATTTGATTGGTGCATGGTAGCGGCGAGTAATAACCTCTTCGATCATGCCGAGCGTGCGCTCGGGTGCGACGGAAACAAATATGGAAAGCTCCAATTCGCGTGTCGACATGCCGATCGGGTCGTTGTGCGGATATTCGTTCAGCTTCACTTGGACCACTTTCGAATCAATTCCGCGAAGTGCGGCGGACGTGCCTTTGGTTTCCGCGATCTCCTCGTCTTCAAAGGCCTTTAGCTCTTTGGCGA
>JAHFNM010000009.1:0-9434 GCA_023267415.1 Candidatus Nomurabacteria bacterium
TCCAATGAGCGCTTCGATCGCACTTGCAAGGATGTAGAGGCGTGCCTTGCCGGTGTCTTTGGCTTCGCCGCGCGAAAGGAATAGGTATTCGTTCATGCTGATCTCATTGGCAAATTCGGCCATAGTGTTGGCATTCACCAAAGCGGCGCGGTATGCCGTGAGTTCGCCTTCCGGAGATTCTGGATAGGTCTTGTACAAAAAGTCGGTGACGGCAAGCTCAAGGACGGCATCGCCCAAGAATTCAAGCCGTTCATTGTGTTCGAGTCCTTTGCTTGGATTTTCATTCAAATACGAACGGTGAATGAACGCCTGTGCAAGCAAGTCGCGGTTTTTGAACGTTACGCCGATAGATTCTTCAAATGGTGCCCAGTCGCGCGAAAGTTTGTCAGACATACAGATTTAGGTGTCATTCCGGCCTCCGAGCCGGAATCCATTTTGTCTTCATGGATGCCGGCTCAAGTCCGGCATGACACAATTCATTTTATAATTTAATTAGTTCCAGCCAGTTTGGTGATCGCAGTTGCCATGTATCCGGTGACGTCATCATACATTTTCAGTCCAGCCACTTCTGCGACCGTAAACCATCGCACATCATCGAGTCCGCCCGAATTGTTTTTGAGGGTAACGGGAACAAACGGAGATTCGGCAAGGAAAAACGTGACATGCTTTCGGATCTTGCCGTTCTGTGGATGTGAGGCCACATACTCACTCTCTCCAATCTTGTCCTTGATCACAATGTCGAGATTGGTCTCTTCTTTAATTTCACGAATGGCTGCCTGTTCGGGAGTCTCGCCTTCTTCGGCGCCGCCCTTTGAAAGGGTCCAATAACCGAAAATGTCGTGAACCATGGCAAAGTAGAGTTCATTGCCCTCGCGCGCATAAATGAGCGCACCAGCTTTTTGTTCAACAGGAAGCGTGGAGAGATCGATATCTTCGTTCTTTTTTTGGCGCTTAGATTTCTGGTCCTTGCCCGGTTCGCCAATCTCTTTGTACACCGCGCCGAGAACGCCGTTCACGAATCGTGAAGAGCTGTCTCCGCCGAAGGTCTTTGCAAGCTCAATAGCCTCGTTGATGGCCACCTTGGGAGGAACCTCGTTGTGATCGCCAAAAAGAAGCTCGCCGAGGCCCATGCGCAAAATATTGCGGTCGACAGCATTGATCTTGTCGATTGGCCACTCAGGAGCGGCTTTTTCGATGATCTGGTCGATGACCTCGCGCTTATTGATCACATATTCAAGGAGCTTCTTCATAAAGGCCAGATCCTCGTTGCCGGGAGCGAATTCGCCCTCGTTGCGCGCAAGCATGTCAAGAACGCCCTCAGCAGGATGATTCTTAAAATCCCACTCGAAGAGCGTTTGCAATACTATTGAGCGTGAAAGGTGCCTGTTTGCCATTGGTGTAGCTACTAGCCACTAGCTTCTTGGAACTAGCCTCGCTTATGCGAAGGCTACGCAGTAAAAAGCTAACTGCTAGGCGCTCTTTTTGGTCGTTCGCTTTGTCTTCTTCTCCGCTTTCTTTACGATATCGAGGACCTTTCGTCCACGATAGTGACCGCAGGCTGCGCAGACCGTGTGAGGAGGGCGCAAAACACCGCAGTGCGAACACTTGGAAAACGCCGCGCCTTTGAGGGCGTGGTGGCTTCGGCGGTTCGCCGTATGAGCGTGGGTGTGACGCATTCGAATAACCATACGGGTGATAGTAGCATTTTTTAAATAAAATGCAACTGACTTCTTAGATTGTACTCAATCTGTAGAAGTCAGGCGTATCCATGATGGTGCACCACGGTATCGAGATAAAAAATCACCCGACAAAAGTCGAGTGATCATGTATCGTAGTGCAGAAGAATTTGACGCACACCTTCATACAGCTGTTCTTCGGTAATGAGCGTTTTAGAACGGTCAAAATCCGGAATGGTCCTGATGCTTGCTTCGGTGCAGGGAACATGGCAAAAGAGAAACGAAACCTTGTTCTCAAACCTGCGAAAAAACAAATGCTGCAGTACCAGATAGATAAGCGCGTTGCAGCAGTATCCGCCCGCGTTTTGGGATATCTCCGGCTCCATCGGAACGCCGGCGATCCGAAACTGCTCTTTCAACTCGTCGAAGCGAAGTCCAGGAAGCGGGTTTACTACCCTGTCTTTTCTGCTTCGCGACGGCAACACAGGAGTGCCGTTGAGTCGCGCGCTGCAATATTTTTCGTTTGCAATAAGATTGGAACCGACGCTCTCGATCCGAAATCCCGTGACAGATGAGTCAATACCGAAAGATAGGATGATCTTCGCTCCAGTATCAAACGCTTTCTTTACGAGCTGCTCGCCGTAATTATGGCCTACAGCAGGAAAGATGCTTGTTGGAAGGACTCGGCCGTGTATCAAATGACCACCAAAATCCTTCGAGTGAAGCGCCTTAGCCAAGTCACCAGTAGGATTGACGGCGTAGTCGCCGAATCGGCCGAAGCCGGTAACGATAGCTGTTTTCATCGTATAGATTTTTTAGTGAACGATCAGTTGTCTCCATAATCCCCTTTTGAGCGATGTTGTCAAGAAGCGACACGTTTGAGAAAACTTTTCCGGTGTATCGGACAGAGTCCGTATTTTTTGATGGCCGCGTAATGCTCTTCGGTGCCATAGCCCATATGGCGCTCGAAGCCGTATTTCGGATAGCGCTTTGCCAGAGTGAGCATGTGACGATCGCGTGTGACCTTTGCCACGATCGAAGCAAGCGAAATGACCGGCTCTTTTTCATCGCCTTTGATGATGGTGATCTGGTTTTTGAATGTACGCGGAGCATGGAGTGATCCGTCGAGCAGGATCAGGCATTCGTCGTCGGGCTCGAGCATTTCGAGCGATTCAGCCAGGGCTTTTTTGATGGCGCGAGAGAGTCCGTGCGAATCGATCTCTCCGGCAGAGATCATAGAGACAAAAAAGTCACACTTGCCCTCCTCCTGCCAATCCACGATCTTTTTAAACCATGCCTCGCGCTGCGTTCGGGAGAGCTGCTTGGAATCACGGAGCGGAAGCGGAAATTCGCGAACGGAAAGATGGAAGTCAGGGTCGATGATCAGGAAGGCACCGACAGCGACCGGCCCTGCTACTGGCCCCCGTCCCACTTCGTCTATGCCGATAACCGTCTTCATATACCCATAATAACAAACCCCCGCATAATTGCTTATGCAGGGGATTTATTATCTTATGAAGCCCAATCGAACTTCTTTTTCCGATGAGGAACAAAATTTCTGTTGCACCATTCACCGAACATTAAAATTGCAATACCGGCAATAAACAGCACTTCGTAAACTTTTCTCATAAAAGTAAATTTTAGTTATCGTAACTCTACTCTCAAAAATAAAGGTGTCAATAAATGGGCAAAATAAAAAAACCGCCTTGGGAGCGGTTTTTCTTCATGATGGGATTTTTATTTTCTCTGATGAATTCGTACTGCGAATCTGATCAATGAAAAAAATTGGTTTTTACAAAAGTAAAAGTCCCGGTTTCTTCGTTTGGTGCGTCGTAACTCAGAAAAAAATGGTGGTCGTCTTCATCGTTTTTGATATCGCTGATGCAAACATACAAGTTGCCATCTTCAGGAACCTTAGCAACATGAACATCGTCAGCGATAGCAATTTCTCCAGCCGTACCGGAATACGTCTCTACAATCAGCTTGAATGATGGCCTGTCGGTAAGGTCCGTTCCGATACTCTTGTAGTTTTTTGAACAGCGAAAACTTCCTGATACGTAGCCAAGCGGGCTGTCTGCAATTAATGCGTAGATCTCTTCCATTGTTAAATAAGTTTAGGTTTTTCATACTAATAGAAAACTGAATTTTGTCAAATTAGACTCTATCACTAGTATGCCTGCGCATCCGCTTTTCCTTGAGAAAAACGAACCGTGCGGGTATACTACTTCCACCAATGTCCTCCAAATTCGTCCACTTGCATACGCATTCCCACTATTCCCTCCTCGACGGACTGACCAAGCTTGAAGACATGGTAGATATCGCAAAGAAGAATGGCCAGGACGCCATTGCGCTCACCGACCACGGCAACATGTACGGCGCGATCGAATTCTACAAGGCCTGCAAAAAAGCCGGCATCAAGCCTATCATAGGCGTCGAAGCATACATGACGGCAGGTTCGCGCAAGGAAAAATCCGCCGAAACGGGACAGAAGCGCTACTACCACCTCATCCTTCTCGCCAAGAATCTGCAGGGATACAAAAATCTCATGCGTCTCGTGACGATCGCAAACTTGGAAGGCTACTACTACAAGCCGCGCATAGACAAGGAGATCATGCGCGAATTTCACGAAGGCATCATCGCTCTCTCCGGATGTATGGGAGGCGAACTTTCGCAGACCGTGCTTGCCGGCGACGAGAAAAAAGCTGATGAGCTTGTGGCCGAGTACCAGGATATCTTCGGCAAAGAAAATTACTTCATCGAGATTCAAGCGCACCCTACGATCGAACGCGATGCTGAGCTGCGCCAGAAGCTCGTCGCGCTTGGAAAGAAGCACAACATCCCAGTGGTCGCCACGCAAGACTCGCACTATCCGTGCAAAGACGACCACGAAGCACACAACACGCTCCTCCAGGTGAACACACAAGGCGACGGAAAGGATTCGGGAAAATTCGAATTTTCCAAAGACGACTTTTCGCTTATCGACGAGAAGACTGCGCTCGAATACTTCAGCGATGTGCCTGACTCTGTCGCAAACACTTCTCTCGTCTCCAACATGTGCGAGGATTATGAGATCGAACTCGGCGTGGCTTACTTCCCCGAATTCCCCTTACCCGAAGGTGTGACAGCCGATGCAAAACTGCACGATCTCGCATATGAAGGATTTGCTTTTCGCGAACTTCCACAGGCAAAAGAATATCTCGATCGCCTGGAATACGAGCTTGGCGTCATCAAACAAAAAGGCTACGCCGGATATTTCCTCGTGGTGGGAGACTTGCTTCGCTTCGCGCGCGAGAACGGCATTCTGACAAACATTCGAGGATCGGTCGCCGGATCGCTTACCACATACCTGATCGGAATTACGAATGTCGATCCGCTCACCTACAAGCTTCCTTTCGAACGCTTCCTGAACCCGGAGCGTCCATCCCTTCCCGATATCGATATGGACTTCGCCGATAACCGCCGCGGAGAAATGATCGAATACGCAAAGCAGAAATACGGCGAAGACCGCGTGGCCCAGATCGGAACGTTTGGAACAATGATGGCAAAAGGATCGGTGAAGGACGTGGCGCGAGCGCTCAATTATCCGTACGCGATCGGCGACCGACTCTCGACAATGATTCCGCTTGGAAGCCAAGGCATGCCGATGACAATCAAGCACGCAATGGAGATAGTGCCGGAGCTTGCCGATGCATACAAAAAAGAAGCTGACACAAAGCGCATCATCGACTTGGCAAAAAAAATGGAAGGCTGCGTTCGGCACGTATCGGTGCACGCGGCCGGCGTGGTCATTGCACCAAAGCCGCTCTATGAATTCGCCCCGATCCAACTCGACCCGAAAGGTGGATCGATCATCACGCAGTACGACATGCACTACATCGAAGATGTGGGTTTGCCGAAATTCGACTTCCTTGGAATCCGCAACCTCGCCATCTTGGCCGATGCCGTTCGCCTCGTAAAAGAACTTCGCAATGAAGACGTAAACCTCGACAAAGTCCCGCTCGAAGACATGCGCACGTTCGACATGCTGGCAAAGGGCGAGACGATGGGACTGTTCCAGCTGAACGGCTCGGGCATGACAAGCTACCTCAAACAGCTCAAACCTACGACCATCTTCGATATCAACGCGATGGTGGCACTCTATCGCCCGGGTCCGATGGAAATGATCCCCGAATACATCAAGCGTAAGCACGACAACTCTCTTGTGCGCTATCTCGATCCGCGTATGAAGGATATTCTCGACCAGTCGTATGGCGTGATCACCTACCAGGACGATGTCATGATGATCGCCATCAAGCTCGCGGGATATTCATGGCTGGAAGCCGACAAGCTCCGCAAAGCCATGGGAAAAAAGATCCCGGCCGAAATGCAGGCGCAGAAAGAAAAACTCTTGAAGGGCTTCGTGGAAAAGGGACTCTCGGAGAAAAAATCCCAGGAACTCTGGGAACTCATCGAACCGTTTGCTGCGTACGGATTCAATAAGGCTCATGCGGCAAGCTACGGACGCGTGGCATACCAGACCGCATACATGAAGGCCAACTTCCCCGTGGAATATCTCTGTGCCATCCTCACCGCTGAATCTGGCGACGTGGAAAAAGTGGCTGAAATAATCGCCGAAGCAGTCAAGATGGGCATCACCGTCCTTCCGCCCGAGATCAATGCCAGCGTCGGCGACTTCACTGTCGTTAACAATTCGAATACTCCGGGCGAAGGCGTCATCCGCTTCGGACTCTACACGATCAAAAACTTTGGCACCGACATCGCGAACGCGATCATTGCTGAGCGAAAAGAACGCGGCCCATTCAAATCAATCACCGAATTCCTCGAACGCATCACGCACAAAAACCTAAACAAGAAATCCCTCGAAGCGCTCGTAAAGTGCGGAGCGATGGACAACTTTGGCGAACGCGGAGTACTGCTCTCCAACATGGAGACCATGCTCGCCTACAATAAAGAGCGTCAGAACGCGGGCTCGCAAGTCTCGCTCTTTGGCGACCTGCCTACGGAATCGCTATCACTCACGCTCACCGAGGCACCAGAGGCTCCACAGATCGAAAAATTGAAATGGGAAAAGGAATTGCTCGGATTGTATGTGTCAGGACATCCGCTTGATCGACTGCGCGACCGTATCGAAAAATCCGGTGTGAACATCAAGAAGATCCGTGAAGAAATGAAGGCTGGCTTCCCTGCCACGTTCGCCTGCATGATCGAAGAAGTAAAGCTCATCATCACCAAAACGAACGAACGCATGGCCTTTGTTAAAGTCGGCGACCTCACCGGCTCGATCGAAGGCGTCGTGTTCACCAAGTCATTCGCCGAACTGCAGGACGTGCTCATCGTCGACACCATGGTGGCAATCCAAGCCCGTGTGAGCGAACGCAACGGCGAGAAAAGTATCATCATCGAAAAAGCCAAGGCGGTATAGAATTTCCAAAAATGGCGCATTCCATTGTCGCTGCGCTCGTTTGCTCCCGCGAAGTACGTCTTGTACACCTTGGTCGCAAGCCTCGCTGGCTCCTCGAACTGCATCCATTTTTGAAAATTCTAAATAAAAAAATCCCCGTGCGTTGCGGGGATTTTATGTCATAGAATAAAATCTGTTAAACCTTCAGTTCTACCTGCTGATGCATCATTTTGTGTTTTGCCAGAGACGCAGCAATTATATCTTCTAAATCCGAAAATCCATCAATATGCATTGGATCAAGGTGGTCCATGATGTCGGCAGCACACTGCTTCGGGATCAGCATGCTTTCTACAAGCTCCTTCGGTGTGTCGCTCATGAGCTTTCTCAAATCCTCCTCGGCTTCTTTGTATTTTTGCCAAGGCTTTTCGGTGAATTGGCTTTCAATAAAAGCTTTTATCTGCTGACAGTCGGTATGCCTACCTTCTTCCGTAGCAGTCCGATATTTTGTCAGTAAAGAGGACAAACCAATGCCTTTTAACGAGTCTGCGTTTTCCATAAAATCATATTTTTCTTCAGAATACAGCATTTTTCATGCAAGTCAAACAAAAAAGAGGTCTCCCGAAGGAAAACCTCTTTTGTTAGACTCGAACTAAGTGATGCTCTTCATTAGCCACAAACAAACCAATAAGGATGTCGATTTCTTGTCCGTCCTGATATTGGGAATACAAACAAAAAATCTGATCACGCTCATTTTTTAAAATGTGTTTGTGTTCTCTAAGAACTTCAAAGATATCACAAAGCACTTGGTGAATTTCAGCAATCGGTCTTTTTTTCTCTGCCATCAATTTCAAAAGTAGAAGTAAATCAACTTTACTTATCGGATGATAATCATGGCAAAACTCTTCAAAGAGATACGACTGTTTGTAGTGGCTCGCAACAACGATTTTATGGAACCGTTCCTGGCGAATTTGCCACAATTCATCCACCTTAGATTTTTCTTCATAATTACCGAGATTCGGACAGAGTCCCAATTCGATATTTTTTACCAATTTCTTTTCATCATCATTAGCCAGGCGTTCTTTATACTCGACACAAGCTAATATGATAAGTGCGATTACAAAAAGTATGAGAACATTCATAGGAGTACATTTGTTATCACTATACCTCACTTTAAAATAAAGGCAAATTCTACAATACGGCTTTTATGAATAACGTTGCTATGTTAGGATTCATAGCATGACCCCCGAACAACTGCAGAATAACAGACACACCCTCGCCCACCTTTTGGCACAGGCCGCAAAGAGCAAATACCCTGATGCCAAGCTAACCCTCGGACCTGCCATCGACAACGGATTCTACTACGACATCGACTTTGGTGCGGAAAAAGTCAGCGACGATGGACTCAAGGAATTGCAGACGTTCATGCGCAAGAATCTTTCAAAGTGGACCGAATTCACCCATCGTGAAGTTTCCGCGGATGAAGCAAAAGAGATCTTTGCCGACAATGAATATAAGCTCGAACTCATAGGCGAGATTGCAGACCGCGGCGAAAAAATCACACTCTACAGTTGTGGCGGTTTTGAAGATCTCTGCCGCGGCGGACATGCCGAAAATCCAGCAAAAGAAATCCCTGCCGACTCATTCAAGCTCGACCGCGTGGCCGGAGCGTACTGGCGCGGAGACGAAAAGAATCCGATGCTCACCCGCATCTACGGACTTGCATTCGCAACAGCGGAAGATCTCGACGCATACATCACCCAGCAGGAAGAAGCCAAGAAGCGCGACCATCGAAAGATCGGCAAAGAGCTTGGTCTCTTTGTCTTTTCCGATCTCGTCGGCGCGGGCCTTCCGCTCTGGACGCCAAACGGCACGATCATCCGCGAAGAACTCAATGACTACGTATGGCAGCTCCGTAAAGCGCGCGGCTACGAGCGAGTGACCATTCCTCACATCACAAAAAAGGAACTCTACGAAACGAGCGGACACTGGGCAAAGTATGCCGACGATCTTTTCAAGATCCATACGCGCGAAGACCATCTCTACGCCATGAAGCCAATGAACTGCCCGCATCACACACAGATCTTCGACAGTGAGCAGCGAAGCTACCGCGACATGCCTCAGCGTTATGCTGAGACGACCATGGTATACCGCGACGAACAATCTGGTGAACTCTCCGGACTCTCTCGTGTGCTCTCTATCACGCAAGATGATGCGCATGTATTCTGCCGCGAGAGCCAGATCGAAACGGAAGCGCTCGCGATCTGGGACATCATCGAAACATTCTACGGAACGTTCGGATTCAACCTGCAAGTGCGCTTCTCTCGACATGATCCATCCGAACCGGAAAAATACCTTGG
>JAHFNM010000009.1:9444-21601 GCA_023267415.1 Candidatus Nomurabacteria bacterium
TGGCGGCGCAGAAGTATGGGCAAAAGCAGAAAGCGCATTGCAAAAACTCATGGAAGACAGAGGTGTGACCTGGATCGACGGACTCGGCGAGGCTGCATTCTACGGCCCAAAGATTGACTTCATCGCAAAGGATTCGATCGGACGCGTACTGCAAGTCGCAACCATTCAGCTCGACTTCAACCAGCCAAAAAATTTCGGCCTCTACTGCATCAATGAAAAAGGAGAAAAAGAACAAGTGGTCATGATCCACGCGGCGATCATGGGCTCGATCGAACGCTTTATGTCCACGCTCATCGAACACCTCGCCGGAAACTTCCCTCTCTGGCTTTCGCCAACACAGGTCACTGTTGTGCCCGTACTCGAAGAGCACGAAGCCTACGGACAAGAGATCCTAAAAACACTGAAAGAGAAGGGCATCCGCGCAAAGCTTGATATGGGCAAAGACTCGCTCGGCAAGCGTATTCGAAATGCAAAGACCGTGAAAGTGCCGTATGTAATCGTTGTCGGAGATAAGGAAAAAGATTCTGGAACACTCACTGTGGAAACCCGCGGCGACAAGCTTGAGGGAATCACTCTCGAAGACGTTACAAAGCGACTCGAAAAAGAGATAGCGGGAAAAACATTAGACTAGCCGGTAAAAAGAAACGCATCCGTATTGCACGGATGCGTTTTTTCATTGTTTAATTCAATCACCTGCAGGTTCTGTGGGATAATATAAAAGAGTTCGGATGGTGCTCATCATATGAGCACCATGAACACTCATAACTATTTTTTTATACACGTCAAAATCTTTAAAATTATCTTTTTTCCTAATGTCCTTGCTCTCGCAGTACCCGATTGAGATATATTCTTTCTCAACATTGCAGTTCAAATAAAATTCTGAATCATTTATTAAATTCTCAGCAACAACGTGATCTGGTTTTGAATCAAGATAGAGCGTCGGTGCTTTTTGGCAAAATACAAAGATTACCCCATTTTGACCAAATAAATACGGTACATACAGAACGTAGGCACCGGCGGTCTCATAATCAGGATTCGTATATCCTAAAAGTTCTGCATTATCATACGAATGACCGTTATGCCAGACACGTCCCTTGTTTAGATAGCAAATTCCTTTATTCTTCTTAACCAACTGATCAAAAAGTTCCTTTATGACGTTTCTGTCCATGATAAATAGGTTTTGTTTGAAATATATACTAGCTATACCTCCCACAATTGTCAACGTTCGATATTTGACTAAATAAAATAAATATTGTAATTTAATTACAAATTAGCCATAATGGAAAAATCGTTTCAACTCCCCGACCTACTCACCATCACCGGACAAAGCGGTGCGGGAAAGAACACTGCCGAAGAGATCATCGCAGAGGTGCATCCCGATCACGTATTTTGCGTATCGACAGGGCCGCTCATCAGCGATTATTCAAAATCGAACAAAATATTTTCCAAGGCCATCCATACTCTTAATGTCGCTGGAAAGCTCAGTCCCACATTTTTTGCAGACGCGCTCGTCATAGGACAGATCATGAATCTGCCTTGGCAGGAAAAACGGAGACTGATCATCTTAAACGGCGGCCCAAGGAAGATGGACCAATTGAAGCAACTCCTTGAATGGAAGGCATCCGGACTTTTCAATTCGATACACACGCTTCATGTGACTGCAAATGAAGAACTCTGCGCCAATCGCTTGTTCGAACGCACAAAAGTGGACAAGCGCGAAGACTTGAGTGTAGACGAACAGCCTGGCGTGCCGGATTGGCAAAAGATCAAAACGAAGATGGAGTGGTGGTCATCCGCCAAGGATGAGATCATCCAAAATCTCGCATTCCACGGAATGTATCTCACGGTCAACAACGACGGGACCATAGATGACTTGCGTAGACAGATCAAAATGCACTTTTAGTAAAAAGAATCAAATCACCGCCTTCATTGGCGGTGATTTTATTTTTCTACACTCTGATTAAATATGGCATCATACGCATCAAGAATTGCCTGATGGGCATTTTCCTGCACGAGCTGTTCCCTGTCGTATTCAGTCATAGTCGTGTCAGCGTATTCATTCTGTTCGAGACGAAGCGCAGAAATTTCTTCGTTAGAGAGCGCGATCGAAAAAAGATATGACGCGGTATGACAACCAATGGTTTGCGGAATCTGCTGCCTATCCTTCCATTTATATTCAAAAAATCCGACCGGTATCAATCGATCTTCGGTTATATCAAAACCAGTCTCTCTTTTAAAGCACCGTATTGCAGACCCCGCGAGACTCTCGTCCGGATACATGCGCCCGCCAAGCCACCACAATCCTGCCATAGGTTTGGCTCTACGCTTCGCAAGATATACGGTTTTGCGCTCCGTGTTTATTGGAAGAATATCCGTACAGAGCGGAACGAAGCACTGTAACCCCTCTCCATATGCTTCATCCGAAAGAAACACTCTCGGGATTGGAGAATATCCTTCTTCAACATAGCTTCCTGAAATAATCTTTTGAGGAATCATTCTATTTTTTACGAAAATCAATATAGGATTTTAAAACTTTCAGAGACGGATGCAATTCAAGGCGTAAACGAAATTCGTGACCAAAATGTACTGAGACGTACATTGCGGGAAGGAACTGAGTGCAACAACGCAGAAGTGCGCCATCTATGAAGTTTTAAATATCGATGTCGGCAGTTTTAGCATAAGTCTGGATAAATGACTTTCGTGGAGCAACGTCCGAGCCCATGAGCATGTCGAACACACGGTCGGCTTCGGCGGCGTCTTCGATCATCACCTGTTTGAGGATGCGGCGCTCAGGATCCATCGTGGTCTCCCACAATTCTTCGGCGTTCATTTCTCCGAGACCCTTGTAGCGCTGGATGTGCATTTTTGGAGCTTTTTTCACAGCACCTTTTTCTTCGACTTCTTCAACATCACCTTCCTGCTCACCCGCTCCGTCTTCTTCGGCGCGGCGGATCATTTCGTCGAGATCTTCATTCTGCACGCCCGTGATCTTGAGACGTTCTTCGTCGGTGTAGCAGTAGAATATTTCCTTGCCTTTCTTGATCTTGTAGAGCGGCGGCTGAGCGATGTAGATGAATCCTCCGTCAATGAGCGGGCGGAAGTAGCGATAGAAGAGCGTGAGGATGAGCGTGCTGATGTGTGCACCGTCCACGTCCGCATCGGTTGCGATGATGACTTTGTGATAACGGAGTTTTGCGATGTCGAATGTGTCGCCGATGGCAGTTCCCATTGCCACCACAAGATTGCGGATCTGCTCCGATGCAAGCATCTTGTCGAGGCGAGCACGTTCGATGTTGAGGATCTTTCCACGGAGCGGAAGGATCGCCTGGGTGCGTCGGTCGCGTCCGGTCTTTGCCGTACCTCCTGCGGAATCTCCCTCAACGATGAATATTTCAGCTTCTTCGGCGCTTTTGGTCTGGCAGTCGGCAAGCTTACCTGGAAGCGTCATGCCTTCCATTGCTCCCTTACGGAGAACAGAATCCTTCGCAGCCTTAGCGGCCTTGCGGGCGCGTACTGCGATGATGACCTTGTTGATGATGGCCTTGGCGTCTTCAGGATGTTCTTCAAGGAAAGCAGCGAATGATTCGCCGAACACGGTAGCCACAGCCCCTTGTGCCTCTGGCGATCCGAGCTTGCCCTTGGTCTGGCCTTCGAATTGGATCTCGCGAAGCTTGACCGAAACCACTACCGTGAGTCCTTCAAGCACATCTTCACCGGTGAATGCTCCGTCGGCTTCTTTTACGAATCCCTCTTTCTTTGCGTAGTTGTTGAGCGTGCGCGTGAGCGCCATCTTGAATCCGGTGATATGCGTTCCTCCTTCAGGGTTGTAGATGTTGTTCGCATACGCGACGATCTTCGAAGAAACGTCATCGGTGTACTGCAATGCAAGCTCCACGAAAACATCGTCCTGCTCCTTTTCGATGTAGTAGATGCTGTCGTGGATCGGCTTCTGCGAAAGATTGTAGTATTTTACGAGAGAGATAAGACCTCCTTCGAAATAGAATGAGTAGTTTGGCAGATCGAGCCCAAGTTCGGAGAACCAGTAGACGTCTTCCAATTTCATCTTGCCTTCATATCCTCGTGCATCAATACAGCGGATGCGCAAACCCTTCACGAGATACGCCTGTCCGCGGAAATGGTTGACGATGGTTTCCCAAACAAACTGAAGGTCTTTAAAAATTTCAGTGTCCGGTTCGAAAGTGGTGATCGTACCATGGAGTTTTGAGCTGCCGATCTTTTTGACGGCGGCTTTTTTCTTTCCCTGCGAATATTCCTGCATGTGTATGCCTCCATCGCGGTGCACTACCACTTGCGTATAGATAGAGAGCGCGTTAACAACCGATGCTCCCACACCGTGCAATCCTCCAGAGACTTTGTATCCTTCACCGCCGAATTTTCCTCCGGCGTGAAGCGTGGTCATGACTGTTTCAAGCGCAGAGACTTTTGTCTTTGAGTGGACATCTGTAGGAATTCCGCGTCCGTTGTCGGTGATGCGAATTCGATTGCCCGGAAGCAGGACTGCTTCGATTTCGTTGGCATATCCGCCCATGGCCTCGTCGCGCGAGTTGTCAAAAATTTCCCACACCAAATGATGCAAGCCTTCGATGCCTGTGCCTCCGATGTACATTCCCGGTCGCTTTCGGACCGGCTCAAGCCCTTCAAGGACTGAAATGTCTTCTGCGCTGTACGCTCCTTCTGCTCGTTTTTTTGTATCGGCCATGAGTGACTAAAAAATGGTTAAAATATCCTTGTTTCGTAAGGGTTAAATGTATATTCCTATACAAAGAGTATAGCACATATTGAATCAAAAAACGAGGCAAAAATAAGGCTATGGAAGGGGGAGTTTTTTGGCCTTTTCCGTCTTCGAAGTTGCCGGTTTTGTGGGAGGAACGACGACCGGAGCGGTTATGTTTTGAAGCGCATTTGCCACCTCCTGGTTTTCCGGCAGGCGGTTATGGAGCGCGGTGAGAATATCTGTGGCATCCTTCACGTTACCCGTCTTCCCTTCTGCAAGTGCCAAATAGTACCAGGCATTGAGATACTGATTGCTCAAATTGATCGTGGTCTTGAATGCACCGATCGCATTCACATAATCCCCTGAGTTGTAGCGGAGCAATCCAAGTTCGAAATACACGTCAGGATTATTTGGGTCGGCGTCTGCCGCGCTCTGGATCTTCTGGATCGCGCCTGCAGTATTGCCGTCAGACACTTCGATCTGAGCGAGCAGGAAATATGCATCGGTGTAATTCTTTTTTTGATCGAGCGCCTTTTGTACGTAGATGCGAGCATCTACATTGTCGCCGGCATCAAAGTAGAGCGTTGCTAAACCAAGATATGATTTCGGATAAGTAGGAACAAGAGCGATCGCGCGTTGGTATGTATCGATAGCCGAAGCCTGCACTCCATCAATCTTCAGTGGAGTAAGTGAGCGAAAAAAATCTGCAAGGGCAAGATAATTTGAAGGATCTGTTGGATCGAGCTTGATCGCTTGTCGTCCGGCCGTATTACCAATACCTACCGCACTTTGAACGCTTGCGCGAACAGAGTCGATGTTTCCTGCGCTGGCGGGAGCAGAGAGAATTTGCTGGATGGATTGTTCAGCGAGAAGAACACGGGTCCGCTCATACACAGGCAGATCGGACAATGCGATAGCTTTGGAGACAAACTGCGAAGACGAAGTAAAATCGCCTGTTCCCGAACTCTTAATGCCTTTTTCAAAGAAGACGACGCTGGCAAATCGTTCTGTCGCAGCGTATGCGCCGGCAACCGAAAGAAGCAGAAAGAGCACGATGCCAAGAATAGAGAAGAAACCTGATCGCTGGTCTTTCAAAAAATGGATTTCAAGCATGGAGATCCTTCCCTCTCCAGCAAGCATTCCGATGAGTATTCCAACGAGAACGAAGGCGAGCACGGTGACTGCGATGCCGGGGGCCGAGAACACAACAGCAATAAAGAAGTAGAGGGTGATCAGACATGTAGCAAATACCGTATTGCCGCTATCGCGGTTTTCCGTCGAGGTAAAAATATTTTTCAGGGCCTCGTAGACAACAGTGCCGATCAAAAAGAGGCTGCTAAGAATACCGAGGGCTCCCCCTAAAAACGCGATCGTTCCCAAAAGACTTACTCCTGCGGCAAATGGCGTATTCCACAAAGAACTCGCGTTTACTATGGCAGGACGATACACTAGCCACTCTTTTGCAAAAGTATTGGGACCGACCCCAAATACTATATGGTGCCGAATGGAGAGAAGCGCAGTATGTACAGTCGAGCCAATACTCGGATGAATATCAAAGAATGAGGCATGGAGCAGATTGGCGAGCATGCCGCCGAATAGCGAATTGGCGAGTAGAAATAGAAGGGCAATCAACGAGAGAACAAATGCGGCTACCGGAAAGCGTCGTTCATGCAATGACCGAGTTGATACGAGCACGTACACAAGGGTGGCAATTGAAGTAGAGCCGATTAAGATCCACACCAAAAAAATATTTCCGAGGATGGCAAAGAAGAGGCCGAGGGCTGCAGCGACCCACAGGATAATGCGAAATGATTTTCCTGGTCGAGTAAAATGCAGGGCAAGCAGACTTCCGATAAGTGCGGCACCTGAGAGGAAGACAAAATCCGTCCACAAGCCAATAGCCGAGTCTGTCTTGCTTGAAAAAATGCCGAGCGAAGTCGCTGCAGGAAAGAAGAGATGTGCAAGCTGAAATATCGCAAGAACGACGTAGAGAATAAGAGATACTTTTAAGAAAAAGAAAATGCGCTTTCGGCTGGAGAGAAATATGCTGGCCAAAAATGCGGCGAGTGTGAGCGAGCAAATGACAAAAAAGGTTCCTTGCTCAAATCCTTCGCCGAAAAACGAAAGGTAAGGCGAGTGCGAAAAAAATGCCGAGAGAAACATCGCCAAAACAAACACTCCAAGAGCGAGGACGATCGAAGTTTTTGGAATGCGAAAGACTCCTTCTATCAGCCGGCCAATGAGCCAAGCAACAAAGGCGACAAGAACACAGCTTCCAAACAAGTATCCTTTGAGAACAGAAGAAGGTATCAGTCCGCCCGGAAGGAATGCGGCGACCCCAAAAATTACAGACAGAAAAAGAAAGGAAATACTGATGCGGTCACTGGCTTGAAAATTTTTCATGAAAATAGTGTGCTAAATAAAAATTAATTGCCGGTACTCTCTGATGGAGGAGTATCCGAAGCTGTCGTCCCTCCAGTTCCTGTATCGGTAGTGCCTCCGGTAGTGGTGCCATCTGTGCCAGTCGTGTCTCCGCCGGTGGTGCCTGCGTCACCCATCGTAGTACCTCCAACATCCCCTCCCGTTCCAGCAGTTCCAGTATCACCAGTGGTCCCAGTTGTCGTTCCATCGCCTTCCGTGCCAGTGCCCGTCGACGACCCTCCTGTTGCGGGAGGGGTCATGCCTCCGCCGCCAGAGTTTGCATTCTGCAGAATTTGCTTGAACTGATCTTTGGTAACACAGACATCGTCCACACATACTTTGTCATTGATGCGAAGCGTCCCGACAGTAAGATCCTTGATTGCAACTACTGCGTTCTGCAAAAACTGCGAGACAAGCGATGCGAGCGATCCGTTCTGGTTTGGATCGATCGAAGTAAGCGGAGCGATCTTCATATCAAATTTTCCGTTGAGTTCTTTGATCGCGCCCGCAAGAAGCGGTGCAAACTGCGCGTAGTTAAGACCCATGACCTGGCCGTTCGTGTCGTAATCGACAAGACGATTTTCAACCAGGGCCACATCTTCGGCAATGAATCCGATGTTGTGAGAATTGTCGGTGTTCGATGTATACGAGACAGGACGGAGTGCGAGTACTTTGTCGAGATTGCCAGTGAGATCGGAAATATCGTGCTTGAAACGCAAGGCCGAAGGAACAGTACAAGAGGTTGAGGCTGCCGACAGCAGGCCCGAAGCGCCGGTGTTGATACAAACAGCGGTTGAGCCGTTACCGGTTCCGATCGCAGTGAACGATATATTACCTGACGAGGTAATACCGGCAGCAGCAGTTATGATTCCACTGGCATCTATTTGGAACTGCGAGGACGATCCTACGGAAAAGAGTCCTGTAGGGGCAGAGTTCCCCACGCCAACATTACCGCCATTAAACACGGCAGCATAATTATTTGATGCACCACTTTGAGCGTTGACCTGCAAGCCGAATGAATTTGTTGTTGCTCCGGGAAGTGTTGACGTCGCAATATACAGAGACGTCGTATTGGTCATAGTATCGTTTGTATTTGTCTTAGGCGCACCGGCGAGATACAGGCCGTACGCATTCGTCGTCGTTACACTAGAATTAGTAGCGGAGAGAATCGCCTGTCCGATTGAATTTGCAGTGAAGCCGGTGGCTGTGCCACTCGCCGACGTGGCACTGTCGGTAAACGTAGATCCGACTATATTGAAATAGGATCCTACTGAAGAGCTTGGAGTTCCGGAAAAATTCTTTTGAATCTGAACGAGTCCACCACTGTCTACTGTGCTGCCGAAAATAACATTATGCGAAGCCGGAGAATATAACACAAGATTGCCCGCGCCGTCGGATATCGATACAGTGTTGGATGTATCACCTCCCAAGGCGCCGCCGATATAGGTATTGTACGAACCGGTGATTACGCCATTGCCTCCAAACGACGCTCCGTTGTATGTCGAAACGATAATGTTGTTCGATCCGGATGTCACTCCTGAAATTTGAGGCCCGAGCAATGTGTTGTATGCACCCGTGGTGACACCAATCCCAGAATGCTCACCCAAGGCGGTATTGAAATGACCAGTAGAGTTCAGTAACGCTGAAGAACCAATGGCTGTATTTGCATCAGTCTCCCCAGGGGATATATTACTATTACCCATAGCGTTAGCACCAAAGGCAGTATTTTCGGTTCCGCTCGTCATAGCAGCTCCGGCGCCTGATCCAAAAAAACTGTTTTGGATCGCCGTTGTCCCCAGCGAAGAGCCTGCATGATCTCCAAATAAACTGTTGTAACTATTAGACGATATTATCAAAGCGCCTGCGGAATTACCAAAAAGAGTATTGGCAGTTCCGGTGCCTATACCCACTGTCACCCCGTGTATCAAGGCATCGGCGCTTGCCGTAATGACTCCCGTATTGCTGACGCTGAATTTGCTTGTCGTACCCGAGGCACCCGCAAGCGCGTTGATGAGATAATTCGAGCCGGAGCCGGTGGCGGTTTCGGTCGCCGCGATGGAAAGAGCTGTATAGCCTGCCGTACCCGATTGATTAATGGTCGTTGCAAGACTAACAAATGTTTGCGCCAAGTTTGTCCCAACAAAAGAATTGTCTGCCAAGGCACCACTCGAACTTGAAGTAAACTTAAAAGCCGGAGCCCCTGTATCTCTTCCAGCGGTGGCAGTCGTCGCGGCAAAGTTCAAAAATTCCCCTGCAGCTGTTCCTCCAATGACTGTTTGTGCTCCTGAAACGCCAGTGAGCAGCGTGTTCCCGGACGCAACATAACAGCCGGAATCTCCTGGCGAACAGGACGGATCATTCGTATCGCCGGGGTTGAATACGGCGAACGCATAAGTACCAAAAGAGAAGATGACAAGAAATCCAAGCGTGAGAACAAGCATGCGATTCTCGCGAAAAAGATACTGCGTGATTTTTTGAATAGAAGTCCGCATTTACTCCAATAGTATAAAGGAAAATCCACCTTTTTCCTACAAGAAAAAGGTGGATTTTCTGTGATTTTCAATACTAGCGTATCTCCCAGCCCCTTACTGCGATCTCCCTCCCGATTTTCGCCATTATTTCAGTGATTTCTGTGTCAGTAAGCGTACGTTCGTTTGACTGAAAGACCATCCGGACAGCCAGCGAGGTTTTGTCGTCTTTGGTGAACTGATCGAAAAGCTTCGGCTCGCGAACAAGAAGGTTGGTTCCCTCTTTTTTACAAAGATCGACAAGCTCATTCGGATCTGTTTCAACCGGAACCCAAACGGCAACGTCGCGAGAAATGAATGGATATTGAGACCAAGGAATAAATTTGTGAAGCTGTGTCATCCCGGACTTGATCCGGGATCTATTTGTATCGCTCGTGGGTTCCGGCTCGGAGGCCGGAATGACAAATTCTTTTGTAAATTCCTCAAGCGTCGCCTCAACTACCCCTTTCTTATCGGCATAAGCAACATGAATTTCTTCGCTAAACGCATTAGCGTCGGGCGATCCAGCTTCGCTGGATTTAGCCACACCAGCATCAGGAAACACTGTTCCAATCTCAAAGATCTTTGTTTCGTCATTACCCAAGAGTGGAGCGTTGAGACGATTGAGTTCATATGATTCCTTGAGTGCGTCGGCAAGATTGGTGCGAAGAAATTCCTTCCCTTTCGCTCCGCGAGCCACTTCCACCTTCCCTTTCTTGGTGAATGTATACGTCATGACTTCGCTGTATCCATCAGCAAGAAGTTTCTCGCGTGCAGTATTCATGCGAGCATATGTGTCATTTGTCTTTGGAGTGAACTCAATTTTGGGAATCGTTGGTACAACCTTGTCATAGCCGATGATACGTCCGATTTCTTCGGCCATGTCATGCGGACCGGTGAGATCAAGTCGGAGTGGAGGTACGACAATTGTGAACGTGTCGCCATTTTTTGTGTATTCAAATGAGTATCGCTTCAAGATATCTTCTACTTCAGCTACAGAAATTTCTGCACCAAGTTTTTTGGTGATTTCAGATACAGAAAAAGTGAGTTCGCGTTTTGATTGCGGATTTGGATATACATCTACAACGTCTTCAAATGTCGCCTCCGGACACATTTCGATGATGAGGCCAGTGAGTTCACGCATGCCAAAATCACATAATTCCGGTGAGAGATCGTTTTCAAATCGCTTTGCCGAATCAGTAAAAATTCCAAGTCGTCGTGCCGTCTTGCGCACAGTCGCAGGATCAAAGTTCGCAACTTCAAGAACAATATCGACAGTATCTGCATCCACTTCTGCCTTCGTTCCACCTTTCACCCCAGCCAACGCTAGTATTTCTCCCTCTCCTTGTTGAGGAGAGGGGCGGGGTGAGGTGATTACCATATCGGAAGATTTTGTTGCAACAGGTTTTCCATCAAGCGTCGTCATTGCTTCCCCATCTACTGATGGGCGGATCGTGATTTTTGCATCAGAGAGTTTTTTTAAATCAAACGCATGCATTGGTTGTCCGCAATCAAACATGCACAGGTTCGTCGCATCGACGATGTTGTTTATCGAGCGCTGACCGATGGATTCGAGATGCTTTACCACCCATTCTGGCGATGGGCCGATTTTGACGCCGCGAACAATGCGTCCCATGTAGCGACGGCAAAGCGAAGTTTGAATATCGATTTTCAAATCGGTCAGTTTCGGCTCTGGGATTTTGTAATAGCCACTTGGATCTTTGAATTCAATACCAAGCTGACCTGAAAGTTCACGGGCAATCCCATGGAAAGAGAGCAGGTCATGCGCGCGATTCGGCAAGATATTTATGTCGTAGAGCGTGTCGCCGTCTGCAAGCTTCTCGACCGACTCCACTTCTGCAAGATGATAGGTAAAAACATCGGCAAGCTTGAGAGCCTCCGGAATTTCGGGCACATACCATTTGAGCCAATTGTAGGAAATTTTCATATATTCTTTATAAGTTAATTTACTTGTTTTTTCTCGGTATCATCGGTAAATGTATAGTACGAATGATTGTTCTGACCGTCCCTTTTTTCAACAAATTTTGCCAAGCCCTTATTTTCTAGAGATTTCCATAGACCTTCAGCAGAGTTACTTCGCTTAATGTCAGAAACCAAACTAAAACCCCTATTCTCCTTTAGCCAATTATGAACCTTAACATAGACCTCTTTTCCTATGCCTTTACCGGTATTTAAATCTGCACGATCCTTCAACATATGTTCAAAAATATTTTTTATTTTTCTAAAAGTTTTAATGACAAGAAAAACTTGCTGGCTTTTATCTTTTATTTCGGTATTTGAGCTGTCTATGTCGCTACGAAAAATAACTGCTTGTTTTTCTCTTTCATTTAGCAATACACTAACCCTACCAAGTTCTCCATCTATCAACTTATGGCTAATCAAAAAATCGAGAATGTTTTGATTTTCATTATTTAGCGGTTGTACATCTAAATCATCGAGTGAGATTATTATTTTTTCTCCATTCTTTGTTTGA
>JAHFNM010000010.1 GCA_023267415.1 Candidatus Nomurabacteria bacterium
AGCGAAAAAGGCCGCTATGACGCCGAACGCAATGCCTATGAGAATGTTCTTATTTTTCGGAGACATAGAGAGTTTCGTGCATGATAAATCCGAACAAGGCAAAGGAAATAATCCATGATACGGCCGTGTCGAAGGCAAAGAGATTTTGGACGAAATACGCGATAGACCAGAAGACAAGAAGGAGGGCGATGCCTGGCTCGCGCTTGCCATAGTGCACCACGGCGCGCACAAAGAAGAACCACAGCGCCAGATATGCGATCAGTCCAAGTATTCCGTTCATGACAAGCATGTCGAGCAGCTTGTTGTGCGGATGGTCAAACGTCGCCGAGTCAAATTCGTACAAGCGCGACTGATAGAATGACTGCCAAGCAAAGAAGTAATTGTCCCATCCCCAACCAAAGAGACTGCGGGTGATGCCTACACTTGCCGGATTGATAGAATGGACGGCAATACTCCACGAAGCAAGGCGGGACTGGGTCGTCGCATCCCCCACCGTCGATTGTGATATGCGATCAAGGCCAGGAATATGGGTCCAAAAATCTGCGTGCAGTGTGGCAAAGAAGAGTCCGGCAAAGAGTGCCAGTCCTCCGAAGAGTCCGGCCGCCGTCTTTCGAACAGTGCTTTTTTTTACTTGCGGGAAGAGTGCTTCGGCTCGGACCGCTGCGTAGATAAGAGCAACGGGAATCGCAATAACGACACCAAGAAGGACGGAACGGGTGTTTCCAAGGAAGAGTTCGGCCACGCCAATGATGATGCCGAGCATTCCCATTGTCTTGGCAAGATCGCTATTTTCCTTTCTGCCCCAGAGCCACATGATGGCGCTCATAACCATAAGCGAGAGTCCGTAGACAGCAAAGTAGATCGGATTGCCGAGAACGGAATTCGTGCGATGCAGACCCTGTGAAAGCTGATAGAGCGAAACCGAGAAGACCACGATCTGCGTAGAGAGCGTCAACCAAAAGAACGTATGCCACTCCTTCTTCTTGAACAGCAAAATGGCATAAAGGAAGAAGCTATAAAAGAAAGCGAGTCCAAGGAATCCCTCTTCACGCTCCGGTTCGCCTAGGATGGCGATGAAGTGATTGTAGGAGAATATCGTACTGACGAGAAGGATGGCGAAGAGCACGGCCATAACCTTGGTGATTGGATGCTTCCATACGGCGGCCAGGCGGTCGCGCATCTCTGTGCGAAAGTCTTTGGAAGCGGCCAGGAGATAGACAAAGAGAATAGACACAACAAATAGACACGCTCGCAAATAGAGCGTCTTGATGTTTTGAGCCGGAGTGAGCGTGGAGTCGGCATAAAAAGCAGGCGCAAGGGCTGTGAGCAAGAGAGCCCAAACCAGTACCTTTCGAACCGGATTCCCGGCAGCTGCGACGGCTTTTTTCATACGGATATTGTAGCAGAATTGGTGAGCACATTCTAGGTTTTAGAAAAGCTAGTAATCAAGATGAGTGAAAATGGATGGAAGTTCGAGGCGCAAGCTCAATTTGCGACCAAGACGTACTTAGACGTACGTTGCGGGAGAAAATTGAGTGAAGCAACAATGAAATCCGCCATTTTCACTCATCTTGAATACAAAAAACCGCCCCTTACGGAGCGGTTTTTTGTTTATCTAGGTCGCTTAGACCAAGATTCTCAAACTGTTCTCAAAGAACGTTAGTTCTTGATTACAGAAGTGAAGCTTGATGGGTAACCGTAGATGTTGGTCGTACCAGTAGTAGCAGAGCCACCACCAGCAGTGTCAGTCCAGCTGAAGCCAGCACCTGTGTAAGGCGATGTTGCCATCGAATCACTACCAGATGTAGCAGTAGCCAATTGCGTCAATGTCACGTAGACATGGAAGGTAACTGACTGACCAGCTGAGATGCGGTATCCGCTGTTCGTGAGAACGATAGTGCTTGCGCCACCTGATGATGCGAATGCATCGTTCGATGAAGCAAGGTTAGTACCGAGGTCAGAACCTGCGTATACAGCAACGTTGTGAGTTGCGGTCGTGCTTACAGTCGCGCCGTTCAATCCAACGTTGATTGGGAATGAAACGAGCGTGATGTCGCCCTTAGCGTCTGCAGTGACAGTAACGTCGATTGCAGGAACTGAAGCTACTGAAAGTGTTGCAGAAGGCTGCGTAGCAGTGACGGTTGGCTTTGATCCAACGAGCGTCATTGTAGGAGCAACTACTTCAGCGACAGAGTTTGTACATGAGAGTGATGATACACAGTTTGTCTGTGTAGTACCACCGATCGTGTACTTCATGTAGCCGAGGGAGAGAGTTGTAGCCGTGCCTGATGTAGTACCGTTTGTTCCTACAGGAGAGTAGGTAGGGTAAGCATCAATGTTCACACCTGCAGTGCTGTTAGGAACTGTGATCGCGAGGCTGCTGATGTCAGCAACACCGTTCATGACAGCGACCGTAGTAGCACCAGCGTGAGTAGCAGCGGTTGTACCGTTGTATGCACGAGTGATGTTCCAAGTAGTTGTACCTGCGTTTGCAGAACCAACGAGGATCTGCTCAGAGTCGATCAAGAAGATCGATCCCATCGCTACGCCAGTTCCGCTTGCGATAGTCGCAGTGGTCTGTGCGCTAGTGAGCTGTGTGCTCAAGGTCGTTGAGTTGGTCGTAGCAAGCACGATTGGTGCTGACTGTGATCCAACGCGAACCGAAGCTACAGTGTTGAGCGCTGAAGCTGTTGAGCTTCCGCGAACAACAAACTTGATTTCGTTGATGTTTGCAACTCCG
Organism: Candidatus Nomurabacteria bacterium; assembly: GCA_023267415.1. Taxonomy (GTDB): domain Bacteria; phylum Patescibacteriota; class Minisyncoccia; order Phycocordibacterales; family UBA9973; genus CAITQP01. The sequence continues at coordinate 2,741 of JAHFNM010000010.1, forward strand.
TTGGTAGCAACGAGGTTGAATTCTGCCTTCGAACCATCGGTTGCACCGCCTGCAGCAGCTACGAATTGAGCAACTGTTGAAGCTGAGTTAACGAGGGTAGGAGTAGCAGAGAACGAACCGGTTGAGATCGTGATTGTCTGACCAGTAGCAGCTGAAGGGGTAACGTTCACGTTTGAACTTACGCCGATAGCAGTAGGGGTGAGAGAAACAGCGAGGCTTCCGGTTGCAGTACCGAGATCAGTCATAACGTTGATGATCTTCGTTGCGCCAGGAGCGAGAGTGAAGTTCACCGAGAAATTGTTCGATGAAGTTGCACCCGCGATAGCTGTTGCAGGATTGATTGGTGTTGAGCCAGATCCTGAAGTTTCATCAGTTACGAGGTTTGAGTAGTTCGTTGAACCAACCGAAGTGAGCGCCATAGCGACAGCAAGGTTAGTGATGCGAACAGACTCAGAAGTGCTCTGGTTCTGGAGAACAAACGATGCGATCTTAGCACCAGAGGTGTTTGGATTGATCGTCTGGTTTGCGTATGCAGTGTTCTTCGCTACTGAGAGCGATCCCGTCTGGATAGTCAAACCTGAAGTTGCGATTGTTGCTGAAGGAACGTTGATCGAAGTTGAGAGTGAGCTCATACCCTGACCATTGTTTGATCCAACAGTAAGCTGTGTCGTAACAGTTCCGCCGGTGTAGTTGATGTTTGTTGAGTTCTGCAAGTCTGCGCGAACTTCAAGAACACTGTCAACACCTGCTGGGAGGATGAGAGATGATCCGAGCGTAAACGTCATGGTTGTAGAACCATCGTAGTTTGCGCTTGAGCCAACCTGTGAGCCGTTCACATAGAGAGTAACGTTGTTCAAGTTCGTTGATGAACCTGAAGCAGTGATACCAGTAGTGACAGTAGGCTTAACAAGGAGAGTCTGGACCTTAACATCTTCACCGTATGCATGCATTTTGAAGCGACCGATAACGGTGTTTGTAGCACCACCGGTAGCGTTCGTCATGGTCTGGAATGAAGGATCAATCGTAGTAGTTACTGAACCAGTGTTGATGCTGATCGTACCTGCAGCACCATTGCTAACTGCGTTTGCAGCTGCGATGTTGATGCCAAGCTGTGAATCAGTGATCATAAGGTCAGCAGCGTTCTGGATTGAGAACTGTACTGAGCGGTTTGAACCCTTCTGGATGTCGCCGCGAACGTCGATCGTGTGCGAACCAGTAGTCAAGCTAACTGGAGTCGAACCGAAGTCGAAGAATGCGTATCCGTTTGAACCAACAGCAACTGCTGATCCAACCTGGAGTCCATCGACATACATCTTGATGTTCTGAACAGCGTCAACTGGAGCTGATCCAACAACGCGGAAGTTTGCGCCCTTCAACCATGCGGTGCGTCCGCTGATCTGAAGAGGAGCAGACCATACAGTGTACTGCATAGCGCCTGCGTTGATAGAAGCTGAAGCGACAGTGTTTGCGTTCAAGGTTGCAGTAGCAGTGTTGCTAGGAGCAGTTGAAGCGAACAATACGTTTCCAGCTACAGTGACTGCAGTCGTAGTTCCGTTAGCAGTAAAGCTTGTGAGCGTTACGCCAAGAGATACTGACGAGAAGCCAGATGAAGCCAAATCAGCTCGCACTGAAAGCGTCTTCGATCCGTTTACAGGATAGTTGATGTTCGTGAAAGTGATTGAACCGTTTGTGTTTACGCTTGCACCATCAGTGATGCGCATGTTGCCGTCAAAGAGGTAGAGATTCGAGATATCTGAGCTCGTTGAAAGGCCTGTGCGCTGAAGGACAACCGTATTAAGGGTGCCGTTTCCGCTGAATGTGAAGTGTGCGAGGTCAGCGAGCGCCTGTCCTGAAAGAACAGTCGTGTTCGCTGGTGAGTCTGAAGCAAGAGCAACAGTAACTGGACCATTCTGGTTACCAGTTGTTGTTCCGGTAGTAGTACCGGTAGTTGTTCCAGTCGTACCACCTGCATTTACGAATGCGCGAGTGAGAGGACCGAAGTAACCTGCTGCTGGAGCGATGTTGTGAGCAGCCTGGTAAGCGGCCACAGCTGCCTTGGTGATTGGACCAAAGTAGCCAGACATTGGGGTAACCCCAAGCATTGCCTGAAGCGCAGAAACATCTGTGCCTCGTGAACCAACTGTAAGATTGCGAGTGTAGGTAGTCGCCGCCATTGCTGAACCAGCAAGGAGGAGGCTCGCTCCCGCAATCAATCCCAAACTTGCTTTCGCAAATTTTGATTTGAGTGTAGTCATAGAAAAAAATACTGATAAAAATGCACTTAATGATCAGCTCGACGAAGGATGCATTGCTGCATACTTGATGCTGATTGTGTGTGCACTTGCATGACAGACGTTTTGTAATCGCCCGCCATGGTTGTCCGCTGGACGATCATTGCTGACCGAACGGCAAACGATTGCTGCCGTGTCGACATGGCATCTTCCGAGATTTGCGAGACATATGATCGAGAGGCGAATAATTCCGCGTTCCCAATTCGTTTCTCGCACTCCCCAAGAAGTAATGCGAAGCGGCACCGAAAATACAATTCCCAAGATTCCTTCTGCCTATCGCGAAAGAATGTCTCAGGTACGCAAAGTCATTTCAATAGACTCTGTGCTATGCAATTTTCAATGTTCGATCCGCGCGTACTCTCCGAGAGATGCGAGTGGTGCGAGAGGCCTATCCTCCGCCCCGCACTTCGGAAAAATACCCATTGACGCAAGAAGCTCGTACACAAAATGTGCACGAAAATCTTACGCAAACACATTATATTATCTATGCCGCATGACGGCAAAATAATACCGTGTGGATAACCCTCCTTTTTTACGGGAAAGTCATCAGCATATATCGTATCACATTTTGCTTCAAAAAACAAGGTATTACACGATCTCGGTTATGCATTTTTTAGGTGCGAAATGCGGACTCGAAATCGGTGGTAATTGTAAGACTTACAGTGTGGTGTTTGAGCTACGAAGCGATGCGGTACATACTCCAACGCTTCTCCCCTTCCTTGACCAACACCCCTTCTTGGACGAGTCCGTGAAGCTCGCGCTGTATGGTTTTATCACTAGTGTCCTTTAGAATTTGAGATATGTCCTTTATGGAAACTTTGCCCTTGTTTCGGACAACGGTAAGGACATCATTTCTGCGCGCGATCTTGCTTCCTAGGTCATTCTTTCTGGAAACAGACACGTAAGAAACAGTGGTTTTTTCAGTGTTTTTATAAAGGACATTATTTGTCTTTTCATGTCCTTTATTTAAATCTTGTCCTTGTGAAAAAGACTGGGGCTTTTGTTCTCCGCTTTCCACTTCAAACATGGCAGGGCTAAGGACAATGTTTGCGTAGCCTGGATGAGTAGAGACAAGTACGCTTTTTTCTCCGCATTGTTCCCTGACTGCATTCTGTACTTTTACGATTTCGGTCAAGAGAATCGTACCGTTCATATCAGATAGCAACCCGATCGTCGTTGCCAGTCGAAGGAAGACAACCGTCTCTTCGATGGTCCGAATAATGTCGTCGGCGAGTGTTGTATCCCCTCCTCGAGCCTGTAACTTTCTGGTCCCAGACACGAGTGTTATCGCCAGTGTCCGTAATTGTATTTTAAGCGGCTCTGAGTCTTGGATAAAGTCCGTGACCATATAAATAGCAGTTGTGATTCTTTCTGTCTTTTTTGCTATTACGGACAACGAGGAATGCTTATTATAGAAAGCATTTATAGACTGTTCAGCTATATTCTGTCCATTAGATGGGATACTATTTTTTTCAGTGTCTTTGAAGTCCATTGAGATATTTTATCCTTACAGTAATGTCCGAAACGTGTTTTTTGAGTCCTTTATAAGCGCTAGTATACGCTGAGTGCATAAAAATACAAGAGCGATAAACTCCTAGCAATATCGGTGAAAAAGCGGCGATAGTATTCCCTCTGTTTCTGGCCCTTTTATGATAAAATAGATCCTATCTATGGCAAAAAAAGTTGAAGAGATTGAGGAGGAAGACGACATTGAAGAAGAGGAGAAACCGGTAAGAAAAAACGGTAAGAAAAAGAAAAAAGCGGATGAGGGAAAGCGATTGAAAGACGAGACCAGGCACACAGTCATGGGCATCGTATTTCTCGCTCTCGCATTCTTTTTCGTCATTGCCGGATTCGGATCAGGTGGACCAGTCGGAGCATCAGTGAAGGAAGCAGGCGTGTATCTTTTTGGAGTCGGCTATGCGCTTCTGCCGCTTCTCTTTGCACTTCTTGGAACAGTGTTCGTGCGTACCGGACGCCCACATATTGCACTCATGCAGGCAATCGGCTCGCTTCTCTTTTTGATGGGGTCTCTTGGATTGATAGACATCGGTTCAGGGACGAGCCACAGCGGAGGATTGATCGGAAAATTTTTCGGATTTATCTTCCAGCGCCCGTTCGACACGCTCGGCGCAATACTCTTTCTTGGAGCCTTCCTTATCATCTCTCTTCTCATTCTTTTTGATACCCGTCCAACACTCTCTATTGTCACCAACTTGATCGAGCGTTACGAAGCATGGAAGGATGCGCGAAAGGCTCGCGCGCTTGCAGGCAGACAACTCGTCGTCAACGACAATACCCATTCCGAAGAATCAGCTCCATCACGCCAATATGAAGAACCTGCACCTATCGCTGAATCAGTAGATGAGGATATTCTCTCCGACGAACTTGAGATTCTTCCGCGCCAAAAAGCTCCGCGCAAGCGACATTCATCATATGTGCCTCCTCCACTTGATCTCCTCAAACGAGACTCCGGCAAACCGAATGTGGGCGATGTTAAGGCCAATGCCAACATCATCAAGCGCTCGCTTTCAAACTTCGGCATCGAAGTGGAAATGGATGAGGTAACGATCGGACCGACGGTTACCCGTTACGCTCTCAAGCCAGCCGAAGGAGTGAAACTCTCGCGTATCGTTGGCTTGCAAAATGACCTCGCTCTCGCACTCGCCGCCCATCCTATCCGCATCGAAGCTCCGATCCCGGGCAAATCGCTCGTGGGTATCGAAATCCCAAACAAAGGAAAGTCTACCGTTGGATTGGCTACCCTTCTTGCCGACGACAAGTTCGCAAAATCCGAAAAGCCGCTCACTGTGGCGCTCGGACGCGGCATCAATGGCTCGGCTCATTTCGGCAACTTTGCCAAGATGCCTCACGTACTCGTAGCGGGAGCGACTGGTTCCGGAAAGTCCGTGACTATTCACTCTATAGTTACATCACTCCTCTATCGAAACGGCCCGGATGAAATGCGCATGATCATGATCGACCCAAAGCGCGTCGAACTCACGCTCTATAAGGGTATTCCTCACCTCCTCACTCCGGTGATCACCGATGCCAAAAAGGCTATCCTTGCGCTCAAATGGGCAGCAAAGGAAATGGATCGCCGATATGACATCCTTGAGACCGAATCCGTGCGCGATATCGAAAGCTATCACAAGAATATCGTAGGTGAACAAAAGAAAGACTCTGAGGAGAATGCTGTCGATCCAATGCCATATATTGTCATCATCATCGACGAGCTCGCCGACATCATGCAGAGCTATCCACGAGAACTCGAGTCTGCCATCGTTCGTTTGGCCCAGATGTCTCGCGCCGTCGGAATCCACTTGCTCCTCTCCACACAACGCCCTTCGGTCAACGTCATCACCGGACTCATCAAGGCCAACGTCCCTGCCCGCATCGCACTCCAAGTATCCTCGCAGATCGACTCACGCACCATCTTGGATACGGGCGGAGCGGAAAAACTCCTTGGAGCCGGAGATATGCTCTATGCTGCCGGAGATATGCCGCAGCCTGAGCGTATTCAAAGTGCCTTCATTTCCGAATCCGAAGTAAAGGCGGTCGTAAAATGGATTATGGATCATAACGAGTCAGATGGAGCAGACGAGATCGTACTCTCAGGATCGGTCTCCCCTGACAAGACCATATTCGATGCAAATCTCGATGGCGACACAAACGATGACGACGAACTCTACGAAGATGCCCGCATGACCGTCATTGAAGCAGGTAAAGCTTCCACTTCGTTCCTCCAACGCAAACTCGGTATCGGATATGCCCGTGCAGCGCGCCTCATCGACATGATGGAAGAGCGTGGAGTGATCGGCGCGGGATCGGGAGCCAAGCCTCGCGACGTACTGGTCAAGCCAGGCGACGGAATCATGGACGTGCCCGCATCTATGGAATAATCTTCAAATCAGGATGATCACTACGAAAAAAGCCTTCCGATACGGAACTGTCAGCATACTCATCGCCATCATTCTCGGATACGGCATATGGCAAAGCCGCGACATCCTCTTTGGCATCAAGGCCAGCGTATACGGCGTGAATGACGGACTGTCGGTAAGTGACCCCATCCTTCATTTCGGAGGAAATGCCTACCATGCAAATAGCGTCGTAGTTGACGGAAAGACCGTTCCTTTGACCGATGCAGGAGCCTGGGAGGACACCCTTGCCCTATTGCCGGGATACAATACAATACAGATTGTAGTGACCGATCGTTTCAGGCGCACGGTAACAAAAGAGTATAGGATTTACTACAAAAACAACTAATTATTATTTAATTGTATTAGTTTTTGGGCGACTAGGTTTTAGTCCCTAAAAACTAGAACCTAGTTATATGGCCGGATTCGCAAAAAAAGCGCCGAAAGAAAAAAAAGAGACAGGAATGGATATCGCTGACACGATCAAGTCGATCCAAACAAAATTTGGAGAAGGATCGATCATGAAGCTCGGAGATACGCCAAAAGTGGACGTTGATGTTATCCCTTCAGGATCAATGGGCCTTGATATGGCGCTCGGCGTCGGAGGCATTCCGCGCGGACGCATCATCGAGATTTTTGGACCAGAATCTTCTGGTAAAACGACACTCGCCCTCCACATCGTGGCCGAAGCCCAAAAGAAAGGCGGCATCTGTGCCTTTATCGACGCCGAGCATGCAATGGATCCCGTGTATGCAAAAAATCTTGGCGTGAATACGAACGAGCTCCTCATCTCCCAGCCGGACACCGGTGAGCAAGGTCTTGAGATCTGTGAGTCACTCGTGCGCTCCGGCAAGATCGCCGTTGTCGTCATCGACTCCGTTGCCGCACTCACTCCAAAAGACGAAATCGAAGGCGACATGGGCCAGCAGCATGTGGGCAAGCAGGCTCGCCTCATGTCGCAAGCACTCCGCAAGCTCACTGCAATCGTTTCAAAATCAAACACTGTCGTCATCTTCATCAACCAGATTCGCATGCAGATCGGCATTATGTTCGGCAATCCTGAGACCACTCCAGGCGGAAAGGCTCTCAAATTTTATACATCTATCCGACTCGATATCCGCCGCATCGCTCAGATCAAAAAGGGCGAAGAAGTCGTGGGAGGCCGCACTCGCGTGAAAGTGGTCAAGAACAAAGTCGCTGCCCCATTCAAGCAGACTGAATTCGATATCATCTATGGTGAAGGTATCTCGTATGAAGGCGAACTCATGGCACTTGGCGAGAAAATCGGCATCGTCGCCAAATCTTCTGGAGGCTCGTACACCTACACCCCAGATGGCAAAGAAGAAGTCAAAATGGGCCGCGGCTACGACGCAACCCGCACATTCTTGAAACAAAATCCTAAAATGGAAAAGGAGATCGAAAAGACCATTCGCGCCCGCTTCGGCGACATTCAGGTAGCAAGCGCAGCCGAGTAGCGTAAATCCCTCTCCCTCTCTAGTACCTGATAGTATAAAAAATTGCCTCACTGGTTTTACCAGTGAGGCAATTTGCATTGTCTATAATGCATTAAAATAGTCGAGGCAATCGGATTCTTTTAGATGAACGGCGAGGGCGATATCAGCCACGTTCTCTTTCAACACCTTAAGATAGAGATGCTGATAGCCCCAATGACCTCTTTCGCAAAGCTCCTTATGGATTGCGTAAGCAATCAGATCATGATGTTCCCAATTTTTCACATGCATGGGAAAGCTGCCGTTTGTAGTGGGATCCTGGAGAGACAGTGAGTAGCCTGCCAGAACCGCAGAAAAGAATTGGGCGATGTGAACTTTTACCTCGGCTTCAGTCCAGATCGTCAGGTCCACCATTCCTTGAACCCTTCCAAAGACAGCTTCCACGTATACTGGAAACTCTGCTTTTGTAGGAATCTTCGCTCCGGATGTAACCATAGTGTATTTCAGTATCGGCAACGCGAGAGGAATTAGATTCTTTTTCATAGGTGCATGTTTTTCGTAATAGTATAGAAACAAAAACAGCAAGTCAATCAGCTTGAAATTATGGGCTTTTTCGGTTAGAATCCCCTTGTCTTTAGTAGTAACAAAGTCCCGACTTTGCGTCGGCGCTATCCCCTATGGCCAAACTCGAATACAACGAAATCCGCACCGGAAAGATCATCATTCACAATGATGAGCCTTGTGAAGTCCTCGACAACCATGTCGCCCGCACCCAGCAGCGCAAGCCCCAGAATGCCGTAAAACTCCGGTCGCTCAAGTCCGGCAAGGCCTACAACGAGGTCTTTCATGTGTCCGACTCTGCAGACGAAGCTGATCTCGAAAAGCGCGAAACCAAGTTCCTCTTCACCAACAAGGGCGAATATTGGTTTGCTGACCCGAAGGATCCATCAAACCGCTTCATGCTCCCTGAGAAGCTCATCGGCGACAAGATCAAGTTCTTGGTCCCAAACCAGATCGTCAGCGCGCTCGTCTGGACGAACGACGAAGACGAGGAAGAGACCATCGGCGTCCAGCTTCCGATCAAGGTCACCTTCACGGTCAAAGAAGCCCCTCCATCGATCAAAGGCAACACGAGCAGCGGAGGCGGAAAGATCGTCACTCTTGAAAACGACACAACTGTCAGCGCTCCATTCTTCGTAGAAACCGGCGACAAGATCGTGGTCAATACCGAGACTGGGGAGTATGTCGAACGAGCATAAATTTCCTAAGGGAAATTTATGCTCGTGAAGACTTCGCGTAATCGCGAAGCAAGAAACATACTAAAAAAGACCTCGGCGGTCTTTTTTAGTATTAGAGCTTCGGATAAATAATTATGAGAAAAGAAAAAAGCTAACTCTTTTTTGAGTTAGCTTTTTTTGATCTTCCTTCTTCTAATTAAACAGTATTTGCTGAATAATAATATGGGGTTTATAACTCGCGCCACGAATGATACGGAACCAAGCCGGGCCGGGTGGAATATTTCCACGCTGAAAATTTTGGGCATTACTCCCAGTAAACACAGGGATGAGCAACGTTCCGGTAATATCCCTTATTTCACAAGTCCAATCCCCTTCGCAAGAGATGGTAAACTGCGAATATACAGGGTTAGGGAAAATGGTCACGGGTGTAACCGTCGTACTATCGGTGGTTGTCTGCGCATGGCAAACATTTGGGATACTCAGCAGTGTCGTTGCGACCACTGCAAATAAAAGAACAATTTTTTTCATCAAAAAAATTTAATTAGTTAAACAAAAACTTTATCCTATTAATCATAGCATATTTTTATAAAAAAGTCAAAGGCACAATACAAAAGTCCCGCATAAGCGGGGCTTTTGTATTTGTAATTATTTCTGCACGTAAGGCTAAACCGCTTAGCGGTCGCCCGGTCCATTACTTCTGGACATAGGGGATGAGTCCCATGAATCGTGCGCGTTTGACTGCGAGGGCGACTTTGCGCTGATTGCTTGACGAGAGGCCTGTTCGGCGGCTCGACATGATCTTTGCAGTCGGTCCGAGGAATTTCTTCAAAACCTCAGTGTCCTTGTAGTCGACGTGCTTGATGTTGTTTGATGAGAAAAAGTCTTGTTTCATGATTGATTTTGTTGAGCGAAGCGATTACAAAATCTTCACCCTGTTAAACGCCAATACTCGGGCTCGGCCTGAAGGCCGGTTTAACAGGGTAACGAAAATTATGCTCGCAAGCTCGTTAATTTTCAGTTAGAATGGAATGTCTTCCGCGTTGATGTCATCGTCCGGATATTCGATCGTTTCGACCTCTTTGTTCGCAGGGCTGTTGCTCTGCGGATCCTGCGAGCCGGCTACAGTCGCGCCGCCTGCCGTTGCGCCTGAGCGCGGTCCGAATTGGACGCGGTCAGCCACGATTTCAGTGCGGTAGTTCTTCTTGCCGTCTTTGTCGTCCCAGCTTCGAGTCTGGATGCGTCCCTCAACCATGAGAGAGCTTCCCTTCTTGATGTACTGAGCGACGGTCTCTGCCTGGCGTCCGAACACCACAACGTTGTGGAAGTCCGTCTGCTCTTTCTTTGCACCGTTCGCATCCTTCCATACGCGGTTTGTCGCAATGGAGAGCTGCGTCACTTTTGCACCTGACGGCAATGCCTTCATTTCCGGGTCACGGGTCACGTTGCCGATGATGATTGCTTTGTTGAAGAACATAATTATTTAAGCCGCAGCCTTATCGTCTACCAAAGCCTCGATCTCGCGATCGATCTGCTCTTTCGACATTTCGGGAGCAGCCTCCTTATCTTTTACCTCGTTTCCGCTCGGACGTCGACGAACGCCGAAGCCTTTCTTGCTTGCAATCGTGTTTTCGCGAACAGTCTTGATCAAGAGATGGCGAATGAGATCGGTGCGAAGGCGAAGCAATGCTTCAAGTCCTTCTACCTTCTCGCTTGGGAGCTCAAACTTGATCCACCCAAAATACCCTTCCTTAAATCGCTCGATCTTGTTGTTGATCGTGCGCTCCATCGTGTAGGCAAGCGTCATCAATTTTGGAAACTCTTCCGAAATCGCTACCGCGCCCATTTCGACGATCGCATTCTTCACGTTACCGAATGCTTCAGGGAGTTTTTCCTCCGTGATATCCGGAACAAGAATGAATCCAACCTCGTACACGCCGTTGTCGGAGACTTCTGTCTGTGTCATTTCTTCCATAACCAAACTTCTTTGTAAACCTTGTAATAGGCTTGTAATTAAGCCTTTTGTCTCGTTTCGGACCAAGCGACGGGGTTATCAGTACCCCATCGAACAAGACTTTTTGATACTAACACAAAAAGTGCTTCTTTGACAACAGGAAGCAAGATAGGTATTCTTTGCAATAAATACATCTTTTATGGAAGATCTAGCGGTTACAAAAGACCAATTGGCGGACCAGACTTTTGTCTGTTCAGTCTGCCAAAAACCAGGAACAGTAGAAGATGGCGCCTGGCCCGAAAAAGTTTCTTTGCCAGGAGGAACGGAAGACCTGGCGATCACATCCTGGGCCACAGACCACCTCCTCTCCCGCGTCCCGCCGGCATATGTTCATTATGACTGCATGGATGGAAGCGAAGTAGTAGAAGAAACAGAAGACCTGATTGCCAACAAATAACACATTTGTTGGCAATTTTTTAAAACCCAAACACTCGCTTTGTGTTTTCAACAAGCTGGACTCGAACTACTTCTTCATCGAGCTCTTTGATTCGTGCAATTGCTTTGACCACTTCTCGCACATGGATCGGCTCATTGCGTTGCCCGCGAAATGGCGTCGGTGTAATGTAGGGGCAATCGGTTTCAGAGAGGATCATATCAAGCGGAGTATTTCGAACCACTTCGTCATAATCATGAGTAAATGTGATTACCCCGGTAAATGAAAGCGTGAATCCAAGATCAAGAAACAGTTGCGCTTCTTCCCAACTGCCGGCAAAGAAATGAATGTCCCCTTTTACTTTTGCGTACTCACGCAAAATATCCGCTGCGTCTTTATAGGCGCTCGCCTCGTTTCCATCAAGTCGAAGAGGGTTTCGAATATGACACATCAAAGGCTTCCCGACTTTATTGGCAATTTCAATATGCTGAATGAATACCTTTTTCTGCAATTCGGCAGTGTCTTCTTCCAATCGGTAGTAATCCAGACCGCATTCGCCAATGGCTTTTACTTTTGGATTTTGTGCGAGCTTCTCGTAAAACTGGGGATCAAATTCCTCCCCACGACTTGTGAATGCCTTGCCACCCTCTCCAAGTTCTTGTTCATCATGATGGGATTTTGATGTATGTACCGGGTGGAGTGCAATTGCTGCATATACACCAGTCTCATATTTTTCGGCGAGTGCGACTGCGTCGGCCGATGTGTCTTGTTGTGTACCGACGTTCATCATCGCTACTCCCTCATCGAGCGAGCGCTGTACGACAGCATCACGGTCTTCGTCAAAGGCTTTGAAATTCACATGTGCATGCACATCAACGTATTTTGGTTCCATATTAATCTTTGCGGAGGAAAAGCGGGACCTCTGGTTTTTTATTTGATCCAATCTGATTAAGGATTTTTGCAGCAGTGTCAGGCATTATCGGAACAAGCATGCTGGCTATCGTTTGAAGTTTACCGACAAGGTCGGCGATCATTTCTTTACCCTTTACCTCATCCACTTTGATCACCTTAAATGGCTCGGTGGCTTGGATAATCTGGTCGAGCTCTTGTACTTTATCCCAAATAATCGCAGTGGCTTTCTGTATATCAAACGAATCAAGTTCGTCGATAAACGCCTGTGGCATACTCGAGCTCACAGAAACAAGCGGCGAGAAGAGGTATTTTTCAGATAATGTGAGAATTCGCGAAGTGAGATTTCCAATTCCATTAGCAAGATGCGCATTGTACGCGGCCTTGAATCGGTCTGCAGTAAACGGACTATCTTCAAAGCTTGATACTTCCTTTGCCAGGAAAAATCGCAATGCGTCCGTTCCGTATTCATTCACAATTTCCGTTGGGTCAACGACATTGCCGAGTGTCTTGCTCATCTTGAGCCCACCGTCGGCCGTAATAAATCCGTTGATGATGATCTGGTGTGAGTTTTCGACACCAGCTGCCATGAGCATTGCCTGCCACATTGCCGACTGGAAGCGCAAATTGTCTTTGCCGCAATACTGCGTAGGAGTGCCATTTTTCCAGTATTTTTCAAAATCTCCTTCGGCGTTAGGCCAGCCGAGCGTAGAGATATAATTCGTAAGCGCATCGAACCATACGTACATGACATGGTTCTCATCGCCAGGCACCGGTATCCCCCACGGCATTTTGGTCTTCAAGCGCGAAATAGAAAAGTCTTCAAGACCTCTAGCTACGAATGCCTTGATCTCGTTGTAGCGGAAATCAGGCACGACGAAGCTGGGATTCTGTGCATAGAATTCAGTGAGTTTTTCTGTAAATGCAGAATATTTGAAGAAATAATTCTCCTCTTCGATGATCTCGAGCGCGCGTCCAGGATGGATCGGGCATTCGCCATCCACCAGATCGGAATCGGTCTTCACCTCCTCGCACCCCACGCAGTATTTTGCCTGGTAGTTCTTTTTGTATATATATCCGTTTTGATCGCAGCGCTTCCAGAATTCCTGCGCCGCGGCTTCATGCTTAGGCGAAGTCGTACGGGCGAAGTGCAGAATACTCTCATCGAGACCGAAGATCTTGACCGATTCCGTAAAGCGCGCGAAGCTCGCATCGACGAATTCCTGCGGCGTCATTCCCTTCTCCTGCGCTTTCTCATATATCTTCATGCCATGCTCGTCCGTACCAGTGTTGAAAAAGACATCATACCCCTCGAGCTTCTTGTAGCGGGCAATGATGTCGGCGCGCACGAATTCAAGCGCATGACCCATATGGAGATCGGCATTCACGTATGGCAATGTAGTTGTAAGATAAAAATTTTTTTCAGGCATGGATTTGTATGATTATGATTTTGACTGATTCAGCAGTTCTTTTTTCTTTTTGACGTCGGAGAGGAGTTCCATCAGGAGCACGGCTGCTGGAATGGCTAGCATGATACCCCAGAATCCGGCTAGCTTCAATCCGATCAAGAGCGAGAGAATGACGATGAGAGATGAAATACCCACAACCTTCTGCACGATAAGCGGAGCAATGAGATTGATCTCAAATTCGTGGACGATAAGATATAGTCCGGCAACTTCTGCCGCGCCTGTGCCTCCACGAGAGAGGTAGCCTGCAGCAATTGCCGGAATGGCCGCAAGGATAATGCCAAACGGAATAAGCTCAAGCAGGGCTGCCGCAGCGGCAAGCAAGAGTGAGTACTGCACGTTGAATATAAGGAGTCCGAGGTATATCAGGATACCGACAAGCAAGCCGAGAAGGAGCTGCCCCTGAAACCAGAGACCGATCTTGCGCTCCGTGCGGTTCCAGATATCGACGACATATTCCGTGTCCCGGACCGGCGAGACGATACGCAGGAAATTCTCAATACCCTTTTCATTGATAGAAAGATAAAATGACAGAACGACAAGCACGACAAGATTGAACAATCCGCCGAATACTGCCACAGCCGTTTGCAATGCGCCACCTGCCGCACCTGAGGCAAGATTCTGTAGATTGCTGAATACCGCAGTAAATGAGATGCCGCCCGCGCTCGGCAAAGAAGCCGTTGCTGGAAGATATGCATCAATCACCGTGGAAAGCTGGCTGATCTGCGACAAAAATACCGGAACAAAGAGATAGAGGAATGTGCCAATGATCGCTAAGACGAGGAAATAGATGATGATGACGGCAAAGGTTCGGCTTACTCCATGCTTATGGAACCGGCGAACCGCGGACTCAACGAACGAGGCAATGACGATCGAGGTAAGGAATACGAAGACCAGCTCGCGAAGATAGAAGAGCATCGCGATGAGTATGACGATAAGAAGCACTCGAATGAGGCTTTTTTCGCTTATGTGGATAAGCCGTTCCTCCTTATTTTCCATAGGCCCATAATAGCACTAACAGGTTCTAGGTTATAGGGTCTAGGCCCTAGGAAATACACCACCCCAGAGTCCCCTCCTTTGTAAAGGAGGGGGAAAAATCACTTTTTGAATGTGAGTGTTTTTGCAAAGATATCCTTATTTTCAAAGGGTCCGATCAGGGCAAGGTTGAGATTTTTGTCCACGAATATCTCCTGGGCGATCTTTTGAATGTCAGCCGAAGTGACCTTGCGGATCTTCTTTTCGATATGCTCCGGAGTACGAATGATCTTGCGCATAACCTCCTGTCCGCCGAAGAAACTCGCCCATGCGTCCGAGCTTTCAAGTTCGAGCTTCATATTGCCGATGAGATATTCTTTTGCCTTGGCGAGTTCGGTAGCCGAAACTAGTTCGGTTTTCATCCGAGCGCACTCGGCGAGGATCTCTGCAATAACTTCCTGCACACGAGCGTTTGAAACACCGGCCGAGATCTGGAAAGCTCCATGATCGGAGTACGGATCGTTGCCAGCACGGACATAGTAGGCCACGCCAAGTTCTTCGCGCAATTTGATAAAGAGACGCGAGCTCATTCCCCCGCCCAAGATCGTGCCAAGCACGGTGAGCGCGGGATTGCGCTTGTCGTACGTATCGAAGCTGCGCACGCCGAGCACGAGATGCGTCTGGTCGGATTTTTTGTGCGATATAAGAACGGCAGGCTTCGACTGAGAATTTTTTGTCGCGATCTTTGATGACTTCGCAGTAGATTTGATCGCGCCAAAAACACGCGCGATCTCTTTCTCCACGTCCTTTTCCGAAACTTTTCCTGCCACGATCACGGTCGTGGCCTTCGGCACATAGTGGGCCTTTTTGTATTCGACAAAATCCTTGCGCGTCATGGCGCGCACATTCTCGCGCGTACCAGCGATATTCCATCCCGCCGGCTGGTTACCATAGAGCAATTCCATGAACACGTCTTGTACATGGCGCTGCGGCATATCTTCGTACATGTTGATCTCTTCCACGATCACGCCTTTTTCTTTTTCTATTTCGGCTTCAGGAAACGTGGAGTTCAAATACACATCGGAAACAATGTCGAAAATCTGCTTGAAATGCTTGGCGTCGCTTTTTGCATAGTAGCCCGTGTATTCCTGTCCGGTGAATGCGTTGCTTTGCGAGCCAAGCCCGTCAAGCTCAGCAGAGATCGCATGTGCGGATGGACGCATGGCAGTACCCTTGAAACACATGTGCTCAAGGAAGTGCGATATGCCATTTTTTGCCTTGGTCTCGTATTTTGATCCGGTTTCCACAAGGACGAGCACAGTGACCGTCGGGTTGTCCTTCATCGGCACCGTAATGACTCGCAGGCCATTTTTAAGCTTGGTTTTGGTGTAATGCATGGGATCACTATATATTCCAAGCACTCTAAATACAAGGCTTGCGTTAATCGGAATAAGGGCTATGATGCAGAAAAACACCTTTTATATGAAGCACTTGATCCTTGATAATAAAACCGAATTTTTAGGAAAAGTATTGGTATTTCAGCCGGGTGAATCAATGAGAAATGTTCGATTCGTTCATAGAGGAAGCTGTATCACAAGCGATTACCCGAGAATAATTGGCGAAAAGGCAAACCGAATGCTGCGAGACGATGACATAATTCTCCGCAATTACATATACAATGCGGACGATTGGGGCATTTTACATACAGAATCGCTTGATACGCTCCACTTCAACTATCCCTGGTATTTTGAAAAAATATACGAGGCCGCAACAAAGGCCGATTTTTTCATTCACAATACATTCGTATATGAATCGCCTGAGATAGTGCGTTGTCCGCTATTCCCTCAAACACCCCAGGAATTCCTGGCCAAGATTCGCGGTGGTGAGCTCTCCATTGAAGCATACGATAGGCTGTATCCGATTCCCGGATACAAATCATTCATCGAACGATATATGGAAGGAGAGATGAATATTGGATCATTCCTTTCTATATACAACTGGATCAACCAGAAAACGATAGTATCCCCTTTTCAGCACTTTCTTGATGCACGATTGATTCTCTTCAACAAAATGCGAAATGAAGAAAAAGCGGAAAAATCAAAAACAAACACCGAAGCCTAGGCTCCGGTGTTTTATTTTAGAGCTGCTCTTTGATTTTTGAAATCAAATCATGGATCGCAACGCGTTCTTGGTTTCCCGTATCTCGATCGCGGATCGTGACGGTGTCTTTGTGCGCAGGATTTTCTTCACCAAGAGTATCGAAGTCGATGACGATGCACCATGGCGTGCCGATCTCGTCCTGGCGGCGGTAGCGCTTGCCGATATTGCCGTTGTCGTCCCACATAACGCGGCCGAATTCGGCTTTGAGCATACCGTAGACAAACTTGGCCTTTTCTACGAGTTCAGGCTTGTTCTTGAGAAGCGGAGAGACAGCGCAGACGACCGGCGCAATAGCCGGCTTGAATTTAAGGAATGGACGCTCAGGATCGGACTCATCATATGCCGATGCAAGAAGCGCAAGTACGCTGCGGTCAACGCCGAATGACGGTTCGATCACATGTGGAGTCATCTTCTCTGCTCCCTCTTCATCTTGGAATTCGAGTGCGTGATTGGTCAGGTCGAAATTGGTGCGGTACGCAAGCCCATAGAGCTCTTTCTTGCCGAATGGGAAATCGAATTCGAAATCGACCGTGCGCTTTGAATAGTGCGCGAGGTCATCAGGCTCCACTTCAAGTTCGTGCACTTTACTCATGTCGATGCCAAGGTCTTCCATCCATTCGAGCATTTCATCTTTGTAGTATTCAAAATATTTCTGCCAATCATCCGGCTTCACGAAGTACTCGATCTCCATCTGTTCGAATTCGCGCACGCGAAAGACAAAGTCGCGCGGAGTGATCTCGTTGCGGAATGCTTTGCCGATCTGCGCGATGCCGAATGGAAGCTTGGGATGGAACGAATCGACGATGTTCTTGAAATTGACGAATATGCCCTGCGCGGTCTCAGGTCGAAGATATACGGTCGAAGCCGAGTCTTCCATGGCGCCGATCTTGGTGGAGAACATCATGTTGAAGTTCCGCGGCGCGCCTACGGACGCACCACACTCGTCGCACTTCCCTGCTTCCTTGAGCTGGTCTTCGCGGAATCGGCGCTTGCACTTCGTGCACTCAACAAGAGGATCAGTGAATGTATTCACATGGCCCGATGCTTCCCAGACTTTTGAATTCATCAGGATGGCCGCGTCGATCTCGTACATGTCGCTCTTTGAGGAGACGAATTTTTTGCGCCACGACTCTTTGATATTGTTCTTGAGCGCGACGCCGAGCGGACCGTAGTCCCAAGTACCGGCAAGTCCCCCATAGATCTCCGAGCCCTGATACACAAAGCCGCGGCGCTTGGCCAGCGACTGAATCTTTTCCATAAGGTTTTCCGGTTCGTTTTGCATACTGTTATTACCCTAGCATTATTTTAAGAGAGACCAAAATAGCCCTGGATCCCGGATCGAGTCCGGGATGACGCCGAATGCGCGTCACTTTGTCACCGTTCCCCCTTCTGTTGGAAATCCTGGCTCGTTCTGGAGCTGGGTCGAGATGGCCGAGCGCGACGTGCCGAGCATATCGCCAGTAAAGGTATCTTTGGCGGAAACCGACGTATCGAGCACAAGCTTCGGAATGCTTCCTGATTGCGAAGTCGAAGGATTGAGTCGAACCTGGAACGACAAGCTTCGTGAAGGCCCTGTGATGCCTGCTCCAGCCGGTATGGATCCAATATTCCAGCGGATCGTGCTCGTCGTTTTGTCGTATTCGATCGGTTCGCCTGACGGAGATATCGTCCCAACCCAATCCACATATATCGGCAGTGTTGCCGTATCGATCCCGCCAGAGAGAGCG
>JAHFNM010000011.1 GCA_023267415.1 Candidatus Nomurabacteria bacterium
CTCGTATGAAGACGGAGCAGCACATGATTTTGCGGACAAGGTATTCGAATTCATCAGCTACATGGCGATCGACGAGTCTGCAGATCTTGCGGCCGAGCGTGGCAGCTACAAAAACTTTGAAGGCTCCGGCTGGTCAAAGGGAATGGTGCCAATCGACACGATGGAAAAGCTCGTGAAAAACCGCGGCATGGATTTGACTGTCACCACTGGCAGCGTGCGCGGAGTGCCGGATCTTGATTGGGAAAATGTTCGCAGAAAAGTCCGCAAGGGAATGCGTAACGCGACCGTCATGGCTGTGGCACCGAACGCAAACATCGGACTGGTGGCTGGAACTTCGCCCGGCATCGATCCGCGATTCGCTCAAATGTTTTCGCGCAACAAGATCTCCGGCAAATACCTTGAAGTCAATCCAAACCTTGTGCATGCGCTTAAGTCCGAAGGATTGTGGGAAAAATTTAGCGAGAAGATCCTTGAAAACCACGGCGACCTTCAGCACATCGACGGCATTCCCGAGCACATCAAGCGTATCTATAAGACATCGTTTGATACTGCCCCTGAGGCATTCGTTGAAATAGCCGCCCGTGCACAGAAATGGGTGGATCAGGCGATCTCGCGCAATATGTATCTTGCAAGCCCTGAGATCAAGGAGATTATGGATATCTATTCGAACGCCTGGGAGAAGGGACTCAAGACGACTTACTACCTCCACATGAAGCCAAAGCATAGCGCCGAACAGTCCACGACGAATGTGAACAAGTCGCACGCTATCGGAAAGATGGGATTTGGAGCGCTATTTATGCAGCCGTCCGCAAAAGTAGAGGAAGTAGCGGCGGCGCCTGAGCCGGTTGTGGAAGAGGCTACTATCATTGCCGAACCTGCACCATTCGTTCCTGAGATTGAAAAAATTCAGATCATCGAAGAAAAAATAACCGCAGAAGCGGCCAAGCAGGCAGAGATGCCAATCCAGCAAGCTCCCGAGCCAGCTCCGCGACCATTCAGCTCTGTATCGAAACCAAACCTTATCCTTCCTGACGATCCGCAAAACGCTTTTATCTGCGAAGGGTGCGAATAGTTTAATCATTAATTCGGAAAACCATCATGCTATTAGGAAAACCAGAACCAACAGACACCTCACTCCATCCCATGAAGCACAAATGGGCGTACGAGTTGTACAACCAGGCAGTGCGCAATACATGGTTCCCACACGAGATCCCGCTCGGCGAAGACATCAAGGACTGGAATGAAATGACCGAAGACGAGCGCCATGCCGTGGAATTTTTGATGGCATTCTTCAATCCGGCAGAACTTATCGTCAACCGCGCGCTCGCCCTTGGCGTGTATCCGTACATCAAGGCGCCGACCTGCCATCTCTATCTTGCAAAGCAAATGTGGGAAGAGGCCAACCACTGCGTGGCATTTGAATACGTACTCGAAACATTTCCGGTCAACCGCACCGAACTCTACAAAGTACACACCATCACCGAATCGATGATCGCCAAGGAAGCATTCATCAACAAATATCTTACCCGTATGACGGAAGTCTCGCTCGATATCGAGAGCGCAGAAGGGAAGAAGGACTTCATCCGAAACCTCATCGCGTACTCGATCGTCATGGAAGGTATCTGGTTCTACTCTGGCTTCATGGTGGTGCTTTCGTTCCGCCAGCGCAACAAGCTTCGCAATTTCGCTTCGCTCATCAATTGGGTTATCCGCGACGAGTCTCTTCACCTGAAGTTCGGCATGAACCTCATCCTGCACATTCTTGAGGAAAATCCGGAATTGCTCACGACGGAATTCGCCGATGAGATTCGTAACGTGGTCATCGAAGGAGTGGAACTCGAAGTCGCTTACAACAAAGACCTTTTCCCGAACGGCATTCTCGGACTGAACTCCGACTATGTGAACCAGTACGTGAAATATGTGGCCGATCGCCGCTTGGAAGAACTCGGCATGCCGAAGCACTACAACGTATCGAATCCTGCAAAATGGATGTCAACCGCGACCGATGTGTACGAACTGGTCAACTTCTTCGAGGCGCAGAATACGGCGTATGAAGTGGATGCTCATGGACATAGCGACAAAGACAAAAAGAAGGAAGAATAGAGCTTACTCATACGGCGCATTTCATTGTCGCTGCGCTCGTTTGCTCCCGCGGAGTACGTCTTGTACATCTTGGTCGCAAGCCTCGCTGGCTCCTCGAACTGCATCCGTCTGCGAAAGCTCTATTAAAATTTGAAAACGCATTAAAAAAGCCTGCCGTATCCTCGGCAGGCTTTTTGCTTTCTATTCAAAATCTTTGACTTCTTCGATCACGACTGGCTTCAGCAATGTTTGCTGATATGGTCCGTAGTGAGCTTCCACTTTTAATTTCTTTCCTCGCAACACGAGCGGCAGCCATTCTCTGTCGGCGAGCATGAGTTTGTTCAGCGGAATTGCTGCAAAGAAATACCACTGCGGACAATACATCTCGTCGGTATCTTCGGGCTCGCCTGTCCATTTGTAGGCCAGATATATGTCTACTTCGCAGACAAATGTTGTCTCATCGCTTTTTGTGTTATGACAGGTAAGTACGGCTACTTTTTCAAGCGAGGTGAAGTCGATGTCGATTCCACGGCCAGGGCCCATTCTTTCCGCCGGATTCGGCTTTTGTTTCGCGTACAGCCGCACCAAAGGAATCTTCTCCCTCTTCCTGTCCGCCGCCATATCCGTTTCTGCAGCCGGCTCCGATTTTCTTGGCTTTCACTGCAAGAAGGACTTTTTTCCTGTCTTTGCTAATGACGAAGACCACGACCGCTTTTAGTAAGGTTTTTTCCGTTTTCATACGTCGGTTTTTCTTAACAATACGCAAGCAGGGAACAAATGCAACCCCTTTATGCTTTATACGTTATACAGTATACTTGTTACATGCATTCGGAACATCCATTTTCCTGGCCGGCGCTCATGCGCATTGTTGCCATGGGTATTATTGTGCTTCTCGCATGGAAGGCCTTGGCGATCTTTCCGGTTATTCTCATTGCCTTCGTTTTGGCCGCATCGTTCTATCCAATCGTACTACTTTTGCAGAAAAAGACTCGCATGCCCTATGTGCTTGCTATCTTGCTTGTCGTGCTTATTCCGCTCATTCCCATACTCTTCCTGTGCATCACTATCATTCCGCAGATGATTTCCCAGCTTCCTGCATTGTTCGGCAGTCTGCATAACGTCTTTGGACAAGCGACCTTCCTCCCGGAGTCGCTCCGCAATTTCAATCTCCTCGCTTATTTGCAGGGACATTTCGATGCATCGACTACGGTCAATATCGCTCTTACTATTTTCTCAGTCATCACCACCATCGTGCTCACATTTTTCCTGCTCTACGACTTCGAGCGCCTGCTTGAACTTTTCCTCCATATTATCCCATCCAAGGAAAAAGGAAGGGTCAAAGACCTGATGAAGGAGATCGCCGTAGTTACCGGAAAATATATTCGCGGCAACGTCTTCATTTCGCTTATCTGCGGAGTGGTAGTGTTCGTCGGACTCTCACTTCTGCATGTTCCATATGCTCTTCCATTGGCCGTTTTTGCCGCAGTGCTCGACCTCTTGCCGCTCGTCGGACAGACAATAGGCGCCATTCCTGCAGTCTTGATCGGTTTTAGCGTCTCTCCACTCACCGGCTTGTTCGTCATCATTCTTCATTTGCTGTATCAGCAGGCTGAGAATGCCATCATCTCTCCCGTCATTTACAACAAGGCGCTCAATCTCTTTCCCGCGGTCAGCTTCTTGGCAGTCATTATTGGCGGCAGCCTCTTCGGTATTCTTGGAGCCTTTCTTGCTTTGCCTGTGGCCGCAAGCGTTCCGGCGATCCTGAATTACCGGAGGAAATACAACGAGAATGTACGTCATACCGGCGTCTCTTTAGCGGACAAGGAAGCTTCGCACGCATAAATCCTATGGCATACGATCGAATGGAAGAAGCAGACGATGAAGCATTGCAGAAGTCTCGCGACGAGTTTGCGGATTTTGTCATTGGTCTTGAGAACAAGCTCGACCAAGCCGAAGAATACGGACGGGCAGGGGATATGCGCATGCTCGGCGTTCTTAACGAACTGAGCGATATCAAGACTGATCTGGAAGCATTGGCGCGAAGCGCACATGAAGAGTTGCCGTCGCGCGACTATCACGCCGAAGTTACGAAGATCATCCGCGAATACATCGCAGGCATCATTGAAAGGGAGTATGAAGCTATAGGCCTATTCATCCGCGAAAATCCGGAAGCCAAGCAAGACGCGACCGTTCGAGCGAATCAGCTCCTTCATATCATCAGCTTCTACGGCGATTTATATCCCGAACTCGATCTTGGTGTTTGGAAGGAGAAGGTAGAAGAATTGCTTTAATAAAAAATTATCATCCAACCTTATTTATGGAAGAAAACAAGCCAGCAGAAATAATCGCAGAAAAAAATCAGGTTTCGATCTCGATGACACAGGCCGTCATTTTGAATGCCTGCATCATCGCCGCATCGATCATTATTGGAGCACTCATCATTCACGGATCGTTTGACGGGGGAGCGAAGAGCGGATCAGCAAATGATTCCGCGACTCAGCCGACCCTTGCCGTGGACATTAAGAATGTGAACATGCAAGGTGAACCATTCATTGGCAATCCAAATGCCAAAGTTACGATTGCATACTGGTCCGACTATCAGTGTCCGTTCTGCAAAAAATTCGAGACTACCACTTTTCAAGATATTCTAAAAAAATATGTGGCCAGTGGCGATGTGAAGATCGTGTTCAAGGACTATGCGTTCCTTGGTTCGGATTCGGACGCGGCTGCGCTCTACGAACATGCCGTATGGAAATTGTATCCAAACGAATACTTCGCATGGAGAACGGCAATGTATAACGCGCAGGACGATGAGAATGCAGGATTCGGTGACGAGGCAAGCATCGTGAAATTGACCGGCACTATTTCCGGCATTGATGCGGCAAAAGTGCAGGCAGATGCGAAGAAGAATAAGAATGCATATATGCAATTGATCGATGCGGACAAAGCCGAAGGCACGGCGCTTGGCATTCAGGGAACGCCGTCGTTCGTCACAGGCACACAGCTTATCCAAGGATACGTGCAGATCAGCGCGTTCACGAAAGTGTTGGGCGATCAGCTGAAATAGATTGAAGATTAAGGATAAAACCACCCGGCAGAGCCGGGTGGTTGCGTTTATGAAGAGTGGTATAATGATTTTTATGGAACAATCAAACGGAGAGATCCCTTTTTCAGGGAAGGATCATCCGCATTACCTCATCGCGGAAGAGCGAAAGGTAAAGCAGAAATATCCGAAAGTCGCCCTTCCTATCGAAAAGCAGGGGAACGACTGGTATGTCAAAACCGCCACGGGCGATGTTGAGATCGGCAAATGGGCGGAAGAGATGGAATCGGTCTATGGCGATACCGAGGAAGAAAAAAAGACAAACTTCAAAACAGGGCATTACTAAATCGGTGCATCATTCTTGATACTTTACGCGCGATACTTTATACTTTTCACATATGACCACTCTCAATCACGTATGGGCGACCGTGCTCGCATCGATCCAATCCATCGGATATGTTCCGTTTGCCGTCATGGTGATTGTGAACATTGTGCTCTACCGTCTGCATCCAGTACTTGGATTCCTTGGAACACTGTTCCTCTTCGCCCTTCTCACTGGACTTATTCACTAGGATTCATTCTGTACCGCCCGGCAAGCTTCGCTTGCCGGGCGGTTTGCCGTAGGGCGCCTCGTTCCTATATACTGTGCTTATGGAAGGAACTATGGAAAACGCACCGGAGCCTGTACCGCAATTATTCGTCACTCCGCCCCCCGAGGCGTTTGAAGAGGGTCACGACAGGCCTAAAATATCTTGGGTGAGCGAACAAGAAGCTTTGTTGAACCAAAAATATCCTGGCATGGGTTTTCAGCTCGAATATCGCGGCTCAGTGAATAAAATGTATATCGTTCGAAATAAACAAGAAGGAGCAGAGGGTACGACCAGACCTCTCGACGAATGGCTCGCACAACAGGCATGATAGAAAAACTCAAAAAAGAATCTTCATATGAGCTCCTTGATTCCGGGGAGGGGATGAAGCTTGAGCGCTTTGGCGTATATACGCTTGCTCGACCTGATCCTGAGGCACTGTGGGAAAAACGACTTTCGAAAAAAGAATGGGAAGCTGCCAACGCGGTCTTTGAACGCAAGGGCGCAACCGGATCCTGGAAGACAAAAAAGGATTTTCCAAAAAATTGGAACATTGATTTCGGGGGACTCCTCCTCGAACTTCGCCCGACGTCATTTAAGCACGTGGGTGTTTTTCCCGAACAGAAAAGCCATTGGGGATGGCTGGAAGCCAAGCTGAAAAATAAAAAAGGAGCCAAGGTGCTGAATCTTTTTGCCTATACCGGCGGCGCCACGCTCTCTGCCGCAAAAGCTGGAGCGGAAGTGACGCATGTGGATTCTTCAAAGGTAGCGATCGCTTGGGCGAGAAAAAATGCAGAACTCTCCGGACTTGCCGAGGCTCCGATCCGTTGGATAGAAGACGATGTGCTGAAATTTTTGCGCAGGGAGGCAAAGCGAGGAAACAAATATGATGTTGTCATCATGGATCCGCCGGCATTCGGTCACGGCGCAGGTGGTGCGCTTTGGAAGATCGAAAAGGATTTTTACGAATTGTTCTCCCTTGTTCTCGATGTTCTCTCTGACGATCCGATCGCGCTCATTATCAACGGCTATACCGCCGGCTATTCGCCGATCACACTCGAAAACAACGCAAAAAAAATGGTAGAAAAATACGGCGGCATGACAGAGTCCGGCGAGCTCGCAATTCCCGAGGCAGGGACCGACCGTCTTCTCCCCGCGGGAGTCTTTGCAAGGTGGTCTAAATAATTTTCTTTCCTTCAAAAATCTATACGGCGTATAGATTTTTTGTTGGGGCAGAGCAGAAATTTTTCCGATATGCTATTCTGGTAAGGCAGGGTTCTTATCAAATAATATTTCTATTCATTATGAAAAAACAAGGAACGGTCATTAGCGTGCTCATCATTCTTGCACTCATCGCACTTATCATTTATATGCAGCGGGACAATCACCCGACAAAGACGCCGGAAGTCATTTCCACGCAAATACAGACGGCAACCACTCCAACTTCCACTACTAATCAATCATCAACCACAACAACCATGAATCCAAAAGAAACAACAACCGCAGACGGACTGAAGATCACCGTAGTAAAAGAGGGAACAGGCGCAGGTGCGGTCCAGGGAGACACTGTTTCTGTAAACTACACCGGTTCATTTCCAGGTGGTGCAGCGTTTGATTCTAATGTGGATCCAAAGTTTTCCCACGTCGAGCCATTCTCATTTGTTTTGGGGTCAGGCATGGTTATCAAGGGCTGGGATGAGGGAGTGCTTGGCATGAAGACCGGTGAGAAGCGCCATCTCGTAATACCTGCAAGTCTTGGCTACGGAGCGGCAGGTGCGGGCGGAGTCATTCCTCCAAACGCAGTGCTCGAGTTTGATGTCGAAGTCGTCTCAATCAGCCACAAATAACAACTCCTTGCATACAGCGTATGACAAAAAAACTCTTTCGAATATTCGCTCTGCTTGTCGTCCTTGGAGGCATCGCCTGGGGAATAAATAGCATGCTCGTTCATTCGCCGGTGCGGCAGCAAGGTAGCGATGCTTCTCTTATCAAGTAATAACCATACAAATCTATGAATACATTCTTTGATCAAAAAAACGCAGCTCGCATGGGAAAGGTGGCGCTTCTTCTCGGATTGTTCCTCGCTCTATTCTTCATGATGAAGTTCTTGAATGAAACCAAGCTCTTCAATCAAGGACAGGAAGACATTTCAAAGGCGAGCACGATCGATGTTTCGGGAACAGGTTTCGCATTTGCCATCCCTGATATTGCAAGCGAGAGCTTCACCATCGAGCAAAAATCTGCGACCGTGCGCGAAGCACAGGCCATTGTGAGCACGAAGGCAAACGATGCCGTTTCGTTTTTGAAAAAGTCCGGCATTGCCGAAAAGGATATTCAAACGACGAACTACAGTGCCAATCCGAACTATAGCTATCCTCCGAACGGCACGCCGACATTGCTCGGATATATGGTTTCCGAAACCATTACCGTTAAGATTCGCGACACGAGCGCAGTAGGGAAGATCGTGGACGGGCTTGGTGCGCAAGGTGTGACAGGCCTCTCAGGCCCGAACTTTATGGTAGATGATCCTGATGCAGTAAACGCACAGGCTCGCGCAAAGGCCATCGCCGATGCAAAAGCCAAGGCCGCTGTGCTTGCGCGCGATCTCGGCGTCGACTTAGTGCGCATCGTACGCTTCTCTGAAAACGGCGGTGGAGGTTCTCCGATTCCTATGTACGCAAAGGATATGGCGGCAGGGTCTGCTTCTCCAACTTCAGTCCTCCCTGCAGGCGAGAATAAATACACCTCGAATGTGACGATCACGTACGAAATACGCTAACTAGGTAGCTAGATAATTAGCTCTAGAAATTAGGAAACAAAAAAGTGCGCCGGCGAAAGCCGGCGCACTTTTTGACTTTTATTCCTATATAATGTATTCTCTACTTATATAAAAAGCCCCCGAAGGGCTTTTAAAATTGGCTGAAAAGCCCTATATCACATGAGTATCACAACCTATTTCAAAGAAACCCGCGAAGAATTCAAGCACGTCAATTGGCCTACCCGCAAGCAGGCTATTGCTTACAGTATTGCAGTTATCGTTATTTCGCTCGCAGTCGCATACTTCCTTGGCGCCTTTGACAGCCTGTTCCAGTTTGGTCTCGGCAAGCTCCTCGGTTTCTAAATTCATTATTTTTCATTATTAACCCTAAACACATTTCGTTATGTCAAAACAAGAAATCACACCTGAGCGCAGCTGGTACGCGATTCACACATACGCGGGCTATGAAAATGCGGTTCTCCGAAACCTCAAACAGCGCATCGACTCGCTCGGCATGCAGGACAAGATCTTCAATGTTGTCGTTCCGATGGAAAAGAAGATCAAGATCAAGGCAGGGAAGCGCGTGGAATCCGAAGAGCGCGTCTATCCCGGCTATGTGCTCGTGGATATGATCGTGACCGATGACTCATGGTACGTCGTTCGAAACACTCCTCGCGTGACCGGATTCGTCGGTGCTGGCGTAAATCCTGTGCCGTTGAACAAAGATGAAGTAGCTGCGCTCTTCAAGACCATGGACAACACTGAGTCTGCAAAGCACACCATCGATCTTTCGATCGGAGACCTTGTTACCATCGCTGACGGTCCGTTCAAGGAGCTTGAAGGCAAGGTGAGCGAAGTTGACCAGGACCGCGGCAAGGTCCGCGTCCTTGTGGCTATGTTCGGCCGCGAAACCCCGGTAGAACTCGACTTTCTCCAAGTAAAAAAGATGTAATTGCCAATCAGCGATTTTTCTGTTAATGTATCGACACTGTTAGTTTTTTGGCTTCTACTTAAAACCTAACAATTTAAAGCTAAAAACAACTATTTTATGGCCAAAAAAATCACCAAAAAAGTAAAAGTACAGATCGCGGGAGGCCGTGCTACTCCTGCGCCACCGCTTGGACCTGCGCTCGGTCAGGCCGGCGTGAACATCGGTGACTTCGTCACTAAGTTCAACGCAGCCACTTCGAGCATGATGGGCGACACAGTAGGATGTGTCATCACCGTGTACGAAGACCGCAGCTACGATTTCGTCGTTAAGACGCCTCCAGTTGCCGGACTTCTCTTTAAGGCTGCAGGCATTGCGAAGGGATCGGGCAAGCCGAACACTTCAAAGGCCGGATCAATCACGCAAGCTCAGCTTCGCGAGATCGCCGAAAAGAAACTCCCAGACCTCAACGCCAAAGACGTTGAAGGCGCGATGAAAATCATCGCCGGATCGGCACGACAGGCAGGAATCGAGATCAAAGGCTAAAACAAAAACACAAAAAGAAAAACCTCCTGACGGAGGTTTTTCTTTTTGTGTTTTATTAGAATGAATTCTTCCACATCATCGATTCTTTCGGCAGGGCTTCCTGCTGGGAATACTTCGCATTTACTTTTTTGCTGTAGAGGCGTTCAACTTCGCCGTCCACGATGTAGTAGATGAGCTGTCCGACGGGCATGCCGGCATAGATGCGCACAGGAATGGTGCATGAAAGCTCAAGTGTCCAGAATCCGCAGAATCCGACATCGCCCTTTCCTGCTGTGGCATGGATGTCGATACCAAGGCGACCCGTAGACGATTTTCCTTCGAGGAAAGGGACATGCTTGTGTGTTTCGGTGTATTCGAGGGTTGAGCCGAGATAGAGCTGTCCTGGTTGGAGTACGTAGCCTTCTTCCGGGATTTCAAAATGGCGGATTTGATTGTGCTTCTTCGCATCAATCATTCCGTCCACGTATTGGGCGAGGTGCTTTGAAATGTGCACATCGTACGAATTGCCGCCCATATTTTTCACGTCAAAAGGAGTGATGACAATTTCGCCCTTGTCGACACATTCGAGGATTTTTTTATCGGATAAAATCATGCTGGAAGTTTCGCATATTAGAATAAATTGTCAATTAGTTTTTGCTATTGTCTCGAGCGCTTGCTGTGTCATCTTGGCGATTGGAGAGGGGAGTTTGGAAAGTGTAAACCAACCGATCTCGTCACATTTTTCAGGTTCTTGTATCATTGGTGTTCCGAAAACAATCTCGCCACAAAAATATTGGTAATCCAATGTTGATGCTCATCAGGAATAATATGATCGTATGTTGTGAGATGCTTTGTAATTTGAATATCAATACCAAACTCCTCTTTTGTTTCTCGAATTGCTGCCTGTATCAGTGTTTCATTGAAATCAACTTTGCCTCCGGGAAGAGCCCAGGCTCCACCCTCATTGAATGATTTTGGTCCGCGTCTCATCAAAAAAATTTTTTTGGTATGGTCGAATAAAACAACGCCGACCCCTACCCCGATGTAATCAATTCCAGGCTTCATTATTTTAGGACAATATCGTGCTCTCCGCGCTTGATATCGAATCGGTCGATCTCCGCATCAAGGTGAATGACCAGCCCGTCTTTTCCAAATAATTCTGTCAGGGTATCAGCCATTTGTTTTGCGCGCTTGCGGAGTGTTGGATGCACGAATCGTGTTGCGCGGAGTTCTACGAGATAGACGAGAGCGGGAAGTCCTCCAGTGAGCCTGTTTGAGGTGAGATAACCCATCGCCGTGTAATACTGCTTTTCTTCTGGTGTGCAGGAAAGCTTCGCAAGTTTTTCTTCCTGCGATTTCAAAAATACTTTTGCCTTTTCTCGTACTGCCTCGGGCAATTCTTCAAGATACCAATCGCCGAATCCGATCTCTGTCGTGAGAAGAGGCATACGTTGAGTGACTGCGCGATGGCGCTGGATATCGCGGAATGATCCGAAGTCGAGCTGAAATTCAAACTGCACCGTTCCGGCTTCGGAAAGATGGCGAGGCAGTTCCGTCTTTGCTGGGCGTTTTTCTAATGATTCTTTTGGAAGGAGTGCTGTGTCGACGGTATTTTTGCTCACGACAAACTCGGGACATGAAGGATTGTGGTAATAGTAATCATTTTTCATGATGTACTCGTTGTACTCTTCCGTTCCTTCGTACCGCTTGTGTCCGAACGAATTGGGAAAGGCTTTGATGAGCGTTGCTTCGATTGCATCTCCAGTGGCTCGCACTTCTGCAAGAGGATGGTGGCGAAGCATTGCGATCTTGTCTGCTGCTTGTCGAAGATTGGTATGCCAAGCAAGGTTGGTCGTTGCTCCGGCAGGCAAGAATCCTCGAAGAATATCGAATGCGCGGGCATTGATGGCTTTTTGGTATACAGCATCTGGCTCACCTTCGCCGAGAGGGAAGAGTCCTCGCAGATATTCTTTGACTGGCTCGAGCGATTCCATATAGAAAGAGCGCCATGCTTCAAGGATTTCCTCAGCCTCCTTTGTGCCGAGCGGATTCTTGAACGGTTGATGTTCGAAGTCGATGTATCGGGTGGATGCTTCCTGTCCGGAATAGAGGGACCAGTCTTGAATGGCTTTTGCCACGAGCATGGAGACGCCTTCAATGAAGAGAGAAACGGTTCCGCAGTCGCCGATGGATTTGTGTCCGTAGCCGACATAAAAATTCTTCATGAAGTTGTCTGCGCCGCGCTTTTCCAAGACTTCAAGGTGACCGCGCAGTCCGCCGATCGATCGGGAATGGAGCGCCTGAAGCATTGCCTCTGATTCTGGTCCGATCACTGCTCCAGTATCGAGTGCGATCACTTCGCCGCCGCCTTCGATTTCGGTCTGGCAGTGCTTAAGGTCGGTGAGATTTGTCATGATGTGTTTAGTATAGAGGTTTCAAAACGGTTTTGCTATATATTGACAAGTATATTTTATTATGCTTAAGTAGTGATAAGGAGGTGCGCAAAAAGCCTTCATTGAAAACTCAAAAATTAGAAACATATGAAGAAAAAAATCAGTTTTTCGATCGCGCTTTTATGCGCAGTATTTCTTTTCGGCAATGCGAATGCCCAGTTGTTGACCCCTCCAGAGACCTCTCAAGGCACCTGGCCTCATGTGGAGAATGGCGTCCTGGTAAAGGACGCAGAATCGGTCGCATTTAAAAAACGCGCCGACAGCATTGCCGCCAAGCGGACCTCCGACAGTTTGTTGTCTGCTACACAAAAACAACAGCCGGAGCCGGTACCAAATTCGCTTTGCGGTCCAAACGGCTGCGACGCAGAGATAATGTGGTTGGTAACACAGTTGCTCTCTGTGGAGAATAACGATGAAAAAATGGTTTCGAATTCCTTGTTCAAGTTCAATTATCTCTTGGTTGATGCCAAGAATGGGACTTTAACCGTCTCGTTTAAGACGATCAAGGATTTGAGGCCGAACAACAGACGCTTGGCCAGGCATATGGAAGAAGATGTGCTGCGCGAGATGTGGGCCCGGATAAACAGGGAACACAACCATAGTAAGAGCCTGGATCTTGCCAGTGAGTTTTCCAAGCAAACAGGCATGTCTTTTGTCCCGGACAAAAGGAAGCGAAACAGTTTCTAAGATCAATCAGGTAACACAAAAACCTCCGAATATTCGGAGGTTTTTTTATTGAGTTCTCAACCAGGGCGAGGCTAGAAACTTTTGCATAAGCTTTTGAGAGACCTCTGTGGGAGCGACGGCGACAAAAGGAGAATATTTTTAGCAAAAAATATTCGTGTCCCTCAAAAGCTTATGCAATTGTTTCGCCGAGTGAAGTTTGACATTCTGGTGTAATAATGCTATTCTATTTACATCATTCTCACTAAGGACCAACGAGGCCCTACTTATCTATAAGAGAGTGACGATTGTGGAATTCGCCCAATTAGGATTCTCGCAAATGGATGCAGTTCGAGGCGAAAATCTTATTTTGCACGGAGATGTATAATTCATACATTGAGTACGAAATAAGGTTTTCAACGAAGAAATGCGCCGTTTGAGTGAATCCTATAGACTACTTTGTCGAATGGTTGAGTATTCCATGACACAAGTAATCATATGCCCACAGGTCATTCTGCGCGGCCGTCATCAGGCGGTAAGCGCTCATTTAGTTCATCTCCCGTAACGCGCTCAGGCGGTGCCTTTCGCTATTCGGGTCCAAGTCATTCTGCCCGCCCGGCAGCAGCCTTTTCGTCTGCCCCAGCGCGTTCAGGAGGCTTTAAGTCAGCAGGTCCTGCCGCTCGCAGCAGCTCGTTTTCATCACGAAGCGGAGTGCGCAGCGCTCCTTCACGCGGAGGTTTCGGCGGAGGACGCCGCAGCGCGAGCTTTGCCCGCAAGAGCACCAGTAGCGCAGGGGGAGGCAATCGCTTTGCCCAGCGCATCGACTTTGCAAAATTTGTAAAGAAAGCTGAGCCGGTCGCCGAAGAAAAGAAATATGTTGCCAAGCACAAGTTTGCAGATTTTCCTTTCAACGAACAGCTCCAGAAAAATATCGCCAAGAAGGGATTCATCCATCCGACGCCAATCCAAGACCAGTCCATCATGACGGTTCTTGAAGGACGCGACTTCTTCGGTCTCGCAAACACGGGAACGGGGAAGACAGGTGCATTCATCCTTCCGCTCATCGACCGCGTATCGCGCAACAAAAACCAGAAAGTTCTCATCATCGCGCCGACTCGTGAGCTCGCACAGCAGATCCAGGAAGAATTCCGCACGCTCTCCGGCTGGCTCCAGATCTTTTCCGCATCAGTCGTGGGAGGCATGCCAGTTCATCGCCAGATCTCTGAGATCAAGCGCGGAGTGAACTTCGTCATCGGAACTCCGGGACGCATCACCGACCTCGTAAAACAGAAAGTACTCGATCTCTCAACATACAGCACTGTCGTTCTCGACGAGGCCGACCGCATGCTCGACATGGGATTCCGCGACGATATGACATTCATCCTCGGTAAGTGTGCGCCGCAGCGCCAGACACTTTTCTTCTCGGCAACGCTTTCGCCTGAGATCAAGAAGATGACGGAAATGTATCTCAAGAATCCGCTCTTCGTCTCTGTCGTCACCGGCAACACCTCGAAGAACATCGATCAGGACGTCATTCGCGTGAAGAAAGAAGACAAGCTCGACAAGCTTCATGACGTGCTCATCAAGGAAGGTTCGGACAAAGTCCTTATCTTCCGCGAAACCAAGCGCAGTGTCGACCAGCTCGAAACCGAGCTCAAGGCCCGCGGGTTCAAGGTAGGAGGCATTCACGGCGACAAGCGCAACCGCGAACGCATGCGCACGCTTGACGCATTCAAGATGAATCAGATCAACGTGCTCATCGCCACCGACGTGGCTGCACGCGGACTCGACATTCCGAACGTCACGCATGTCATCAACTACGACATTCCAAACGACTACGACACCTACGTGCACCGTATCGGACGAACCGGTCGAGCAGATAAAAAAGGTACTGCTCTAACATTTATCCCCGCATAAAAATACAACAACAAAAAAGCCGGGCGCCTTCAGGCTCCTGGCTTTTTTGTTGCAAATTTTTCCGTTTCCCGTAAAGTAAAGAAAAACTCCTCGTTATGCTTGTACTCGAAAAACCAATACCACAATCCCTGAATACCTATGTTCAGGAGCAGCTGGAAATAAGCCTTGCTTCTTTGCTTGAACAGCAGAAATTCGTCTTGCAAAAAAATCTTTCTGCGAACATTCGCATACGTCCGGAGCATGATTCTATGCACGAAGCCCATGTAGTGATCCAGCAAGGATCCGAAATACAGATCGTTGGTCCCGCCTCGCTTGCATTTAGGGACATCGAATACACAAATGAATTCGCATTCTTTCTTCCCGGATTGCGGATCATGCCGACATCAACCAACAGGAAAGAAAACTGCTTTACTGCCGATCTCAAGATGGTCATCGCCGCGATCAAAGCATGATTTCCAAAAACTACACTAAAAAGCGCGTCCAAAAGACCCGCTTTTTTAATTGCGCCGGCAGTGCTAGAATCAGCCTATGCAATCTCATCTCGACAGCGAAGTATTTGACGCTATTGCCGGAGAGGCCAAGCGCCAGGCCGAAGGACTCGAACTCATTCCTTCGGAGAACTACGTCTCAAAAAATGTTCTCCTTGCCAACGGCTCCATCCTGACAAACAAATACTCCGAAGGATATCCCGGTCGTCGCTATTACGGCGGACAGGAATTTACCGATCAAATCGAGACGCTCGCCATCGAACGCGCCAAACAGCTCTTCAATTGTAAATTTGCCAACGTACAACCGCACTCAGGTGCGCCGGCAAATCTTGCCGTGTATTCCGCATTGCTTGAGCCAGGGGATACGGTGCTTGGCATGGATCTTGCTCACGGCGGACATCTTACGCACGGACATCCGATGACCTTGCCTGCTAAGATTTACAAATTCGTCACATACAAAATGAAAGATCCTGAGACAGGGGAGATCGACTACGAAGGTCTTCGACAGGTTGCGCTCGAACACAAGCCCAAGCTCATCATCGCCGGATTCTCTGCTTACTCGCGCACGCTCGATTATGCAAAGTTCGTCGAGATCGCAAAAGAAGTCGGTGCGTACACCATGGCTGACATGGCGCACATTGCCGGCTTGATCGCGGGCAAGGCGCTTCGCAACCCGTTTGATGATGGTTTTGATATCATCACTTCGACCACACACAAAACGCTTCGCGGTCCACGTGGAGGGATCATTCTCACTCGTGAGAGTGAAGAGATCGCAAAGAAGATCGACAAGGCGATTTTCCCAGGCATTCAAGGCGGTCCGCACATGCACACGATCGCAGCAAAGGCCGTGGCTTTTGGCGAGGCAATAACTCCGGCATATCAGGAATATTGTCAGCAGGTGCTCAAGAATGCCAAAGCAATGGAAGCCGTATTTCATCGCGAAAAGATCCGCATGATCGGTGGCGGCACGGACAATCACCTCATTCTTGCCGATGTGTTCGGCTCGCTTGGCGTCCCTGGGAAAGAAGCCCAGACTGTGCTCGATGAAGTCGGTATCACACTCAACATGAACGCGATAGCAGGGGATACGCGCAAGCCGCTTGATCCATCTGGAATTCGTTTTGGTACACCAGCCATCACGACTCGTGGATTCAAGGAGGCCGACTGCGCTCGCGTCGCCGAACTTCTCATTGACGCGCTTCGCAGCAAAGATGACGAAGCGAAGAAAAAGATAATAAAGGAAGAAGTCAAAGCATTGGCCGAGCAGTTTCCTATTCCGGAGAGCTTTGTATAAAAATATATTATGGAATTCTGCGAACTGCGAAAGACAGAAAGAGGGGGAAAGGAAATACTGAAAGAAAACAGTCATTTCAATGTTAAGACCGGCATCAATGATATTTTGCTTGGCGACAATGTGACTCGAATCACTCTTTTTGATACCAGTACCTCAGCTGGAGAAGCTTCCCTTGTTGAGCCTAAGGACGCTCTGTACAAAGACAAATATCTTCAGTTGCGGGTTATTCGAGTTGAGCCAGAATATCAGGGTGGTAATGCGGTTATTATGCTATACGAAAAATCCATTGAATATGCAGAATCGTTTTCAAAAGAACTTCTTTTTGATAGCAGTCTCACAAAAGGAGCATACAATAGTTTCAAAAAACTAGAACAACACGGGTACTCAGTGATTGAAAATCCTGAATCGAAATTTGATGGATCAACCTATAAGGCTCCAGGAAGTTGGGTTTTACGAGTTGAAAGAAAATAGATTACTATGCCTCACATTCATGAAAAAATTGATTTTGTTGTTGATGTTTTTGTCGTATACGACAACAAAGTGCTTATTCGCCTGCATGACAAATACAAGCGTTGGCTTGCGGTTGGGGGACATGTCGAGCTAGATGAAACTCCGGATGCTGCCGCTTTGCGAGAGGTAAAAGAAGAAGTGGGTCTCGATGTCACACTCATTCCGCCGTATGTTACTCCGCAATTCGATGCGGAATACACCGCACTTCCCATGCCTTGGCACATGAATATTCATCCGATCAATGAGATTCACAGACATTTGAGTTTGATATATTTTGCCGTATCGGAAAGTGATGCCGTTGTTCCTGAAAAGGCCGAAGATGTATGGCAATGGCTCAGAGCAGAAGATCTTGAAAAGAACGAAATGCAAATCGGTGCCACGACACTCTTTTATGCCAAAGAAGCCCTTAAGGCAGCCCAAAGAAAATAATTATGAAAATCTATTTTGCAGGATCAATCCGTGGGGGACGCAATGACGCGGAGTTATACGCAGAAATTATTTCCTTGCTTGGCCAGTACGGGGAAGTGCTGACCGAACATATTGGCGATGACTCGCTCTCTTCCATGCATGGTAGCGGGGCAGACCCTGTGCATATCTTTGAACAAGACAGCGACTGGGTGAAGGAAGCAGATGTCATAGTCGCCGAAGTGACAACGCCTTCGCTTGGTGTAGGCTATGAGATCGGACTTGCCGAATCGTTGGAAAAAAAGATCCTGTGTCTCTATCGCGAGCAGGAAGACCGCAGTCTCTCTGCCATGATCGCCGGCAATAGGCATCTCTCCATTGCCGAGTACGAATCCATCGAAGATATCGAAAATATTTTGAAGGATTTCTTCTAATCCTTTTTTCTTGCTACAGTAGCCGTATGAAAAAATCTGGGAAGCTCATAGTCATTGATGGCACAGACGGATCGGGAAAGGCGACCCAGGTCGCACTTCTTTATGCTCGACTCAAAAAAGAAGGGCACATCGTAAAAACGGTAGATTTTCCGGAGTATGACAAGAATTTTTTCGGAAAATTCATTGGCGAATGCCTCACTGACGAAAAATATAAATTCAAAGAAACCCATCCTAAGATCATTTCTGCTC
This sequence comes from Candidatus Nomurabacteria bacterium, assembly GCA_023267415.1. Lineage (GTDB taxonomy): Bacteria > Patescibacteriota > Minisyncoccia > Phycocordibacterales > UBA9973 > CAITQP01. The sequence goes on from JAHFNM010000011.1 coordinate 18,337, forward strand.
TCTATGCCGCTGATCGGTGGGAGTCGAGCAAGCAAATCGGTGCGTGGATCGAAAAAGGATACATTGTGATCGCAAATCGCTATGTTTCGGCAAACCAGATCCATCAAGGCGGAAAGATTCATTCGGAAAAAGAACGCAAAGATTTTCTTGCGTGGCTCGACCGCATGGAGTACGGCGCGTTTAAGATACCTCGTCCGAACATTGTAATCTATCTTAGTCTTCCGATCGCAATCGTGAATAAGCTCATCGCAGAGCGCGACAGCAAAGAGAAGCGTGCATACAAAGGAAAAAAGAACGACGTGCATGAGAGCGATCCGAAGCATCTTGAAAATGCGCGTAAGAGCGCGCTCAAGCTTATCAAAGAATTGAACAACTTCGTGCAGATAGATTGCGCTCCAAAAAAAGATATTCTCTCTCGCGAAGAAATTCATGAACAGGTTTATCAATCGCTTAAAAAGGTTTTGAAATGATCGACGTTGAGATTCGCGGGCCGGTGGCAAAAAAAGAATATGACCGAGTGAAAAAACTCTTCTCGACTGCGGGGGAAGGGGTCGTTGCCGAGCACCAAACCGTGGTTTCGTATACCGACCGAGGATTCAACAATCGCGCCGTGCGGCTCGAATACAAAAATGGCGCAGGAGTTTTGTGCATCGAGACAGGAAAGACAGGTGACCGAAAGGAGATCAGAACCCGTCTCGCCCATGACTCATTTTCCAATGCCGTGTGTATGCTTGCCGAGCTCGGATACAAAAAAGCCGCAGTCTCGGCGACAGAGGTTTTTTCTTGTGCATACGGGGGAGCTTTTTTCTCGCTCTACGATCCTGATGGCGAGTCGTACTATTACGAAGCCGTGATCTCGGCAAACGGTCCCGACGAAGCAAAGGAAGCCAAGGAAAAGCTTGAAAAGCTTGCCCGCAAATTCAAGCTCCCACTCTGGACTCCGCTTCATATGCTTGAGTTCACCCGCAAATTGAGCGAAACAGCCAATTCGCTGTATGATTATGAGACAGACGGAGCGGAGTATTTTAAGAATAAGTTTGGAATATAAATATGCGAATACCGATAGTAAACGAGGAAGACGAAATAATAAAAATTATTGATTCCACCGAAAGAATGAAGGGGGATATTGGTAGAGTCTCTGCGCTCTGGATTACGAATGAAAAAGGAGAGATTTTGCTTGCACAAAGATCGTTTACAAAAAAACGTGATCCCGGCGTCTGGGGTCCGGCAGTTGCAGGAACAGTAGAAGAAGGTGAGACATACGAACAAAACATTATCAAAGAAGCTGAAGAAGAGATCGGATTAAAAAACTTTCCTCCAAAGCTAGAACAAAAGAATCGTCGCTCGACCAGCCATGAATATTTTGGTCAATGGTTCAGTACTGTTGTTGACGGTAGTTATCCTTTTGTAAAACAAGATTCTGAAGTAGAACAACTTAAGTGGTTTAGTAAAGAAGAAATTCTTGAATTCTTTAGAAAGAATCCAGAAATGTTTATTCCAAGTTTTGAATCTACAATTGAGTATTTTTTGAATTATGAAAATAAAAGTTAAAAAATTGAAAGACGATGCGAAGCTGCCGACGTATGCGAAGCCAGGCGATGTGGGCATGGATATGTATGCGATGGAGACCATCACAATCCCGCCGATGGGACATCATCGCTTTTGGCATGGGTTCGCGCTGGAATTCGATACCGGCTTTGCTGCGATCGTGAAGGACAAGTCCAGCATTTCAAAGGCCGGACTGCATACGATGGGTGGAGTATTCGACGCCGGCTATCGCGGCGAATACAACACGCACTTAGTGAATCTCTCGGGCGAACCATATACCGTTGAAGCGGGAGATAAAGTGGCTCAGCTTGTCATCTATCCCGTAGTGATTGCAGAACTGGAGGAAACTGATACATTGAGTGAGTCCGAACGGGGAGAACAAGGCTTTGGTTCGACAGGAAGGAAATGACACGTGCATTCGATGTGTCATCCTGAACTTGATTCAGGATCTAGAAATGTATGCAGCAAAAACTTGCACAACTGATCAAAGAAGCACTGAAGAACCTCGGTATTGAAGCCGAGGCTATTGTGCTCGAACACCCGGCAGATCTTACTCACGGGGACTTTTCGACGAGCGCGGCTTTGGCGTACGCCAAAGCCGCGCAAACTAATCCTCGCGCTCTTGCCGAAAACATCGTCGCCGAGCTTTCCAAGCACTCTACACCTGAGATCGAAAAGATCGAGATCGCCGGTCCGGGATTCATCAATTTCCGCCTTTCAAAGGAATTCTTTGCCGACATGGTCGGCCGGGTCCATGTCTCCACGACTTGGGGCGAGAACAAGATCCTCGACGGCAAGAAAGTCATGGTTGAATACACGCAACCCAACCCATTCAAGCCTTTTCATATTGGCCACCTCATGAGCAATGCCATCGGCGAGTCAGTCTCGCGCATCGTCGAATTTTCCGGCGCAAAGACGATTCGTGCGAACTATCAAGGCGACATCGGTCCGCACGTGGCCAAGGCGATCTGGCAGCTTTTGAAGAAAGGCAAGCCTGATGCATCTCTTTCTCCAATCGAACAAG